>CAOKLO010000055.1 GCA_948469375.1 uncultured bacterium | reverse complement strand
AGCTGGACGAGTGTGCAAAGCTCCTGCGGTATACCTCCAATAATATGAATCAGATCGCCCGCCGGGTCAATTCCGGCGGCGGTGTCTATCCTGACGAGGTGGATGAAATCTGCGGCAAGCTGACGGAGGCCAGTGGGCTGTTTGGAAACATTTTGGAGCAGCTATCGAAAATCAAATAACAATCTGGTGGTGGGCGGCAAAATGCCGCTCACCACCATTTTTCTTTTTGCGAGGAGGTTTTGAAAATGGCAACAACGCGATTGATGCCCCTGCACAGCGGCAAGGGCCGGACCGTGGCTGAAGCCCTGGACCGGGTGACGGACTAAGTTTATAAGGGGGCTTAGGTATGTCTTTTTTGAGTTTATAGGGGGGTAAAATATCCTTCAGCCGGGGTTCAATCTGTTCGGCGATCCGCTCACAGTCCGAAGTATAGCTGACAGTGATTTTCACTGGCATTGTACCACCGTCCCCAAAACATATTCAACAGCGGCCACAGGGTCAGTCACAAACTGCCTGAAGGTGGTTTCAACCCACTGGGCGGCTTCCTGATTGTCCATCCCCGCCAAATGCTCCCAAATGGCCTTAGAACCTTTACCATAACGCGTTACTGGCACTAAGCGGAACCGTGGAGGAACAGAGCAGCGGCGGCTCCATCATGGAACACGGCCCCGCTGTTCAATCTGCGACTTGTCAAAATCTACAAGAATCGTGTTGCTTCCCTTACTTTCTAATTATATTGTACTTCAAAAATTTTTTCGCGGCAAGGAACGCGAATAACGCTCATTTTTTCCACATTTCAAAACATTCTTGCTGCCTCATGTAAAAACACGTTGCCGCCACGCAAAAAAGCGTAGCAGCTTCTTGGAAGATGTTGCTTCACGCCCTGTTTTCTTTTCCTGGCTTGGCGGCTGGCAATCGTGAACCTACACTTTCAATTTCGAGCGGGAGCGGGACTACCCCATATCGCAACAGGGCAGCAGCCAGCACCCTACTGGGGGGATGGTTTAGGGAAAATCTCATTTTGATTTTTCAATGCTGGTTTTCTCGGCGGATTTCCCTCCCGACACAAAATCACGGCGGAAACGGACGAAAACGGCGGACGCGGCGGAGGTTATACAGTCGAGCGGGCGGCGGTAGTATTTTCCTCATAGTAAAAAGCAAGCGCGGCTTTCAGTAACCGCGCTTGCTATTTTTGTTCAAAATATCTTGAAAAGTCATGTATCACGTTAGATATTAGTGATAACTCTTTTACTTCATACTCGTTTAACGCTTTCATAATCCGCGCAATTTCTAAATCGCGTTCCGTGGCGGGAGAATTGCCGCTAATGCTTTTCTTTTCGGCGGAGGCCCCCAGCAGATAATCAATAGACACGTTAAGGGTAACACCTAAATTGAAAAGTGTATTCAATGCGGGGGCCTTGCGTCCTGCCTCAATCTCCCAAAGGTAGTTTCTGGATATTCCTATCTGTTCCGATAGCGTTTCCAGTGTCAAATTGAGCCGTTTTCGCTCTGCCTTGATTTTGCTACCCATTAACGATAAATCCATCGCATTACCTCTCAACTGTCTTATTGATAGATTTTACAACATACAGCCAGAAATTAAACCAGCTAATCGCCAGAAAACAGAAAGAATATATTGCAATTAGCCAGAATACAGAGTATAATATCCTTACTATGCAGTTGGAGGTAAGTCCACAGCAGAGACACAGAAGTAGAAACACATCAATTCAACTAACCCGCTAACGAGGGAGAAAGAAAGGAAAATTATTATGAATGAAAAAGTAATCATCAAAAGCAAGTTAAAGAATATCCTGCCACCCGCTATTACCATTGGGGCTATCGGTCCGGTTATACTTCTGCTGGGCACGTGCTTTTCACTATTTGTAATTGGAAGTGGTTCTTTTGGAGACAGATTGAGTTATACATTCGGCGGAGGCGATGGAGCGATGATGGTTTATCCGCCAATCGCCATATTAACAATCATTATTGGAATCTTCCTTTATCATCGTTGGTCGAAAATGGAAATGACAGTCACCGACAAAAGAGTTTATGGATATGATATGAGCGGAAAGCGCGTTGATTTGCCATTGGATTCTATTTCTGCTGTATCAGGTTACAAGAAAGATTCTGTTGCTGTGACAACGGCATCCGGGGCTATCAAATTTGGTTATTTAGCTAATGCTGATGAAATCCTCAATGCTGTAAGCAAGTTACTGATAAGCCGTCAAGAAAATCACGGCACAGCACATCAGGAAATTCCACAAAGTTCCGCTGATGAACTGAAGAAGTATAAAGACTTGTTAGACAGTGGCGTTATCACGCAGAAAGAGTTTGACACTAAGAAAAAACAGTTGTTGGACCTGTGATTTCTAAAACACAGAGGGACGGTACATCAGCGTTCCGCCCCTCCGTAGCCAGCTAAGACAAATTGAAAGGATGATAGCCATGAAAAAAACGGTACTAATTATTATGGCAATTATTGTCATGCTCTCTTTAAGCGCTTGTCAAAAAGAACTGACATTCAATGACATAAGCTACCTAAAAACTTCGGATAATGAATACACAATTAACTCAATTGATGGTACAACATTTATTCTTCACGGTGGCAGAAAAAGCCAGAATGTTCCTGGCGCTGGAGAAGTGTTCTATTCTTCGGAAAAAACTACATATAGCTACACGTTGGAAGGTAATGATGTTATAGTCGTCGATGATAAGCAGTATACTTATGAAATTGATTCAGAAAATGAATCAATAACATTTTCTCCTTCATTTTTAGGGATTGCAAAAAAATTTGATTGCAAATTGGAATAAAGGTTGATTTGGCTTCAATTACTCAAGATTTGCAAAACAAGGGACTGCTATAATTTAATAAGGCATTTAAGTTAAGAGGGGCGGCACATCGGCGTGCCGCCCCCCTCAATTATAAAATTGATGTGCATTTTTCAAAGACGTTTGCCCCTTGCGGTCAGTCAACTGGCAAGATCAATCACGCGATTGTCCGGGGTTTCGCTTTCGGCGGTCTTGTCCTTATCCTCAAAGAACTTTTTGTAATCGTCATAGTTGGGGAAATTCTCAAGGAACCAGGCCAGAACAGCGCGATAGGGGTTTTCCTGTGCCTTGGCGGAATCCTTTTCTCTTTCAAATTCCTCCAAAAGCTGGGGAGCGTTCACAGAGATATACCGCCCCATATTAACATAGGTCAGGTTGCGGTAGGTGCACTTGTTGGCGTTCCGCTTGATGGTCTTAGTCTCCATCTTAGCGCCGGGGAAATCCTCGCGGTAGGCTTTCCACATCTTGTATTCGTCAGTGCCGAAAATGCGGGCCTGTCGCTGGAAAGCCTTGGTGACGCGGGCGGTAGTCTCGTCGATGGTAACGATAGCGTTCTTCTTCATGGTGGAAATCTCCTTTTCGTTTTTGATTTTTCAAGAGGCCGTGTGTCTCTCGCTCTTTCTGGATTTAGTATAACATGGGGCAAAGAAAAACCTGTACTTTAACAAGGACATGTGCTATAATAGAGAAAAGAAAAAAGCAGACCAATAAAAAGTCTGCAAAATCCAGAGAGAAACGGCAATTTTAGCGGCGCGGCTTGAATATTTTTGGTTCGGCGGCTCTAAAACTTGTAAAAAGTTGTTACGTCTTGCCTCAAACTTCTTTTTTTCGCCGCATAGTTGAATAAACTTTTTGAAAAGTTGTCTGTTTTCTCTAATTTCTTTGTAATTAAGCGAAAAACCGCTTAATATGAGTGCAATTTATTCGAGTTGCACATGTGAAAGCTGAAAAAGTGAATATCGGGCGGGAGTTGCACACTGACTTGCACATCGGCACAAAAAAGAGGGGAACGAGTTTCCCCGTTCCCCTTGAAAATCTTTGATTTTCTTACACTTACTTTGTGAACTCCTTGACCAGCTCGGCCACCTTGTCCACGCAGCCGCCGCAGTGGGTGCCCGCGCCGGTGGCTTCCTGGACGGCCTCCAGGGTGGTATTTCCGGCCTCCACAGCAGCTTTGATGTCGCCCACAGTGACGTCGCCGCAGAAGCACACGGTCTCGTTCAGATCCATCGGATGCGCCTCCTGAATTACTTGAAGTACCGCTCCAGCAGGCCCTTCAGCGCCTTGCCGTGGCGGGCCTCGTCCCGGGCCATCTCATGCACGGTGTCGTGGATGGCGTCCAGGTTGTTCTTCTTGGCGCAGGCGGCCAGGTCGAACTTGCCCTGGGTGGCGCCGAACTCGCAGTCCACACGCCAGGCCAGGTTCTTCTTGGTGTCGGCGGTCATGCTGGGCTCCAGCTCCTCGCCCAGCAGCTCGGCGAACTTGGCGGCGTGCTCGGCCTCCTCATAAGCGGCCTTCTCCCAGTACAGGCCGATCTCGGGGTAGCCCTGACGGTGGGCGATGCGGGCCATGCACAGATACATGCCCACCTCGGAGCACTCGCCGTTGAAGTTGGCCATCAGCTGCTCCAGGATGTACTTCTTATCCTCTTCGCTGACGTCGGCGTTGTTCTTCACGGTCTTGGCGTAGATGCCGTACTCATGCTCGGCGGCCAGCTTCATCTCGCCCACCTGCTCGGTGAACTTGGAGCCGGCCACATGGCACACGGGGCACTCGGCGGGGGGCTCGGCACCCTCATAGACGTAACCGCAGACAGGGCAGATCCATTTTTTCATGATATTTTCCTCCAATGTTAAGTTTGGGCCTCCATCTGAGCGTCCACGCAGTCCCGGCACAGGCCGCGCACGGTGAACTCACAGCTTTCCGCCCGAAAGCCATATTGCACGCCCGCGTTCTCCAGCCAGCCCTCCCCGGGCGAGTGCTCGGGCAGGTCCAGGATGGCGCCGCAGCGCTTGCAAACAAAATGGGAATGGGGGGCAACCACTCCGTCATAGCGCTCCTGGCCGTTGACGGCGCCCACCCGCTGGATGAGGCCCCGCTCGCATAGGTGGTTCAGGTTGCGGTAGACGGTGCCTAGGCTTAAGTCAGGATATTGGGACTTCATCTCCCGATAAACCCAGTCCGCCCCGGGGTGACAGTGGGTGGACCGGAGAAGCGCCAGCATAGCGTCCCGCTTCTTGCTTGTTCGGACGTTGTTCATGGGGGCTCCTCCCTGATTGTTGCTAATAGGAATGATTACTGAATATAAAATAGCACAGCGGCTCCGGTTTGTAAAGAGTTTTTTTCAGCCGGTTTGGGAAAATTTTGGCTCCATTACTGCTTGCGCCTGCGGTTTTAAGCGCCGGCAATTTTATGAACCGCAGGTTGAAAGCGAACAAGGGACATGATATAATCAAAGCGGCAGAATTTAGAAGTTATATTAGAAGGGCTCATATGCTTGATGCGATACCCAATGAAAAGCAAATGGCGGCTTTATTGGGAAAGCCTCTGTATGACGTATGGAATCAGCCCTGTGCTTTGATTGAGGAAGCATATGATATGGACCGTTTGTGGAATCAGGGCGGAAGGCATGGACTTATGAATATAAGGATCGCCGGGGCGGCAAAACGCTGTGCGCGTTATATGCAAGGAAAAACTGTGTGGGCTTCATGATTATTTTAGGGAAGGACAAGCGGTCAAAATTGGAAGCGGACCGGGAGCATTACACAAAAGAGGTTCAAGAAAAATGTGACGGAGCGCAAACCTGCCATGATGGGAAATGGATCATGCTTGAGCCGGTGGACGCCTCTTTGTTTCCTGATTTCGTAAGGCTGTTGAACATCAAAAGAAAGCCGAATAAAAGGTAACGTTTCGGCATGCCGGACCGGTCCATAGCACCTGAAAGGAGGGACGCGCCATGCTGGGAAGGCTGCGGCGGAAATTTGTGCTCATCATCATGGTGCTGCTGGGACTGGTGCTGGGAACGGCGCTGGCCGTTCAGACCGCCTCCATCGTCCGGCAGTACCGGGAGGAGACGGACCGGGTGCTGCGCTGGGTGCTGGAGCGGGGCGGGACGGTGCTGACCCCGGGCCGTCCCATCCCGGACGGCGGCTTTGCCCGAGACGAGGAGCTGTACACCCTCATTCCCGCCTTTTATGCCGTGATGGACGGCCGCGGGCGGGTGGCGCTGGCCATCAGCTACAACGCCGAGGTGGACGAGGCGGATGTGATTCGGGCGGCGGAGGGCGCGCTGGCCGCGGGCGCGAATTCCGGGGAGCTGAAGGAGGAAAACCTGCGGTTTCTCCTCCAGTCCAAAAACGGCCTGTTGGAGCTGGCCTTTGCCGATCTGAGCTGGGAGCAGTCCAGCATCCGGCGGCAGGCGCTGACGGCGGCGCTGGTGCTGGGAGCGGCGCTGGCGGGGTTCCTTGTGGTGAGTCTTTTTCTGGCCCGGTGGCTGGTGCGTCCGGTGGAGGAGAGCTGGAAGCGGCAGCGGCAGTTTGTGGCGGACGCCTCCCACGAGCTGAAAACGCCTCTCACCGTCCTGCTGGCGGACGCGGATATTTTACTCAGCCGCCCTGACGACACCATCCGGGAACAGCGCCGGTGGGTGGAGCACATCCGGGACGAGGGGCTGCGGATGAAGGGACTGGTGGAGGATCTGCTCTTTCTGGCCCGGGGAGACGCCGCCGGACTGGAACGCCCCCAGGGGCAGGCGGACCTGTCCGCCGTGTGCGGGGACTGCGTCATGTCCTTTGAGCCGGTGGCCTTTGAGGCGGGGTTGACGCTGGACAGCGGCCTGGCCCCCGGCGTGACCGTCACCGGAAGCGGGGAGGAGCTGCGGCGGCTCGTCGCCATTCTGCTGGACAACGCCTGCAAATACTGCGAGCCGGGCGGGACGGTGACGGTCACGCTGGCCGCGGGGGAGCGGGCGGCGCTCACCGTCCACAACACCGGGGAGCCCATTCCGGAGGAGGCCCAGGCCCATTTGTTTGAGCGGTTCTACCGGGCGGACGCTGCCCGGAACCGGGCCCAGGGGGGCTATGGATTGGGATTGGCCATCGCGGCGGCCATCGCGGAGCGGCACCGGGGAAAAATCACAGTCCGCAGCGTAAAGGGGGAGGGGACAGCGTTCACCGTTACCCTGCCAATGGGATAGTATGGGATAAACGCCTTTTCCGTGTTGGAAAAAGCGTTTTTTCTTGGACTGCCGGAGGAGCTTAAAAAATTTTGGGAAGCCCTATTGACAAAGCGGAAAGGTCGTGCTAATATATGAACAGTTGTTCACATATTAACCAAACGAGAGGAGCTGATCCAAATGACCGGCAGCAATGAAATTGAGCGCTGCGGCTTCCTGTTCGTCCACGAGGACGCGGTGGAGCAGGTGCTGGGGGAGATGCCCGGCGACGAGACGCTGTACGACCTGGCGGAGCTGTTTAAGGTGTTCGGCGACTCCACCCGTATCAAGATCTTGTATGCCCTGTTCGAGGCGGAGCTTTGTGTCTGCGACATCTCCAAGCTGCTGGGGCTGACCCAGTCGGCGGTGTCCCATCAGCTGCGGGTGCTGAAGGGCAGCCGCCTGGTGAAGTTCCGCAAGGACGGCAAAACCGTTTTCTACTCCCTGGCCGACGACCATGTCCGTAAGATCATCGCCCAGGGTATGGAGCACGTCAACGAGTAGTTTCTTTTTCCTGTGAGAAAAAGAAACCCATAAGAACTTTTGGTTCGTTACCCCCGCGGGCGGTCCCGCGAAGTTTTTGCTCGACAATGGGACGATATATGGAAAGGAAGTTATCATTATGAAAAAGACCTTCAAGCTCATCGACCTGGACTGCGCCAACTGTGCCGCCAAAATGGAGACCGCTATCAAGAAGCTCCCCGGCGTCACCGACGCCACCGTCAGCTTCCTCACCCAGAAGATGACCATCGAGGCGGATGACGTCGATGCCCTCATGAAGGACGTGGTGAAGTGCTGCAAGAAGGTGGAGCCCGACTGTGAGATCGTGCTGTGAGCCGCACCTTCTGGGACCGCGTCGCCGGGCTGTATGACCTGTTTGAATGGAGCAACCGCAAAGTAAACGCCGCTACCAGGGCTCGAGTGGGGGAGCTGGTCCCCGCCGGGGCCCGGGTGCTGGACTGCGCCGCCGGGACGGGGGAGTTTTCCCTGGCCGCAGCAAGGCGGGCGGGGTCTGTGCTATGCACCGACCAGTCCGAGGCCATGCTGGACCGGGCGCAGAAAAAGGTCCGGAAGCACGGTCTGACCAACGTGAGCTTTGCCAGCCGGGACGTTACCGCCCTGTCCGACCCGGACGGGAGCTTTCATGTGGTGATTGCAGGAAATGTGCTCCACCTGCTGGACACGCCGGAACAGGCGGTCCGGGAGCTGTGGCGGGTCACCGCCCCCGGCGGGCGGCTCATTCTGCCCACCTACCTGCAAGGAAAGGCGGGGGCGGCTTACGGGTCCATGATTAAAATTTATCAGGGCGTGGGCTTCCACTACGAGCACGCCTTTACGCCGGAGACGTATCGCATGCTTTTGGAGCGCCTGGGGCTGGGTCCAGTGACGCTGGAGGTCATTCCCGGCGGGGTGCCTGAGGGCATCGGGATACTGGAAAAACCCGGCCGGGCTGTTTAGGCAACAAAAAGCGGACTGTACATCCGTGTTAGGAGTTGATTTGTTATGACAAGGAAGCAAAAAAAGACGCTGATCCGTATCGTCGTGGCGGCGGTGCTGCTCATCGCGGTATCCCTGCTGCCTGACATCCCCATGCACACGCAGATTCCACTGCTCACTGAGAGCGTGGACGGCGCCCCCGACTATGGACTGGTGCTGCTGAAATGGCCCTTCTACCTTATTCCCTACCTCATCATTGGCTGGGATATCCTGTGGAAGGCCGTCCGCAACATCGGCCACGGGCAGGTCTTTGATGAGAATTTCCTCATGTGCGTGGCCACCATCGGCGCGCTGGTGCTGGGGGAGTACTCCGAGGCCGTGGGCGTCATGCTGTTCTACCAGGTGGGCGAGCTGTTCCAGAGCTACGCCGTAGGCAAGTCCCGGCGGTCTATCGCCCAGCTCATGGACATCCGGCCCGACGTGGCCAATGTGGAGCGGGATGGGCAGATCATTGAGGTGGACCCCGACGAGGTGGCGGTGGGCGAGACCATCGTGATCCGCCCCGGCGAGAAGATCCCGCTGGACGGCGTGGTGCTGGAGGGCGCCTCCTCCCTGGACACCGCCGCCCTCACCGGCGAGTCCGCCCCCCGGGACGTAGCGGCGGGGTCTGAGCTGCTCAGCGGCTGCGTGAACATCACCGGAATGCTGAAGGTGCGGGTCACCAAGGAATTTGGGCAGTCCACCGTGGCAAAAATCCTCGATCTGGTGGAGAACGCCTCCTCTAAGAAAGCCAAAGCGGAGAACTTTATCACAAAATTTGCCCGGTATTACACCCCTGCCGTGGTATTTGCGGCCCTGGCGCTGGCGATTATTCCCTCTCTGGTCACTGGAAATTGGGACGTCTGGGTGCACCGCGCTCTTACGTTCCTGGTCATCTCCTGTCCCTGCGCGCTGGTGATCTCCATCCCCCTGTCCTTCTTTGGCGGCATCGGCGGCGCGTCCGCTCAGGGCATCCTGGTCAAAGGCGGCAATTACCTGGAGCTGCTGGCCGACACTGAGACCGTGGTGTTCGACAAAACCGGAACCCTGACCCAAGGCGTGTTTGAGCTGTCCGCGCTGAACCCCGCCCCTGGTGTGGACGAGCGGGACCTGCTGGAAACCGCCGCCCTGGCCGAGCGCCATTCCGGGCATCCCATCGCCCAGTCTCTGCGCCGCGCCCTGGGGAGCGAGGCGGACCCGGACCGGGTAACGGACGTGCAGGAGATCCCCGGCCACGGCGTATCCGTCCTGGTGGACGGCAGGCGTGTGCTGGCGGGCAACGAGAAGCTCATGGTCCGGGAGGGCGTGAAGGTCCTGCCCTGCGATCAGGTGGGCACCGTGGTCCATGTGGCCCGGGAGGGTCGATACCTGGGCTGCGCCGTGATTTCCGACCAGCTCAAACAGACTGCCCCGGCCGCCATCAAGGCGCTGAAACAGCGGGGCATCCGCACCGTGATGCTTACCGGCGACAGTCAGGCGGTGGGCGAGGCGGTGGCGGCCCAGCTGGGGCTGGACGAGGTCCAAGCCCAGCTTCTTCCTGCGGACAAGGTGGAACGCCTGGAGGCCCTGCTCTCCCGTAAGAGCGAAAAGGGCGTGCTGGCCTACGTGGGGGACGGCGTGAACGACGCGCCGGTGCTCAGCCGGGCGGATGTGGGCATTGCCATGGGGGCCATGGGCTCGGACGCGGCCATTGAGGCCGCCGACGTGGTGCTGATGGACGACAATCCGGCCAAGCTGACGGTAGCCATGGAGATTGCCCACAAATGTATGCGGATTGTGCGCGAGAACATCGCGTTTGCCCTGGGCGTCAAGGCGCTGTTCCTCATCCTGGGCGCGCTGGGTGACGTGTCCATGTGGGGGGCGGTGTTCGCCGACGTGGGCGTGGCTGTGATCGCCATTCTCAACGCCACAAGGATGCTGAAAACCCAGGCGTAACGCCGCTCTCCGTGTCAAGAATACCCAAAGCCCCCCCGGCCGGGGGGGCTTTTTTGGCCCTTATGGTGATTGACAGAATAGGGAAAAACAACATATAATATACAATACGCTAAAGTAATGAATTTCAAGCCGAGTTGAGGAGGAAAGAGAATCATGGGAACCGAACGCGTCTACAATTTTTCCGCCGGACCGTCCATGCTGCCCTTAGAGGTGCTGGAGCGCGCGGGCGCTGAAATCACCAATTACCGGGGCTCCGGCATGTCCGTCATGGAGATGAGCCACCGCTCCAAGGTGTTTGATAAGATTTTCCAGGACACCAAGGCCAATTTTATCCGGCTGTTCCATGTGCCCGACAATTATAAGGTGCTGTTTTTGCAGGGAGGCGCCTCCGGCCAGTTCTCCATGGCGCCGCTGAACCTGATCGGCAAAACCGGCAGGGCGGACTACGCCGTCACCGGCAACTTTGCCAACGTCGCCTATAAAGAGGCCAAGAAGTACGGCACGATTAACCTGGCCGCCTCCAGCGAGGACAAAAACCACACCTATATTCCCCAGCAGGACCAGCTCAAGCTGGACCCTGAGGCCAGCTATTTCTACTACTGCGCCAACAACACCATCTACGGCACCGAGTGGCAGTATGTACCCGACACCGGGGACGTGCCCATTGTCTGCGACATGTCCTCTAACTTCCTGTCCCGTCCGGTGGATGTGAGCAAATACGGTGTCATTTTCGGCGGGGCCCAGAAGAACCTGGCCCCGGCGGGCCTGACCATCGCCATTGTCCGGGAAGACTTGGCGGGCCATGAGCTGCCCTACACCCCGCTGATGATGAGCTACAAGACCATGATCGACAAGGACTCCATGTACAACACCCCGCCCTGCTGGTGCATTTATATGCTGGGCCTGGTGCTGGAGTGGCTGGACGCCAAGGGCGGCGTGGAAGGCATGGAGAGGATCAAGCACGATAAGGCGGCTCTGCTGTACGATGTGCTGGACAGCTCCAAGCTGTTCACCTGCGCGGCGGAGAAGGCCAGCCGGTCCGACATGAACGTAACCTTCCGCTCCGTCAGCGAGGAGCTGGACGCCAAGTTTGTCAAGGAGGCCGCTGAGGCCGGGTTCACCAACCTGAAGGGCCACCGCAATGTGGGCGGTATGCGGGCGTCCATCTACAACGCCATGCCCGTGGAGGGCGTGGAGAAGCTGGCGGACTTCATCAAGGCGTTCGATCAGGCAAACTGATATGGCCGACAAAATGCCGGAGAGCAACGAGCGGGTCAGAGCACAGGCAACAGAGGTCTACGACCTGGCCCGGAAGGTGGCGGCGGAGATCCACGCCGAGCACCATCGTCCCGCTGTCCGCTTTACACTGGAGCCGGGAGAACCGGGCATTTTCGAGAGCAAGGCGGGCGGAACGCCCTACCTGCCCCACGATATGGCCTGGCCGCTGGACGCCAACGGTGCAGGTCTGGCCCTGCTGGCCCAGGTGGACTGTGCCAGCTTGAACGGTCTGCCCGATTTTCCCGCGGCGGGACTGCTGCAGTTTTTTATATCCTGGGACGACGCGTGGGGACTGAACTTTGACGACCAGGTGACCCAGACGGGATTTCGCGTGCTGTACCATGAGGCGGTGGACCCCTCCGTGACGGCGGAGGAGGTGGAGGCCAAGCGGCCGCCCAAGCCTGAGAATGCGGACGACTGGTTCCCAATCTTCAAGAGCTGCTATATCTGCTTCAGCCCCTTTCCCATGGAGCAGGGCATCAATGAGGCCGACCCACGTTTTGACGCCCTGTTTGCGGAAAAGTGGAACAAGCTGCGTCCCGAGTCTCCCATCACAGGCACATGGGATA
Source organism: uncultured bacterium (assembly GCA_948469375.1). GTDB lineage: Bacteria > Bacillota > Clostridia > Oscillospirales > Oscillospiraceae > Enterenecus. The sequence continues at coordinate 10,709 of CAOKLO010000055.1, read as the reverse complement.
TGCACAAGCTGGTCGTGGAGCGTCTGCGGGACTACGATGCCGCCAGCCAGCCGGGATGGAATGCTCCCTATCATCAGTTGGGCGGTTATCCCTACTTTACCCAGGAGGACCCGCGAAACGGGACCGATTACGAGGAGCTGGATGTGCTCCTGTTCCAGCTGGACAGCGACGGGACTAAAGCTACGGGCGACCTGGTGATGTGGGGCGACTGCGGCGTGTGCAACTTCTTCATCAATCGGGAGGCGCTGTGCCGTCGGGACTTCTCCCGGGTGTGCTATAACTGGGACTGCTGCTAAGTCGCCGCAAGCTCCATATCTTTCGCTTCCTCCTGCGGCAAAAGTTCGCTCGCCTCGCCGCTCCTCCTTTCCCCACGCGACCCGCTTCGCTGGGCTCGCGCGGGGGCCCCAGTTCCTTTTATAAAATGTAGAGGTGAAAACCATGTTCAATATCAGAACCATGAACAAGATCGCGGCGGTGGGCCTGGAGCGCCTGCCCGCCGGAGACTATGCCGTTGGCGACGACGTGGCCAACGAGGACGCCATCCTGGTGCGCTCCGCCAAGCTCCACGACTACGACTTCCCTAAGAGCCTGTGGGCCATTGCCCGGGCGGGCGCGGGGGTGAATAATATCCCTGTGGACAAGTGCTCCGAGGCGGGTATCGTGGTGTTCAACACCCCCGGGGCCAACGCCAATGCGGTCAAGGAGCTGGTGATGTGCGGGATGTTCCTGGCCTCACGGGACGTGATCGGCGGCGCGGCGTGGGTCAGGGAGCAGGCTCAGACCCCCGGCGTGGACGTGGCCGCCGCGGTGGAGAAGGGAAAGTCCGCCTTTGTGGGGCCCGAGGTGTACCGCAAGACCCTGGGCGTGGTGGGCCTGGGGGCCATCGGCGCGCTGGTGGCCAACATCGGCCTGTCTCTGGGCATGGACGTGTACGGCTACGACCCCTACCTGTCCGTGGACGCCGCCCTGCGGCTGGACCGGCACATCAAGGTGGTGAAGGAGCTGGACACCCTGTTTGCCAACGCCGACTATATCACCCTGCACCTGCCCTATATGGAGGCCACCAAGCACACGGTCAACGCCGCCGCCATCGCCAAGATGAAGGACGGCGTGCGCGTCATCAACATGGCCCGGGGCGGACTGGTGAACAACGCCGACATGATCGAGGCCCTGAACTCCGGCAAGGTGGCCCGGTATGTCACCGACTTCCCGGACAACGAGATCACTCTGGTTCCCGGCGTGGTGGCCACCCCCCATCTGGGCGCCTCCACCCCTGAGAGCGAAGACAACTGCGCCGTCATGGCGGCCAACGAGCTGAAGGACTTTTTGGAGAACGGCAACATCAAGAACTCCGTGAATTTCCCCAACGTCATTATGGAGCGCTCCGGCGTCCAGCGGCTGTGCGTCATCCACCGCAACGTGCCCGCCGTGCTGGCCAACATCACCACCCAGCTGTCCGAGGACGGGGTCAACGTGGAGAACATGACCAACAAGTCCAAGGGCGAGTACGCCTACACCATGGTGGACACCGGCTCCGCCGTGGATGAAACAGTCATTGAGGACATCCGCAAGGTGCCCGGCATCATCCGTATGCGGGTGATCTGAGGGAGCGCCGACAAAGGGCCGTCCCGCCCAGCCTGGGCGGGACGGCCCTTTTTGTCCCGTTTTATGATACTTGCCATATTCCGCCCGGTCTGGTAAAATGGACGGCAGACATACAAACCGCTTGGGAAAACAGACAAAAAGGAGAATACCCCATGAAAAAACGTTGGACAGCCGCCCTGATGGCGCTGCTTTTGGCGGCCGCCCTGCTTCCGGCCCCTGCCCGGGCGGCGGCGCCTGCCGGCGGCTCGGCGGGCAGCAGACTCACCGGCGCGGAGTTGGAAATCTACCAGTATCTGAAAACCGAGGTCACTAAAATCGCCAAGGGGACTCGGACCAATACGGAGATCCGCATACCCGACCTGTCCAGCTTGTCCTGGAGCATCCAGGAGCTGGGTGTGACGGAAAACGGCCAAAAGGATGTGCTGGCCAAGCTGAAGGAGGCCTTCAGCCGGACCGTCGATATCCGGCGGGTGTACGACTGTCTGACCGCCGACTGTCCCTACGAGCTGTTTTGGGCTGGAAGCCAGTTCAGCTGGGACTGCACCTTTTCTCGGGTGGGGGAGCGGACGGCGGTAAAGAGCCTGACCATCCGCCTGGAGGTGGCCCAGGATTACCAGGGCGGCAGCGCCACCGCCGTCAGCCCGTCCAAAATTGCCGCGGCCAACCAGGTAGTGGCCAACGCCCAGGCCATTGTGGACAAGCACAAGGACGAGTCCGACTATGAAAAGCTGATCTCCTACCGGGAGGAAATTTGCAGCCTGACGGCCTATAACACGACCGCAGCAAGGGAGGAAACGCCCTATGGCAACCCCTGGCAGCTGATCTACGTGTTTGACGGCGACCCCCAAACCAATGTAGTGTGCGAGGGCTACGCCAAGGCCTTTAAGTACCTGTGCGACCTGTCCGACTTTGACGGAACTGTGGTGTGCCGCACGGTCACCGGAAAGATGGGCGCCGGAGGCCACATGTGGAACGTGGTCCAGATGGGGGACGGCAAAAACTATCTGGTGGACGTGACCAACTGCGACAGCGGCACCATCGGCGCGGACGACAAGCTGTTTCTCACAGGGGCGGCGCCGTCGGAGGAGGGCCGGACTTACACCGTATCCAAGGGAATGTGCTGGGCGGTCTACACCTATGACGAAGACCAGGCAGGGCTGTACGCCGACGGCTGGCTGGCGCTGAGCGAGGCGGATTATGTGGACATGTCCGGAGTGACTGTGACCGTAGGTCCCGCCCAGACGGAGGCCCCCGTCCGCACTGCCTTTGCGGATGTGTCCGGGAGCCAATACTACGCCGCCCCGGTGGCCTGGGCGGTGGAGCGGGAGATCACCAACGGGACCTCCGAAACCACCTTTTCTCCCGGCCAGCCCTGCACCCACGGCCAGATCCTCACCTTCCTGTGGCGGGCGGCCGGGGAGCCCGGGGATGCCTCCCTCCTGCTGGGGGCAGCGGAATACTATGCGGGAGCCGTACACTGGGCCTCTGAGCTGGGTATGCTGGGGGAGGAGTTTGACCCCGAGGCAGGCTGCTCCCGGGCGGACGCGGTGCGGTACATCTGGCGCGCCCTTGACGGGCCTGAGGACCAGGTGGCCTCCTTTACCGACGTGCCCTCCGACGCCTCCTATGCCCACGCGGTGGGCTGGGCGGTGCTGGAGGGGGTCACCACCGGGACCTCCGACGATACCTTTGAGCCGGATACTATTTGTAACCGGGGGCAGATCGTCACCTTCCTTTACCGGGCCTATCACTGAGCATAAGAACATCCCCTCCCGAGGGGGAGGGGATGCTTTTCATGTCTCCGGATTGCGGGCCACGTCCAGAATGAGCTGGGCGCAGCGCTCAATCCCCACCAGGCTGGAGTCCAGCGACAGATGATAGTTCTGGCTCATGCCCCAATCCCGGTCGGCGTAGTGCTTGTAGTAGGCCCGGCGGCGCTTGTCCTTCTCCTCCAGCCGCTTTTCCGGGGCCGCGTCGGATTCGCCGTACAGCCGCACCACCCGGTCCGCCCGGAAGGGGATGGGGGCGTGGATGAATACGTTGAGCACGTCCGCCCGCTCCCGCAGGATATAATCGGCGCACCGGCCCACAATGACGCAGGGACCCTTGTCCGCCAGGTCCAGGATGACCCGGCACTGGATGACCCACAAAAAATCGGCGGTAGACAGGCCGTTCATGTGCTGCCGGGAGCCGTGGCCGGCAAAGGCATAGGACAGCAGACTCTGCCAGGGGGAGGCGTACTCCCCCTCATGCTCAATGAACTTTTCGTCAAAGCCGGTCTCTACCGCTACCTGCTTGACCAGCTCCTTGTCGTAGTAGGGTACGTCCAGCAGCTCTGCCACCCGGTGTCCCACGGAGCGGCCGCCGGAGCCGAATTCCCGGCTGATGGTGATGATCTGTTTGCTCATGTAAAGCCCTCCTTTTCGCAGTCGGTTTCCAGCCAGATGATCTCCTGGGGAGGGGCGTCGTGACAGCACACCGCCGCCCGCCAGTCCTCCCCGGCATAGCTTTGGTAAGGGCAGGATGGCGGGGCCTCCGCCTGCCGGGGCGGGTACAGAGGGGAGTCCTCCCGCTTGCACCAGCTCTCCTTCAGCGTCCACAGGCGGTAAAAGTCCGCCCAGCTGCCGTCGAACCGGGCCAGCTCCGCCGGGCTCAGCACCCGCCGGGCCAGACCTGCCCGCCGGGGCCGGACCAGCTCCGCATCCACCCCCACCGGCTGTGTGGACAGGGCGCACAGGGCCAACCCGCCGCTGTGGGACAGGGAGAACCAGCGGTCCTCCAGCCCTGGAAAAAAGGGCTTGCCACGGGGAGAACGCTCCACAGGGGGCAGACAGGCCCAGCCCCAGCTGCGCCGCACCGCCGCCCCCAGCAGCGGCCAAGCCAGCCGCCGGCCGTCCGCGCCCCTTGTGCCGTAGATGACGGTCATGGCCAGCCTCCTCACCTTTTCTTTGTATATATTATACAATAGACCTGTCCATATTTCAACCCTTAACGTAAAAAATGCCGCATAGGCCGAGACATCCGGCCTGTGCGGCATTTTTTATGCGGCTGTACTCAGCCCTTGGCAGTGTAGGGCGCCCAGTCCAGACGAATGAAATAGTCCTGTCCATGGCGGCAGACGGGGCAGGCCTGTGGGGCCAGGGAGGACGTGATGATCTCACCGCAGTTGAGGCACATCCACACCGTCTGCTGGTTGTCCTCGCCGAACAGCGTGCCCTTTTCCAGCAGGTCGGCCACTAGTCCGAAGCGGTCGCCGTGGACCTTCTCGATCTGGGCGATGAGCTCAAACTGGCCTCCGATGAGGTCGAAGCCCTCCTGGTGGGCGGTTTTAGCGAACTCGGCGTAATCGTGCTCAAATTCCTGATACTCATTGTGCCGGGCGGCCTTCAGCAGGTCCAGGGTCTTGTCGGACAGGTCGATGGGATAGTTGCCGTCAATGGCGATGTTCTGCCCGGCGGAGGGCAAAAGAAGGTCGTAGAACACCTTGGCATGGGCCTTTTCCTGGTCGGCGGTGAACTCAAAAACTCGGGCCACCAGCTCCAGCTTTTCCTGCCGGGCGGCGGAGGCGGCGATGGTGTAGCGGTTGCGGGCCTGGCTCTCTCCGGCGAAGGAGCGCATCAGGTTTTCCCGGGTCTTGCTCTGCATGAAATCGACGCTGCCTTTGTGGTAGTTTTGGTAGACGTTTGGCATATTGCTTCCCTCCAATGTATTGGTGAAAACAGTATGCCCGTTTTTTTGAAAAGCTTGCACAAAATTTTTCGCTGTCACCCGTCCCCCCGGCGGGGAATACACTGGATTGATGACAAACAGGGCCGGAGCAACAGGGCCCGGACAGGAGGATTATCATGCTGCGGGCAAAAAATATCTGGGTGGTGGGGGGAGACCCCCGGCAGGCGGCGCTGGCCGAGCTGCTGGCCGACGACGGCCACAGCGTACATACCTACGCCCTGGAGCGGGGCGAGGGAATGAAGTGCGAGCCGTCCATAGCGGGGGCGGACCGGGCGGACTGTGTGGTGCTGCCCCTTCCGGCGGCGGGGCCCGGCGGAGAGCTGAACGCGCCTTTATCGTCGGACCGCCACGGGCTGGAGGAGGTGCTGGACGCCCTGCGCCCCGGACAGCTGGTGTGCGCCGGAATGGCGGGGGAAGGTCTGAAACGGATGGCGGAGGACCGGGCGCTGGTCCTCCGGGACTACTTCGCCCGGGAGGAGCTGGCGGTGCTCAACGCCATCCCTGGGGCGTTGGCGGTATGGCGGCGCTTGGCGTGCTAAACCGCAGGGCGGCGGAATATAGTATTGGCAGAGCAGCGTCAGGGAGGGAATGCTATGAATCGCTCCGAACTCCACGATTCCCGAAAAAAACAGCTGGAGCAGCTGGTCAAAACCGGCCTAGTCCGGGAGCTGTTCCAGCGCGGCCGGCTTACCCAAAGTCAATTTGAAGCGCTGATGAAGCGCCAGCGGACCTGATGCAGCGGAACGCCGCGCCCCTGCGGGTGGCCGCGTACTGCCGCGTGTCCACGGACCGGGAGGACCAGGCCAATTCCCTGCAAAGCCAGCGGACCTATTTTGCCGCCTACATTCAACAGCATCAAGGCTGGCGGCTGACCGAGGTTTTTGCCGACGAGGGCATTTCAGGCACCAGCACCCGCAGGCGGGAGGCCTTTAACCGCATGGTGGACCTGGCTGAAGCGGGGGAATTGGACCTGATCCTCACAAAAGAGGTGTCCCGCTTTGCCCGAAACACCGTGGACGCCCTGGAATACACCCGGCGGCTCAAGCGGCTGGGCGTAGGGGTGATCTTCATCAACGACAACATCGACACCCGGGAAAACGACGGCGAGCTGCGCCTGACCATCATGGCCAGCATCGCACAGGAGGAGTCCCGCAAGACCTCCGAACGGGTGAAATGGGGCCAGCTGCGCCGCATGGAAGCGGGAGTGGTGTTCGGCAGCAACTCCACCTACGGCTTCGACACCCGCCACGGGCGGCTGTCCGTCAAGCCGGAGGAGGCCGAGGTGGTGCGGCTGATCTACCATAAATTCCTGGACCAGGGAAAGGGCACCCACGTCATCGCCCGGGAGCTGTACGAGGCGGGAATTCCGCCCCCCAGAACGGCGGAAAAATGGTCCTGCGTCATGGTCCTGCGCGTTCTGCGCAACGAAAAGCATGTGGGCGACCTGCTCCAAAAAAAGCACGTCACGCCGGATTACCTGACCCACAAAAAGGTGCTGAACAGGGGGCAGGAGGAACAAATTCTGCTCCGGAACCACCACGAGGCCATCATCGACCGGGCGGTCTGGGATGCCGTCCAGCGGGAGCTGGCCCGGCGGAGCGCGGCCCAGGGCGACAAATCCAAATACTCCAACCGCTATTGGTGCTCCGGAAAAATCCGATGCGGCTGCTGCGGGAGCCGCTTTGTCCCGCGCAAAAGAAAGCGCTCCAACGGGTTCGTTTACATGGCCTGGGGCTGTCATAACCGGGTCCGTTACGGCGGCTGGAAGGGCAGCGGCCAGGAGGAGCCCCCGGGCTGCGGTATGCGCATGGTCAACGGCAAAAGCTTGTCCGCCGTCATGGGCTTTGTGCTGGGGCGGCTGGAGCTGGACCGCGCCGCCATTGCAGCCAGCCTGCTGGACGATCTGCAAGGGCTGGAAAACGCCCCGGACCGGGGGGAGCGCGTCCACCGCCTCCGGGCCCGGAAAGCCGCCCTGGAGCGCAAGCGCGAAAACGCCCTGGACGCGTTCCTCAGCGAAAAAATTTCCGACGAAGAGCTCCAAGCCATACGGGCCCGGTACGCCCGGGAGCTGGAAGCCATCGGGGAACAGCTCCAAGGGCTGGCGGACGCGGCCCCGGCACAGGAGGCGCAGTGGGAGGACGTCACCCAGACCCTTGAGGCGGAGCTGAACAGGTCGGAGGAGGTCTGGCGCGAGGTGACGGAGCGCGTCATCGTGTTTGAGGAGTACGTAGATGTAAAAATCAAATTTGTGCCGGGCGCGTTCCGAATTTGGTACGCCTCCAACGGAAAGGGAGAGGCCTATACCACAACCATTCAGCGCTGGGAACGAGTATGACCCGGCGGGTGCAACGTTGCCTTTTGCCGAAAAAATGACTTGAGCAGGGATTTTTTTCTTGCATTCCGGCGTGCAACACAGGGGCGGTTATCCCTCCCCGATGGGAGGGATAAAAAAATGCAACACACAGACAAGTACAAGCTGAACCTGATTGAAAAGGACGACGTATTTTCGCCGGACGCGCTGAACGACAACGCGGAGAAGGTGGAAAGCGTTCTGGTCTCCCTGGCGAACGGGGACAGGGAGGAAGCGGAGGCCCGAGACGCCCTGGCCCAGCGGGTCACGGCGCTGGAGGTGCAAAAGATCTTCTTCGGGACGGTCGCTTACGAGACTTCTCCGCAGACCGTCAACCTGGGCTTTACGCCGAAGGCTGTGCTGCTTATGAGTCGAATTCCCGGCACCACCGCTGCCATGGTCGTAGGTGAAAAGTATGTCTACCATGTAAGCGGTGGCCGAGAGACAGTGATTTTGAAGATCGTTGAAAACGGTTTTACCATCACCTCTCTTGGCTCCAATTTTTTCACCCACGGAGAACACAACTACATCGCCTTTGTCTGAGCACAAAAAAGCCCCCCGGAAAATTCCGGGGGGGCTTTTTTGCTTGGATTTGGTTTGTATACGTCTAATCAGGTATGACTCTGGTTGTAGCAGACGTAGATAACCTCAGCGGTCAGATTGTCGCCGGACAGAACCGCAGACACCTGGACCTCGCGGTAACTGTTGACGTTGTTCAGGGAGCTGGCCTCGTTCAGGGTGGCCAGATCGGTGATGTTGGGCCACACCCTGGCCGCGCCGGTGTTCTGGGCGTTCAGGTTCACAACCTTAGCGGTGCCCACGTTATACAGCGCGCCATTGCTGGGCGTAGCGCTGATGGCGGTGTAGATCATGGCGGTCTGGCTGTCGGTGGTGGCCGCAACGTAGTCCTTGGCGATCACGATGCCGTCCTGAGCCCGGTAGGTGGTGCCATTGTAGGAGGCGGTCACCGCGGTGACAGTGTAAATGGGCTGGCCGTCGGTGGCCTTCAGGCCGGTGTCGGTCAGGTTGTAGAACTGGTCGTGGTTGTCGGGGGCGTTACCGGTAGCTCCCTGGGTGCCGCCGTTGGCCACGATGGTGGCGCTGTTACGGGAACCCACAGCAGCACCGTCGTCCACCAGACCCTGGATCCAGTACTCGGCGCGCTCGCCGTCGTTGTACATGGCGAACTTGGTGGCGTCCTCACCGTAGGCGTTCACCAGCAGCGGGGTGGCGTTGCCCACATAGTACAGGCTGCTGCCCACGCCGTTCACGGCCTCCTCGGGGATGAAGATCACATCAGCCTGCTTGGAGGTGCCGGTGGCATTCTGCGCATAGACGTAGTTGCTCTGGGAGAACACGGTCATGTCGCGGTACTCCTCGGTGCCGGCTGTCTCGAAGTAAGAAGCAGTGGGATCGCCGGCGAAGTTGATGGTCACGGTGCGGTTGGCGCCCAGCAACTCGCTGATACCGTTGTACACCTTGACCTTCTGGGTGTCGGTGCCGGTGCCCTTCACCAGGACGAACTTGGTGGCCTCGGTGAAGTAGATCGGGTCGTTGTCGGTGCCGTCCGCGTTGGCATCGTCGCCGGCTTTTACCGCGCCGATGGCAGTGTCGGTCTTGTTGATGGTCACGGTGCCGTCAAAGATCTCGTAGGTCGCATTGTTATCCGTGAACATCGGGATGGGCAGGTTGGTGCCGCTGGTGTTGTCGGTATCGCTGGTCATGTTACCCACGCTGTTCACGGCGTAGCCGGTGTACAGGCCGGGCTGCACGCCGGTGACACTGGTGGTGGTGTAGCTGGAGTCGCCGCGGAAGGGCACGCCGATCTTGTCCAGCTCAGCGCCGGCCGCGCCGATGTTGGTCATGGTGCCGTTGAAAGCACCGGTGCCGTATTTCTTCACGTCCTTGGTGACCATCTCGCCGTTCATGTTCACGCCCACCAGGCGGTAGGTGTAGGTGGAGGTGCCCAGGTTGGACTCGAAGTCAATATAGGTGCCGTAGACGAACTCGGTGCCCACGATGGGCTCAGCGCCCACATAGTTGCCCTCGGCGTCCAGGTAGAAGCGGTAGGTCATGGAGCCGTACTGCTGGGTGTTGGCAGTGTTGATGGTGCCGTTCTGCTGGGGAATGCTGGTAGAGGTGGCGCTGGTCTGCACGGTGTTGTACAGCACAGACTGGTTCAGCTTGGTGCCGTCACTCAGGATGACCCAGCCGGTGCCAGGCACGTCGGCGGTGTGGTTGTGATAGCTGGAAACCACGCCCTCCTTGGTGGCCACAGCGCCCAGCATGAAGTAGGCGTGGGAGAGGTCGGCGGCGGTGCCGTTGGTGATGGCGGCCAAAGCGGCGTCCTCAGTGGCGGTGCCGGTCACGCTGCGGCGGCCGCCGTTGGTCACGGTGCCCTCGGACCAGGTACCAGTGACGTGCCAGCCGATCTCGTAAGCGCCCAGGGTCTTGACGGAGTCGCCCACCAGAGCGGCCTGAGCGATATAGCCGGTCTCGGTGGCGGTGCGGATGTTGTCGTCAGGCAGATAGTTATAGCCAGTGGTATCCACATCAACGACGCCGACATACTTGATATTGCTGACATTGTCCACCGCGTTGACCTTGGAGCTCTGAATGTTCAGCTCAATGACCAGGTCCAGCACGTTCTCGCCATTCACGTTGGTGGTGTTGGAAATCAGCTTGTACAGGCTGTTGGGGCTGTCGGTGCCGGTGGTGCCGTAACCGTTGGAGCCAGCAGTCTTATGGCTGCGGGTCATGCGGTCGAAAGCGGTGTTGAAGATAGCGCTGTTGGCGCTGTTCAGAACCATGTCCGCACCCTTCACAGCGGTGTTCAGGGCGGGGTGATTCTCGCCGGAGACAGCCTCCACGCCGTCGGCATCAGCCAGGTCGTCGTTGGCGGCGTAGACGATCTTCTCAGACTTCACCTTGTCGAAGGAGGCGTACACGGTACGGGGGTTATCCCGGGTGCCCTGCTTGGTGCCGTCGTTCTCGCCGCCGTTGTACCAGAACTTGGTGTTATGGC
>CAOKLO010000054.1 GCA_948469375.1 uncultured bacterium | reverse complement strand
TTTCATTGCGTAGGGTATCTGCTCGATAAGGTCGGACGGGGTCATGCCGTACTCCCCCTTGTCTTCCGCCGCCAGGTCCCCGGCCCGGCCGTGGAGCCACACCGCCGTGATGGCCTCGTCCGGCTTGCCCCGGCGGGCCAGCAGCGCACCCATCAATCCCGCCAGGGCGTCCCCGCTGCCCCCCTTGGCCATGCCGGAGTTGCCGGTGGGGTTGATGGTGCATGCCGCATTTGCCGACACGATGGTGCGGAAGCCCTTGAGCACCAGAATACAGTGGTGCTGCAGGGCAAAGCTCCGCGCCGTCCCCAGACGGTCGGCGATGGGCAGCTCACAGCCGGACAGACGGACAAATTCTCCGTCGTGAGGGGTGAGGATGGTGGACCAGTCCCTCCGCTCGTCCAATACATCCATATGCCTGGAAATGAGATTTAGACCGTCCGCATCCAAAATAACGGGACAGGTCAGCTCACGCATCAGCCTCAAAACCAGCCGCTCCGCCCGCTCGCCCTGCCCTAGGCCGGGACCGATGAGGGCCGCGTCGCAGCCCTTGGCCTGCTCCACCAGCTCCCCGTCGTCCTCGGGCCAGGGCCGCACCATGGCCTCGTCGCATTTGACGGCTATAATGGGGTATATGTCCTCGGGCACGGCCACCGTCACCAGCCCCGCGCCTCCCCGGACCGCCGCCCGGGCGCACAGGGCCGCCGCGCCGGTATACCCCCGGCTCCCGGCCAGGATGAACAGCTTGCCGAAATCCCCCTTGTGGCCGTCCACCGAGCGGCGGGGAAGGTGTACGTCCGGCTGCTCCACCAGCATGGTCTTACAGTCGTCTTCCAGATACAGGTCCTCGGGGATGCCGATGTCGGCCACCACGATCCGCCCGCTGTGCACCGCCCCCTTGCCCACAAACAGTCCCGGCTTGCCCCGGGAGAAGGTGACAGTCACGTCCGCTTTCACTGCTGCGCCCATCACGTCCCCGGTGTCGGCGTGGATGCCGCTGGGCACGTCGGCGGAGATGATCCAGCCGGACAGGCCCATGTGCCCCACCGCCTTCACGGCCTCCGGGCGGAGGGCGCTGTTCAGCCCCACGCCGAACAGGGCGTCAATGGCCACGTCATAGTCGGCATAGCGGCCAGGGTCATCGCTGTCAGGGTCAAAATCCTCCAGCATCCCGCCGGCCTCGGACAGGCGGCGCTCCATCTCCAGGCAGTCGTCGGTCATCTTGGCCCGGTCGCCCACCAGAACGCACCGGACCCGCCAGCCCGCCTCCAGCAGCATCCGGGCGGCGGCCACCCCGTCCCCGCCGTTGTTGCCCGGCCCGCAGAAGGCGATGGCGGAGCGCTGGCGCAATGCCCAGAACTCGGCCTGCTCCTCCTGAGTCAAAAGGTGTCCGTCCCTTGTGATATAAGCGGTGGGGCCGTCCTGGAACCCCGGGCCGGGGATGGGCAGGGCGCGCACCTCCCGCACCAGGGCACGGGCGGCGTTCTCCATCAGCTCGGCGGAGGGAATGCCCCGCTCCTGAATAGCCCGGCGGTCTATCTCCCGCATCTGAGCGGCGGTATACAGGTTCATGGTAGTTCCTCCTTTTCCAATGCGGTTCGCAGCAATTCCTTCGTCAGGGCAAAGACGCCAGAGTGGGAACTGTGCAGCAGTTCCATCCAGGCCCATCCCCCCATTTTCTCTACATTATAAGGTTTTTCCTCTTGCATTTCAACCTTTAATGTGATATAAAAGGAAAAGCGAAATGCGAAGAACGGGAAAATAGGGAGCTTTGCCACCAGGCAGAGAGGGGCGGTCACCGGCTGAAAGCCGCCCCGGTGCGCGTCCCTTGGTTCGCCCGGGAGCGGCCCGCGAGAGCGGGACGGCCGGCCGCCGTTAAATGGCTTTGAGTGTGCGCGGAGAACCGCGCGAATGCGGGTGGTACCGCGGAAGGTTTGCCTTTCGTCCCCAGTTACGGGGAGGGAGGGCGTTTTTGTTTATCCACATCCAAGCAAAGGAGTTTTAATATGAAAGAACAGTTAGCAAAAATTCGCGCCGAGGCCCTTTCCGCCTTCGAGAGCGTCCGAGACTCCGCCGCTCTGGACGAGCTGCGGGTGAAGTACCTGGGCAAAAAGGGCGAGCTGACGGCGGTGCTCAAGCAGATGGGCAAGCTGTCCGCTGAGGAGCGCCCCGCCATGGGCCAGCTGGCCAACGAGGTCCGGGCGGCGCTGGAGGGCGCGTTGGACTCCGCCTCTGAGAAGCTGGAGGCCGCCGCCCTGGAGATGAAGCTGAGGGCGGAAACGGTGGACGTCACCATCCCCGGCAGACAGGTCCAGGTGGGCCATCAGCACCCCATGAACACCGCCCTGGAGGAGATGAAGGAGATTTTCATCGGCATGGGCTTCACCGTGCTGGACGGCCCGGAAATCGAACTCAGTGAGCTGAACTTCGACCGCCTCAACGCCGAGGAGGGCCACCCCAGCCGGGACTGGTCGGACACCTTCTACTTCGACACGGACGAGCGGGTGATGCTCCGCTCTCAGACCAGCCCCATGCAGGTCCGGGCCATGGACTCCATGGAGCTGCCCATCCGCATTGTCGCCCCCGGCCGGGTGTACCGCAAGGACGAGGTGGACGCCACCCACTCCCCCATGTTCCACCAGGTGGAGGGCATGGTTGTCGACAAGAACGTCACCATGGCCGACCTGAAAGGGACATTGAGCACCGTGGCGGAGCAGCTCTTCGGCCCGGACACTAAAACCCGCTTCCGCCCCCACCACTTCCCCTTCACCGAGCCCTCCTGCGAGGTGGACGTGCAGTGCCATAAGTGCGGCGGGGCGGGCTGCCCCACCTGCAAGGGGGAGGGCTGGATCGAGTGGCTGGGCGCGGGGATGATCCACCCCCGGGTGCTGGAAATGGCGGGCATCGACCCGGAGGAGTGGTCCGGCTGGGCCTTCGGCATGGGGCTGGAGCGCACCGCCCTGCGCCGGTTCAAAATCGCCGATATGCGCCTGATTTTCGAGAATGACATCCGGTTCCTGGAGCAGTTTTAAGGGCGTCCACACCGGTCAAACGGTCCTTTTGATATTCCGCCGTAGGGGAGGGGCTTGCCCCTCCCGTGGGGCAGAGAGCGGAACGGGCCGAACGAGGGGGTTTGCCCCTCCCCTACCTTGAATTTAAGGAGTTTTATAATATGAATCTATCCCGAAAATGGCTGAATGAGTTTGTAAAAATTGATGTACCCGACCGGGAGTTCGCCGAGGCCATGACCTTGTCCGGCTCCAAGGTGGAGGGTACCACCGACCTGGGCGCTGAAATCAAAAATGTGGTGGTAGGCAAGATCCTGTCCATGGAACGCCACCCCGATTCCGACCATATGTGGGTGTGCCAGCTGGACGTGGGCCAGGACGAGCCGGTGCAGATCGTCACCGGGGCGTGGAATATCCACGTGGGCGACACTGTGCCTGCGGCCCTGCACAGCTCCACCCTTCCCGGCGGAAAGAAGATCACCAAGGGCAAGCTGCGGGGCGTCATGTCCAACGGGATGCTGTGCTCCCTGTCCGAGCTGGGCCTGGACGAGCGGGATTTTCCCTACGCCGTCATCACCGCCGCCGCGATTTTGAATGATTACAAGCCCATCGACCCCGCCAAGCCCTCCATCCCCGCCGATATCCAGCCGGGGCACAAGATTTTCGGCCCGGTGGTATGCGCCGGGGCCGGCGCTGTCGCCCCCGCCGGGGAGGGCCGCTGGTCCGTGGGCCTGATGTGGACGGAGGACGGCCAGCCTGTGGGCACTACCGTGGAGACAAGCTGCCAGAACATCCACTCCATGGATCTGGTGGCGTTCAACACCAAGACCCGCGCCATCTGCACCCTGGCCGACCTCCACGCCCAGCAGAAGGAGTTCCCCCACTGCATCCCCGACGGCATTTTCGTCCTTCAGGATGACTGCAAGCCCGGCGACGACATCAAAGCCGTCACCGGCCTGGACGACCATGTGGTGGAGTTTGAGATCACCCCCAACCGCCCCGACTGCCTGTCCGTCATCGGCCTGGCCCGGGAGGCCTCCGCCACCTTTGACGCCCCCCTGACCCTCCACGAGCCGGAGGTCAAGGGCGGCGGCGACGGCGTGCTCCCCGACCTGCTGGACGTAGAGACCCCCGCCGCCGATTTGGTGCCCCGGTACACCGCCCGGATGGTGCGCAACGTAAAAATTGCCCCCTCCCCCAAGTGGATGCGGGAGCGCCTGCGCGCCATGGGCGTGCGCCCCATCAACAACATCGTGGACATCACCAACTACGTCATGCTGGAGTACGGCCAGCCCATGCACGCCTTTGACTACCGCTATGTGAACGGGGGCAAGATCATCGTCCGCCGGGCCGAGGAGGGCGAAAAGCTCACCACCCTGGACGGCAAGGAGCACCGACTCACCGCCAACCATCTGGTCATCGCCGACGAGGGCCGGGCCGTGGGCTTGGCGGGCATCATGGGCGGCTTGAACTCCGAGATCGTGGACGACACTGTCGACGTGGTGTTCGAGTCCGCCTGCTTCGACGGCACCTGCATTCGCAAGGGGGCGCTGGCCCTGGGTATGCGCACCGAGGCCTCCGCCAAGTTCGAGAAGGGCCTGGACCCCATGAACACCCTGCCCGCCGTCAACCGGGCCTGCGAGCTGGTGGAGCTGCTGGGCGCGGGCGAGGTGGTGGACGGCGTCATCGACATCCTGAACAACGTCCCACAGCCCTGGACGGTCACCATGGACCCGGAGCGGGTCAACGCCCTGCTGGGCACCGACATTAAGGCGGCGGACATGTACCAGTTATTGGAGCGGGTGGAGATCCACACTGAAAAGAAGGACTTCCCCAACGGCCCCGCCGAGGTGGTCATCCCCTCCTGGCGCGGCGACGTGCGCCGTCTGGCCGACCTGGCCGAGGAGGTGGCCCGGTTCTTCGGCTACAACAATATCCCCAACACTCTGATGAGAGGCCAGACCACCCAAGGCGGTTACTCTCCAGTGCAGAAGCTGGAGAACAAGCTGGGAGCCCTGTGCCGCACCTGCGGGTACAGCGAGATCATCACCTATTCCTTCATCAGCCCCACCGCCTACGACAAAATTCTGTGGGGCCAGGAGGATTTCCACCGCAAATCCTTCAAGATCCTCAACCCCCTGGGCGAGGATACCTCCATCATGCGCACCACCACCCTGCCCTCCATGCTGGAGGTACTGGCGCGCAACTACAACAACCGCAACAAGTCCGCGTGGCTGTACGAGCTGGGCCGCATCTACCTGCCCGGACCGGAGGACGGCGGCCTGGCCGACGAGGCAAAGATCCTGACGCTGGGCGCTTACGGGAACGGCATGGACTTCTTCACCCTGAAAGGCGCCGTGGAGGCCCTGATGAAGGGCGTGCGGGCCCGAGACGTCCACTTCGAGCCTTGTACTGAAGACGCCAGCTATCACCCCGGCCGCTGCGCCTACGCCTACAGCGGCAGCGACATTGTGGGCGTGTTCGGCCAGGTTCACCCTCATGCGGCGAAGAATTTCGGCGTGGACGGCGAGCTGTACTGCGCGGAGCTGTCCTTTGACGAGCTGCTGATGGCCCAGGGGGCCGACCCGGAGTACGCCCCCCTGCCCAAGTTCCCCGCCGTCACCCGGGACATCGCCGTGGTGTGCGGCGAGGCCGTCACCGTGGGAGCGCTGGAGGCCGCCATCCGCAAGGGGGCGAAGGGGCTGCTCAAGGACGTGGCGCTGTTCGACATCTACCGGGGGAAGAACATCGGCGAGGGCAAAAAGTCGGTGGCCTTCAACCTGACCCTGCGCGCCGACGACCGCTCCCTCACCGGCGAGGAGGCGGACGAGGACGTGAAGTCCATTCTGGAGACGCTGGAAAAGGAATGCGGCGCGGTACTGCGCTGAGACTGACAAAACGCCCGTCCGAAAGGACCCCAAAGGGCATGGCAAAAAGCCCTTGACACCTTCGACTTTTTGTGTTAAAATCAACGCTGTTTCTTCAACGCTTTTAATCAATAAAGCAAGAGGGGGGTCCCTATGGAGGATAACAACCTGCAAACTGAATCCCAATCCCAGTCGCTGGAGGAAAAGGCCCAGCAGCTGTTGGAGGAGAAGGAGGCGGAGTCCCGCACCCGGACCTATACCGGGCCCATGGGAACAGCCGTCACCATTCTGTTGTGTATCTGGACGGTCTTTCAGCTCTACTGCACCGTAGGTCCCATCAGCGCCGTCAACCTGCGGGCAATCCACTGTATTTTCCTGTTGGTCTTTACGTTCCTGCTCTACCCCGCCTATAAGAAGGAGAAGCGGACGCGGAAGGCCCCCCCGGTGTGGGACCTGGCGCTGATCGCGCTGTCCATAGGCGCTTTCGGCTACCTGATTTTGAACTACACCCGCATTGCCCAGAGCGGCGGGCGGATCAACGATCTGGAGCTGGTCATCGCCGGCGTCGCCCTGCTGCTGTCCTTTGAGGCCGCCCGGCGGGCCTCAGGCAACCTGGCCGTCCTGGCCGCCATTTTCCTGGCCTACAACTGGTTCGGGCAGTTCCTGCCCGGGCGGCTGGGCCACAACGGGTTTACCCTCAAGCGGGTGCTCACCACCCAATTCTGGGGCACTCAGGGCCTGCTGGGCACCGGCATCGAGGTGTCCGCCACCTATATTTTCCTGTTCGTGGTGTTCGGGGCGTTTTTGAAATACAGCGGCTTTTCCAAGTTCATCAACGACTTTTCCCTGACCCTGGTGGGCCAAACCCCCGGCGGCCCCGCCAAGGTGGCGGTGCTGGCCTCCGCCCTCATGGGCATGATCAACGGCTCGGCTATTGCCAATGTGGCCACCACCGGCACCATCACCATCCCGCTGATGAAGCGGACGGGCTACAAAAAGGAATTCGCCGGGGCGGTGGAGGCGGTGGCCTCCACCGGCGGGCAGTTCTGCCCCCCCATTATGGGCGCGGTGGGCTTCGTCATGGCGGAGTTTTTGAATTTGAGCTATACCTATGTCATGCTGGCCGCCATCGTCCCCGCCCTCCTCTATTATCTGGGGCTGCTCTTCGCCGTCCACTTTGAGGCCCGGCGGCTGGGCCTGTCCGGCCTGTCCAAGGAGAACATTCCGGACGCCATGAAGGTCGTCAAGGAGCAGGGCCATCTGGTCATTCCCCTAGTGGTGCTCATTGTGCTGATGTTCATGGGCTACACCCCCCTGTATGCCGCCGTCATCGCCATTGCGGCCACGGTGGCCGCGAGCTGGCTGCGCCGCGACACCCGCATGACCTGGGACAAAATTGTGGCCGCCACGGTGGAGGGGGCTAAGGGAGCCGTTTCCGTGGGCGTATGCTGCGTGATTATCGGCGTCATCATCGGCACTGTCACCCTCACCAGCCTGGGACTGAACATGGGCTATCTGATTCTGTCCGTGGTGGAGAACACCAATATCTATGTGACCGGCCTGCTGGTTATGGTTATGTCTACCATTCTGGGCATGGGCGTTCCCGGCGTGGCGGCTTACGTCATCGTGCAGGCGGTGGCCGTGCCGGTGCTTATCAAAGTCAACGTGCTCCCCATCTCGGCCCACATGTTCTGCCTGATCTACGCCTGCCTGTCCAACATCACTCCCCCCGTGGCTATGAGCAGCTATGTGGCGGCGGGCATCGCCGGGTCCAACCAGACCAAAACAGGCCTGCTGTCGGTTCGTCTGGGGCTGGTGGGCTTCCTGATCCCCTTCTTCTTCCTGGACAACCCCATCCTTCTCATCGGGGCTGATCCCACCGCCACCATCGCGGGCAGCTTGTGGGCCATGTTCACCGCCTGCGTGGGCACCGTGGCCCTGGTGGGCGGCCTGGAGGGTTGGTTCCTCCGGAAGTCCAGCTGGCTGGAGCGGCTGGTCCTGATTGCCGTGGCCCCGCTGATGCTCTACCCCGGCTCCCTCACCGACGTGATCGGCTTCGGGGTGCTGGCCGCGGTCATTTTGTTCCAATGGTTCACCCGTCGTCCTGCGTCTCCCGCTCCGGGAAACGCTTGACTCGTCGACACAAGCTTCATATCCTTCGCTGTGTCTCCTCTCCCCACAAGATCATTCGATCTTGCGGGGACCCCATTTTTCGATTGTCACGCACTCACATCAATTTTGAGCGCTGGCATATATCTAAAAACAAAAAAGGAGCTAAACCCAAATGAAAAAGGCACTTTCTCTTGCACTGGCTGCCATCCTCATGCTGAGCCTGCTGGCCGGCTGCGGCGGCAATGCCGACAGTGATGGCAACGCCAGCGCCACCCCCGACAGCACCTCCTCCGACGCCGTCAACACCGACAGCGCCTCCACCCCCGAGCCCGCCGGAGAGCCTGACCCCGTAACCATCAACTTCCCCACCGCCAGCTCCGGCGGCGCCCTGTACGCCGTGGGCGCGGCCATCACCAACCTGTGGGACACGGAGATTTCCTATGTCAGCGCTTCCAGTCAGGCCTCTGCCGGCGGCATTGAGAACCTGAATCTGGTGTCCGAGGGCGAGGCCCAGGTGTCCATCGCCATCTCCAGCAACTGCTACCAGTGCCTCAACGGCACCGACAGCTTTGAGGGTTACGCCTACGGCGACCTGAAGGTCATCGGCGGGCTGTACTTTAACCCCAACCAGGTGGTGGTCACCGACAAGTCCGGCATCACCGACCTGGCGGGCGTCAAGGGCAAGCACTTTGCCGTGGCCGCCGCCGGCTCCAGCGTGGAGGGCGAGTGCATGAACCACTTCACCGCCGCCGGCCTGAACTACCCCAGCGACATCAACTGTGAGTATATCGCCTTCACCGACGCCGCCGACATGCTCCAGAACGGCACCATTGACGGGGCCTGGATCATGTCCGGCGCCCCCGCCGCCGCCGTCACCCAGGCGTGCACCTCCGGCTGCAAGCTGCTGAACATCAGCGACGACGTCATCTCCGCCCTCCAGGCCGAGTATCCCTGGTACGCTCCCCTGACCATTCCCGCCGGAACCTATCCCAACCAGGACGAGGACGTGCAGACCTCCGCCATCAAAATGGTCATGTTCTGCCGGGGCGACCTGAGCGAGCAGGCCGTGTACGATTTGACCCGAACCTTCTGGGAGCACATCGACGAGCTGGGCGAGGCCCAGGCCAACCTGAAGGGCCTGACCCCCGAGGAGGCCGTGAAGGACATTGCCAACCTGCCCCTTCACCCAGGCGCGGAGCGCTATTACAAAGAGATCGGCGTGCTGTAAAGGATGAAAGAATCCCTGTCCGCACAGGCGGGCAGGGATTCTTTGCCGCTTGCAGTTCTTTTTCCCAGCAGCGCCAAACCGCAAATTGAAATCCACGGCTGGATATGGTACAATGTGCCTGTAAAGCTTTGCTAGTGGAGGTTTTGCCATGAAGGTTCGATGCGAATACTGCCAGAATATGGTGGAGGTGCAGCCGGGGGCGGACCGGATCTGTCCCTACTGCGGCAGTCCCCTGCCCGCCGCGCCGGAAGCGCCCGAGCAGACTACCGCCGCGCCGCAGAAAACAGGGCGTCCGGTGCTGCTGCTGCTCCCGCTGCTGGTGGCGGCGGTGCTGTTTTTTGTGGTGACAAGCCTGGTTTCGATCCCCCGCCAGCCGGGCGATTCCTGGCAGGGGAGTGCAAGCATTATACCCTCCGAGGCCTTGGCGGCGGTGAAGGACGGCACGGCGGACGGCAATACCTATCAGTTCGTGGTCTCCTACCACCTGGAATTGGGGAGCGTGGACAGCGCTTGGCAGGCCGCCTGGGAGTTGGTCCAGCGGGAGGATGGCGCCGAGTACATCGGCCGGTGCGTGGAGCAGTTTGCCGCCTTTGAGCGGGTGGACTATGCCGCCCGGCTGGCTATGGCGGCGGACGCTCTGTCCGGCGGCTCGGAGCGTATTTCCCTGGTGGCGGACGCCGCGCTGGACCAGCTGCTTCCCGACTCCCCGCTTTGCCAGGCCATGGAGCTGGCGCTGGGGCGCACCGCCGGGAGCATCACCCTGGCCGATTTGCAGACGGTCACCGGACTGAGGGTGGGCCGCCGGGACACCCTCACCGGGGCTCAGGAAATCGGCGTGGCCTTCGACGAGGCCGGAGCGGAATTGATCACCGTCACCGTGGAGTATACCGGCTCGGGCAGCGGCCTGGGTACGGTGTTGTTCCAGGGCCTGCGCACTCTGACCGTCGGCGACTCCAACATCCGCACCAAGGAGGACCTGTTTCTCCCCAACCTGCGGGCGCTGTACATCACGTTGCCCATGGACGCGGCGGACCTGAGCAAATTCACCCACCTGAAAAGGCTGGAAACCCTCCAGCTGGGCGGGCCATCCCTCGCCAGCCTGGAGGGGTTGGACCAGCTGCCCGCCCTCACCGAGCTGATTCTCTTTGATACGGGGCTCACCGACCTGTCCTACCTGGCGGTTCAAAAACAAATTGTCCGGCTGTCCCTTCTGGACAACGACCGGCTTGCCAGCGTGGCCTCCCTGTCCCAGGCCGCCCATTTGGAGCGCCTGACCCTGTCCGGCGATTCCCTCACCGACCTGTCGCCGCTGGCCTCCCTCAGCGGCCTGGAGGAGCTGAGTGTCACCGGTACCTCTATCCGGGACGCGGCGTTTTTGGCGGGCATGACGGGGTTAAAGTCCCTGGAGCTGGCCGGAAATAAGGAGCTGGGAACTGTGCCCGAGCTGGCAGGGCTGGCCCAGCTGGAGCGCCTGACCCTGGACAGCGACGAGAGCTTTGCCAGTCAGAGCGACCTGGCGGCGTTGTCCAGCCTTAAGGCCTTAAAGCTGCGGGTGAGCAAGCAATTGAGCTTTCTCCAGCCTTTGCAGACGCAGCTGGAGGAGCTGACCATCTATTCCTACCAGGCCCAGTGGGACGTTTCCGGAGTGGCCCAGTTCCCAAATTTGAAGCGGCTCAGCTTCCGCAGCGGGAGTCCTTTTTACGACGGCCATACCGTGGACTTGCAGGGCGTCAGCGCCCTGCGGGGCTTGCCTCTGGAGGAGCTGGATTTGAGCGGCCAGAAAATTTACGGCCCCATTGACGCGGTGCTGGAAATCGGCACCCTCCAGGTGCTGAATCTGAACGGCGCCTGCTCCGAGGGAACAAATTACAGTAAATTCGCCAACCTGACCCAGCTGAGGGAGCTGGACCTGGGCGGCTACCGGGACATGGTGGACACGCCCCCGGGACCCTATGAACAGTATTGGAGCTATGAGGCCCAGTCCGCCGCCGTTTTTGTGGACCAGCTGGGCGCGCTGTCCGGGCTGGAGCGCCTGTCTCTGGCTGGGTGCGGCGCGGAGGACCTGTCCGCCCTGGCGTCCCTCACAAATCTGCAATACCTGGACCTGTCCGGCAACAGCATTTCCGACCTGTCCCCCCTGACGGAGCTGCCCGCCCTGCGTTACCTGGACCTGTCCGGCAACCGCATCGGGGACTATTCCCCCGTGGAGGGCCGGGACGGCCTGACTTTGCTTCGCTGAAAGGAGGCCCCTATGGCGCTGTTTCAAGTCATTAAATTTGACGGCCCGGCCCATGTGCTGGTGTGGAAGTATCCCAAATCAGACGTCACCACGGGCTCCCAGCTGGTGGTGGGGCCCGCTCAGGAGGCGGTGTTTGTCCGGGGCGGAGCCATCTGCGACATGCTGGGCCCCGGCACCCACACGCTGGACACCGACAACCTGCCCTTGCTGGCCGCGCTGGTAAACCTGCCCTTTGGCCGCAAAACGCCCTTCCAGGCGGAGGTGTTTTTCGTCAACCGGCTGGATGTGCTCAATGTGAAGTGGGGCACCGCCAGGCACATTCAGCTCCAGGACCCTGTGTACCGCATCGTCGTCCCTCTGCGGGCCTTTGGTCAGTACGGGGTGCGGGTGGTGGACTCCGCCCGGTTTTTGGCCCATTTGGCGGGCTCCGGCGGAGCCTACACCACCCAGGACCTGACGGACTACTTCCGGGGCGCTATGGGCAGCCATGTGGTGGAGGAGCTGTCCCGCTGTCTGCTGGAGGAGGGCATCTGCTTTTTGGAGGCCAACGCCCACTTGACTGAAATTGCCGGGCGGGTGAGCCGGGCCTTGGAGCCCTTTTTCACAGAATACGGCATTCAGCTCGTCAATTTTTCCATCACCTCCATCAACGCACCGGAGGACTATCCTTCGGTGCGCAAGCTGCGGGAGGCCCTGGACCGGCGGCAGGAGATGGACCTGCTCCAGTTCAGCTACCAGCAGGACCGGAGCTTCGACGTGCTGGAGAAGGCGGCGCAGGATTTGGGCCCAGGCGGAGACGCCGCCGGACTGGGCGTGGGCGCGGCCCTGGGTTCGGTGCTGTCCGGCATGGTGAAGGAGGCGGTCCGGCCCGCGGAGCAGGGGGGGAGCGCCGGATTCTGCGCAGCCTGCGGCGCGGCGCTTTCACCCGGCGACCTGTTTTGCTCCAGGTGCGGCAGAAGGGCAGCGGCGGAAAGCCCGCGCTGTCCCGGCTGCGGTGCGCCGGTCCAGCCGGGAAGCCGGTTTTGCGGCAAATGCGGCCAGGCCCTGAACCGCTGAAAAGAGAACCCCCGTCAGAAGCTTTTGTAAGCTTCTGACGGGGGTTTCTTAATCTGCCGCTCTGCGTGCTCAGCCCCGGCCCTCAATATCGCTGACCAGCGGCGGGAGCTGGGAAATCATGTTATCGATGTCCTCAAACATGGCGCTCTTGGTGGTGCCCAGCTGGCTGGCGGAGTCGATGTGCCGGACCACCTCCTGGTACTGGTCCTTAATTTGGTCAAAAAACTGGCAAAGCGTCTGCAATTCCAGCTGGGACGCCTCAATGACCCCGGAAATGCCGCTCTGGACGGACACCGCGCCGTCCGCCGCCGCGGTAATCCGCTCGAAGCTGCTCTCGGTCTGGCCGACGATACTTGCCCCCTGCCCCATGGTCTGCTGGGAGCTGGAAATGCTCTGGCTCAGCTCCCCGGCCCGGGTCTCCACGTCGTTTACGCCGTTGTCCACCTCACCGGCCAGCTCCTTGATTTCCTCGGCCAGCTTTTTCACCTGAGTGGCCACCACGGCAAAGCCCCGGCCCTCCTGCCCTGCCCGGGCCGCCTCGATGGAGGCGTTGATGGCCAGAATGTTGGTCTGCTCCGCGATGGATACAATTTTGCCCATGGACAGCTGAATGCCCCGGATGGCCTTCTCCAGCTGGGCAAAGGTCTCCTCCATCGCGTCATAGGACTGCTGAACCCGCATGGAAATCTGTGCCAAATCCTCCATCTGGCCCCGGGCGACGGTTACAGCCTGGGCAATCTCTCCCCGAACCAGGCCGAACTGATCCGCCGTTTCGCTGATGTTGCCAAAGGACGCCCCCAGGTCCTGGAGCTTAGCCTGAAAGCGGTCGCCCTCCTGCAATACGCTGGAAAAGGAGTCGCCCACCTGGCTCAGCTCCCACAGGGAGGCCACCTCTTTTTTCACCAGCTCCTGCTGGTAGGTCTTTAGACTGCCCGCCATATGAAGCACCGGGTACAGGTTCCTTTCCGCCTGAACCTGACCGGGCTGCTGGTCCTTCTTTTTTAACAGCATGGCGCCTCCTCCTTTACTCAAAGACCACGCAGGTCATGGACTGGTTGACGAACCGGTTGTTGCAGTGCTCGCCGTACCCCACAAAGCCGGCGTGGTTGCCCAGCGCCATCATATCCCGCAGGTAATCCTGCATATAGCCCTGCTCGGAGAACAGCTTATACCGGAACAGGCAGTTTACAGAGAACACGGCGGACCGGCGGGGGAAATCCCGGCAAATCTGTTGGATGGTGCTCTGCACGGTGGCCCGGTAATCTCCCAGCTCCAGCAGGATGAGCACATCGGAGTCGTTGACCTGGCGGAAGCAGGCCAGCGCGTTTCCATGGACCTCCTTGATGGAGATGATACAGGTATCGTTGCCGTTGAGCTTGCCGAAGGGATTCTGAAAGGTGCGGGTAAGAATTTCCTGGTCGGAGACATGGAGAATGTCCTTGTACACCTGCTTTGCAGGCTTTCCGTTCAGCGACCCCAAGATATAATTGGCCCGGTCCGTGTTGGAGGCCACAAAGCGGTAATCCCCCAGCTGGTGATAGATGTTTTCCTTATAGGTCCTCACCCGGCCGTTCTGGTTGCGTACCAGGCCATAGGCCACCGCGTCCTGATACACCCGGCCGTTGGCGGACACCCGGCCCTGGTCGCCGGTGCCGCCCACCAGGGAGATACCCCGCTTGCGAAGGGCGGTGTTAATGGTGGTAAGCACGCAGGCGTCGTTGCCCGAGCAGAAGTCGATACATACCGTATCCTGGTCCGAGCCGCCCACCGTCTGCATATCCCGCTCCATGCGCTGTATGTACTTCACCGGCATGGTGGATATCTGCTCCAGCACATTGGCGGTTGCGGTCACGCCGTCGGAAAAGGCGACGATTCCCACGCCGTTTTCCACCACACCGGTCTGGTAGCTCATTCCGACGCAGCCGATGCTGGGCACGCCGGGGAAACGCTTCTCCAGCTCTGCCACGTGGGCTTCAAATTGATTGTTGTTGGATAATAGCATGATGAACTGCGGGCGGAACAGGCCCTGGAGCGCCTCGTCCAGGCTCCCCCGCTGGCTCATGCCATAAAACTGCTTCATGCTGTTGTCCTCCTCCCATGATTTTAAGGAAGATTATATGGGAAAATTACGGTTGTGTCAATGTGGCAAAACGCCAGCTTTCATGAAATTTTCCCACATGCTCCCCAGCCGGACTAGGTTTCTCTCATGTCTTATTATACCATACGGCGGCCTTTTTTCAATGCCTAGCGCTCTCAGTCCCTTTTATGGAAGCGTTGCAGGGATATAACTTCGGCAGTTCTACAAAAGCACATTGATATAACAGAAACTACGCGCTATAATCAATTCGACAAATTTTCATCTGAAGAGAAAGAATATGAAAAAAGTTTCTATGCCAGAGCAAGTTTTTCCGATATTAGAGATAGATGAGTTAATGAGGTTGAAACATAGTTTGTTTGAGATCGTTTTTGAAAAACCTGTCTATGATAGAAATTGTGCAAAGCATACGGCAAGGATTTGATTTTTGCCTTTTGAGAATTACATTTCAATAAACTCATTGTTTATCAGACAGTCATCCGTCACAGGGGATTGCTCCCTTTGAATATTTTAACGCGCGGTTTGACGAAGCGGCTTTTGGCAACACCAATCTGAAAAGGGCTCTCTCTTCTGCTGCCCGGTCAATTAAATAATTCGGCGTTTTCCTCAAACAGCTCCCGCACCCTGCGCTTCAGCAGACGGTGAGAGGGTTTTTTCAGCTCCGGGTCAGCGGCAATCAGCTCCTCCGCCGCAGCCCGGGCCTCCTTCAAAAGCTCCAGGTCGGCGGCGAAATCCGCCACCTTCAGCTGCGGCAGGCCGTGCTGGCGCTTGCCGAAAAAGTCCCCTGGTCCCCGCAGGCGCAGGTCCTCCTCCGCAATCTGGAAGCCGTCGGTGGTGGCGCACAGCGCTTTCAGGCGCTCCCTGGCCGTCTCGCCGCGGCTGGAGCTCACCAGCACACACCAGCTCTGATGCTTCCCCCGGCCCACCCGGCCACGGAGCTGGTGGAGCTGGCTCAGCCCGAACCGGTCCGCGTTTTCAATTATCATCAATGATGCGTTGGGCACGTCCACCCCCACCTCGATCACGGTGGTGGACACCAGCACGTCCAGCGTTCCCCCGGCAAAGGCGGCCATCACCGCCTCCTTGTCCTTGGATTTCAGTTTGCCGTGGACAAAGCCCACCCGCAGGTCGGGGAACACCTGCTCCTGCAATTGGCGGGCGTAAGCAGTGACGGCCTTCAAATCCATACCCGGACCGTCCTCCCAGCCGCCGCTGTTTTCCTCCACGCTGGGGCACACGATATACACCTGCCGCCCCTCGCCCACCTGCTTGCGGACAAAGCCGTACATTCGCTGCCGCTTGTCCTCGCCCACGGTAAAGGTGGATACCGGAGTCCGCCCCGGGGGCAGCTCGTCCATGATGGACACGTCCAGGTCGCCATAGATGATGAGGGCCAGCGTCCGGGGAATGGGCGTGGCGGACATGACCAGCACATGGGGGGGCACGGCCCCGCCCTTCTCCGCCAGCGCGGCTCTCTGGGCCACGCCGAACCGGTGCTGCTCGTCCGCGATCACCAGTCCCAAGTCCCGGTACTCCACCCCCTGGGAAAACAGGGCGTGGGTGCCCACCAAGAGGTCGATCTCTCCCCGGGCCAGCGCGGCCAGCAGGGCCTTTTTCTCCGTTCCCTTCACCGACCCGGTGAGCAGGGCCGCCCGCACCCCGGCGGGGGCCAGCAGGGCCTCCATGGTCCGCGCGTGCTGCTCCGCTAGCAGCTCGGTGGGGGCCATCAGGGCGCACTGCACCCCATTTTTCGCTGCCGTCCAGGCGCCGAAGGCCGCCACCGCCGTTTTGCCCGAGCCCACATCGCCCTGGACCAGGCGGTTCATGGCCTTGCCGGAACGCAGGTCGGCGGCAATGTCCTCCATGGCCCGCCGCTGGGCTCCGGTGGGGGCAAAAGGCAGCAGGGCGGCAAAGTCCTCCGGTGCGCTCTCCAGCGTCCGCCCCTTTCCCGCCGAGCGCCGGTCCTTCAGCTGGGCCAGGCCGCAGGTGAGCACGAACAGCTCCTCAAACACCAGCCGCCGCCGGGCGATGGCCAACTCCTCAAAATCGGCGGGATAGTGGATGTTTTTCCGGGCAAACTGGGTTTGGCACAGCTTATGGGCTTTACGTACCTGCGCGGGCAGTACCTCCGGCAGACCGTCCAGGCACTCGTCCACCGCCCGGCGGGTGAGGCCCGCCAGCAGGTTGTTGGAGATGCCCGCCGTCAGCGGATACACCGGCATGATGAGACCGGTGAACCGCGCCGCCCCCTCCCGCTCGAACACGGGATTTGTCATGGCGAACAGGTTCCCCTGGCGCTCCACCACGCCGTAAAATACATAGCTCTCTCCCGCCCGCATGACCTCCCGGATATAGTCCTGGTTGAAAAAGGTGATATACACCGTCCCGGTTCCGTCCACTGCCTTTACCTTCACCAGCGACAGCCCCCGGCGCACATAGCTGATTCGGGGCGTCTCCGCCACCAGGGCGGACACGCAGCAGGGCCGGTCCTGGGGGGCGTCCTGGAGGGCGCAGCACTCCCGGCGGTCCTCATACCGCTGGGGCAGGTGGTTCAGGGTATCCCCCAGGGTGCGCAGGCCCAGCTTCTCCAGCTTTTTTCCCCGGGCGGGGCCCACCCCCGGCAGGTCGGTCAGCGGCGTCTCGCGCGTCAGCGGCATCCTATCACCTCCAGCTTTTCCATATAGTTTATCACAGCTTCCCCGTCGAAAACAATCCCCGCGGGATTTTTCCTGCCGGGACTGGTATAAATTGTAACGCCTCCGTCCACAATAGGGCAGGAGGTGTTGTTATGAACAACAAACGAACATGGATCGAAAAATTAGGCGATTTCATCTCGGGAAAGGGTTTCTATCTTGTGGTACTCATCTGCGTGGCCGC
The DNA here is from genome assembly GCA_948469375.1 of uncultured bacterium. Taxonomy (GTDB): domain Bacteria; phylum Bacillota; class Clostridia; order Oscillospirales; family Oscillospiraceae; genus Enterenecus. The sequence goes on along the minus strand of CAOKLO010000054.1, from coordinate 5,595 downwards.
CATCGCGCTGTCCGGCTACTATCTCATCCAGGGTGTGCGCGGCGGTCTGGGCGAGGTGCTGGACCAGCCTGTGTCCGGCTCCGCCGCCATCGTGGAGCCGCCCTCCGCCGCCCCCACCGTGCGGCCCACCGTCAGACCCAGCGAATCCCCCGCTGCGGCTTCCGCTCAGGTCACCCAGGCTCCGCCCTCCGCCGCCCCCTCGCCCTCCGCCGCACCCCAGCCCTCTGAGGCTCCCGCCGCCGCGCCCGCCCCGCTGGTCTTTACATGGCCGGTAAAGGGCACCGTTATCGCCGGATTCTCCGTGGAGGCGCTGGCCTATAGCGAGACCATGGGCGACTGGCGCACACACAACGGCCTGGATATCGCCGCCTCCCTGGGCGCCCAGGTGCTGACCGCCGCCAACGGAACCGTCAGCGCCATCTATGAGGACGACCTTATGGGCACTGTGGTGGAAATCGATCATGGGCAGGGCCTGGTGAGCCAGTACGCCAACCTGGCCGCCACCCCCACCGTAGCCGTGGGCGATGAAGTGACCACCGGAGCCGTCATCGGCGCCGTGGGGCAGACCGCCGCCTCGGAAAGCGGACGGGCCTCCCATCTCCACTACGCCCTGCTGAAGGAAGGCTATCCCGTGGACCCCGCCGACTACCTGCCCGAACAATGAGCCTGTGAAAGAGCCCGGCCCCTTTTCAGGGGCCGGGCTCTTTTCATGCAGGCTCAGCCAATCAAAGCTGAAGGGACGGGGCGGAATAGGTGCGGCCCGCCAGCTCGCTGTTGAGCATGTACAGCGCCTTGGCGTCGTCGCCGAACAGCTCCATCTTGGTAATCAGGTCGGCGGAGTTCTTCTCCTCCTCGCCCTGCTCCTTGACGAACCAGTCCAAAAACTGCACCGTGCGGAAGTCGTTCACGGCCTGGGCGGCGGCGTAGATGGCGTTGATCAGGCCGGTGACATACTGCTCGTGGATATGGGCCGCGGCGAGAGGGTCCATCAGGCTCTTGAACTCCTTGTCCGGCTTGGCGACGGCCTCCAGGGTGACGGTCTGGCTGTTGTTGTGCATGTACTTATAGATGAGCATGGCGTGGTCCTGCTCCTCCCTGGCCTGGATCTCATACCAGTTGGCGAAGCCGTCCAGCCCCTTGGAGCTGTAGAAGTTGGCCATGTCCAGGTACAGGTAGGCGGAGTACAGCTCTTTGTTGATCTGGTCGTTCAGCAGCTCGGAAACTTTCTTATCCATCTCTAAACACTCCTTGTTTCATCGTGCGCTTTGTGCGGCGCTTTCCTTTGGAGTATAACACGTTTTCCCGTTCTGTCAACTGTTTTCCGAAGCGTTTCCCAGCGCATGCCTGATCTGCACCGCGACGGCCCGCATGGCCGGCCGCTCCACTTTGCATACCTGCCGGTCGTAGGTGTACAGGCCGTTGGTTTCCCCCTCCACGTCGCTGAGCTGGGTGTAGATGCACCCGCACAGGCCGCGGGGGATGGAGGGCAGCACCATCTCATCGTATAGCGTTCGGATGCGGGCCGTCAGCTCCGCCTCGGACCGGGCCTGTTCGCCGTAGCCGTAGTTTTTCCGGCCCAGAGCGACGTGGCCCTCCACCCGGCGGGAAAAGCCGCCGCACTCGCTGAGAAACAGGAACTTCCCCGGCTGAGTTCCCTCCAGCACCCGGCTGTTAAAATAAACGTGCTCGCTTTGTACGTCGCTTTCCCTCTGGGCAAACCAGCCGGAGGCGCTCATCAAAAAGCGGGTGGGGTCGGAGGCCTTCAGCAGGCGGTAAATGCGGTCGGAGTCGTACTGCCCCCAGCCTTCGTTGAAAATGGTCCAGCCCACGATGCAGGGATGGTTTGCCAAATGGGCGATGGCGTCCAGACAGTGGCGCTCAAAGAAGGCCTTGCGGGGCTCTCCGCCGCCCGCGCCCAGGTCGTTCCGTTTCCTGCTCAAAAACGTGGGGATGACGGTGTCCCGGATATAGCGGTACTCTCCCGAGTTCACCATGTCCTGCACCACCAGCATTCCCAGGCGGTCACAGGCATAGTAGAACGCCTCCGGCTCCACCTTGACGTGCTTGCGCAGGGTATTATAGCCCAGCTCCTTCATCCGCAGGATATCCCGCTCATATTCCTCCGGAGCATGGGGCAAGAATAAACCGTCCTCAAAGTAGCCCTGGTCCAGCACGCCGTGGAGAAACACCGGCTCTCCGTTGAGGCACAGGCGGGTATGGCCGCCAATCTCCCTTGTGGACACGGTGCGCAGGGCGAAATAGCTCTCCACCCGGTCGGTAGAGGTGGCGATGGTCATGGAGTATAAGTAAGGATTCTCCGGGGTCCACAGGCAGGGCTCGGGTACCTCCAGACGAAGGGGACCGGTTTTCCCGGCGGCGGTGAGCAGCTTCCCGCCCTCCAGCGGCACGGCCAGGCTGTACTCCGCCCCGCCCGCGTCCACCTCTACGGTGACGCCGGTGAGATCCGGGGTAAGGCGCACGGAGGCAACTGCCCCCTTGGCCGGGACGGCCTCCAGCCACACCGGCTGCCAGATGCCGGACACGGGCGTGTACCACATTCCATGGGGCCGTTTGTGCTGCTTGCCGTAGGGATAGCTGTGGGACAGGGTGTCCACCGCCTTTACCTCCAGGCGGTTCTCTCCAGCGCACAGCAGCTGTGTGACGTCGGCGGAGAAGGGCAGATAGCCCCCCTCGTGGCGGGCCGCACTGTGGCCGTTTACCCAGACCTCCGCCACCTGGTCTACTGCCCCGAAGTGGAGCAGCGCCCGGTATCCCCGGGGGATAAAATCCTCGGGCAGGGTAAACGCCGTTTCGTAACGCAGGACGTCCCCCACCTCTTTTCCATAGCCGGACAACGGGGCCTGGGGCGGCCAGGGTGTTCGGATGGGCCTGCCGTTTAGTGTCCAGCCCTGATTCAGCGGGAAAAAGCTGTCCCGCCGGAGCTGCGGGCGGGGATAGTACCGCTCCCAACCACTGTGTTCCATACCCTTTGCTTCCTCTTCCTTTCATAGTATCCCAGTCCGAACCGGGAACGGGGCTGGGATCGGTCAGAACCGCCGTATCGCAACCGCTTTCATCATACCACCTGCCCAATCAAATAGCAACCTATTTTTGGAAGCGGTGTCCGTCAAAACCGGAAATTTTTCCTTTATTTGCGCAAGGCATGGGCTTACTCTGAAAAGTCTGCCCGCGCGCAAAAATTCCCGCGCCGGCTGGGACGCGGGAATTCTTGCGCTAGTAGTGCCGGATCAAATCAGCCCTCCATATGGCGGCCCAGAAAGCCGGCCACCGTCTGAGCCAGCTTCAGCTCCACGTCACTCAGGGCGGGGGCGTCGCCGTCGGACACAAAGGCCACACAGCCCAGCACGTCCCCTTCGGACAAAATGGGCACCGCGATGAGCACACGGTATTTCTCTCCGCCGTCGCACAGGGGCAGGGCCTGCTCGGCTTGGACGCTGCGGCGCTCCTCCATCAGCTGCTCCACCTGGGGGGAGACGCGCTTGTCCACCACCTCCCGGCGGGGGACGCCCCCGGCGGCGATGACGCTGTCCCGGTCGGTGATGACGGCGGGCAGGCCCGCCACCCGGCTGATGGTGTCGCACAGCTGGGCGGCAAAGTCGGACACGTCGCCCAATTGAGAGTATTTTTTGAAAATGACGCCGCCCTCCCGGTCAGTGTAGATTTCCAGGGGGTCGCCGTTGCTGATAACTTTGACAGTAAAAATCTTGTCGGCATGTTTGCCGCTTTCCTGGGTGATTTGAATTTCATAGGGGTGGTTGCTGACGGGGGCCATTGCCGCCACGGCCTCCGGCTTTTCCTCCGGAAGGCTCCCGCTGCGCAGGATGCTGTCCACATCGGTTTGGAGCTGGACTTCAATGTGATCCTCATAAACCCTGATTTTTTGAATGATGAGCTGGAGGTCGTTTCGGTCCAGTTTGGGCTTGGCCAGGATGTCGTCAAAAACCTCCATGGCCGTTTTGGCCGCCCGGTTGACCTGAATGATGGTGTTGCGCTTGTCTACTGTCATGGCAATCTGGTTTTGGATACCCTCCATCCGGCGGAGCAGGTCGCCCTCCAGCTCGTCGTAGGTTTCCTCCAGTGTCTCCTCCTGCTCGGGGTGCTTCATAATGTCCCGGATGCGCTGGCGCTTGGTGGCTTTCAGCTCCTCTTGGAGGTCTGCCAGGACTGCCTCCAGATTGGCGGCGCTCTGCTCCGTCTCGGCCACGTCCTGTTCTTCCTTGGCAAGGTCGGCGTTCAGGCGGTCCAGCATGGCGGCGGAATTGTCCTTCACCTTCCGGACGTAAAGCTTCAGCAGCTCGTCCAGCTTGTCCACCCGGATGTGGTGGCTGGTGCAGCCCTTCAGCCCCCGGCGGTGATAGGTGCCGCAGCGGTAGGCGTCCTTGATGTCCCGGCGGCTCATGGCGAACATGGGGGAACCGCAGTCGCCGCACTCCAAGAAGCCGGAGTATACGTTGTCATACTTTTTCTGGCCCCGGTAGTGGGCGGTAGAACGGCTCTCCCGCAGGGCGCGGGCGGTGGCAAAGGTTCGATAGTCGATGATTTCCTGGTGATGGTGCTCAATGACGATGTGGTCCAGCTCGTCCCGCTTGATCTCTTTGCCGTTGATTTTCTTGCGGGTGTATTTCCCCTGCCGGAGGGTGCCAATGTAAAAATCGTTATCGATGATGCCCTGCACCGTCACGATAGCCCAGGCTGGCTTAACCGTGCGGCGGTAGTCCTCCCCTGCTGCCTCCTTGCGATCCCGCTCCGCCATGCGGGGGGTGGGGACGCCCTCATCCGTGAGTTGGTTAGCAATTTTCTTGTAGCCCCAGCCGTCGATGTAGAGCTGGAAAATCCGATGGACAATTTCCGCCTCTGTGGGGACAACCTCAAACTCCTGCCGCTTGTTGACAATATAGCCGTAGGGGGCGGCACAGATCCATTTGCCGTCCTGCTGGCGGCGCTTGATAACCGTTTTCACTTTTTTGCTGGTGTCGGTGACGGGCATCTCGTTGATGATGAAGGTAAATTGAATTTTCAGCCAATCGTCGTCGTTGGGAAAGTCCACGTTCTCCCCGATGGAGATGATGCGGACTCCGGCGTCTCGGAGGTCTTCCAGCTCCACCAGACCGCGGCTGTTCCGGCGGGAGAAGCGGGAGAAGTCTTTGACGATGAGGATGTCCTTTTTGTGACTCACCAGCTCCCGCCGCATGGTCTGGTAGTTCTCCCGCTGCTCGAAGGTGTAGCCGGAGCGGTCCCGGTCCTCGTAGAAGGTCAAGGTGCTGCCTGGGAATTTTTGCTTCACGAAGTCCGCGATGATGGCTTTCTGGTTTTCGATGGAGGTGTTGTCCCGGTCCAGCTCCTCGTCTACGGAGATGCGGCAGTATCCGGCGATGTCAAAGCGTTCAATCACAGCCTCACGCTCCTTTGTCAAATGACATCAATTATTCATCCTGCATTAGCAGATAATATTGTATCACAGCCCGCAGAAAAACGCAACCGGAATTGCCGGACAGTTTTGAAACGCCTTGCATGTCTCATCGGGTAATGCCATTAAGTTAACCAGAAATAACCAAAAAGCAGTAATGAGAGAGG
>CAOKLO010000053.1 GCA_948469375.1 uncultured bacterium | reverse complement strand
AAAACCCTGATTTTTTTCCGTGAGGTGTTCGTATACCGTTGATTCCCGCCCACCACAAATCCGCTTGAAACCGTTGGTTTCGGGCGGATTTTTTTGTTTTTCGCTTTTTATGATTTTGATTTTTCGCGGTTTGGGTTTGATCACATAAATGACCACAGACAGAAAAAATCTGCCCCCGGCTGGGGGGCAGTGAGCAACCCTTACTGATTACGGCGTAGTAAATCTTTTACACCCCAATAATATGCAAAGTGACACAAAACTTTTTTGATTCTTGTGCTAATTTGCTGTCTTTATTTGTTATATATATGAGGCCTCAAAAGGGAACGAAAGGGGGTGCGCCGATGGAGCAAGAAATTGTGTTGAATCTTTTTGACCGTTATGCGGATATGGTGTATCGTATCGCTCTCAGCTATCTCCGTTCTCCGCAGGAAGCGGAGGATGTTGTGCAGACCGTATTCCTTAAACTGTTGGAGGGCGGCATGATAGTTTACCCTGGTAAAGAGCGTGCGTTTTTGACGAAAGTTACAATCAATTACTGCAAAAACCTTCTCAGCGTAGCAAGGAAGCATGAAGCCATTCCGCTGGATGAGACTGTTCTGCTGACACAGCCGGAGGATTGGGACGTATTTCATGCTGTTATGGAATTGCCGGAAAAGTATAGGACTGTCGTGAGCCTCCACTATTTTGAGGGCTACTCGTTCCGGGAAATCTCAGAATTTTTACACATCGGGATCTCGGCCGTTTCCATGAGATTACATCGGGCCAAAAGCATCCTAAAAAAACAACTTGGGAGGGATTGATATGGAGCGAAACTTCAAGCGCATTTCTGATGGGCTGAAATTGCCGCAGGCAAGCCGGGAGCGCATCCGCTCCCAGCTTGCCTCCTACCAGAAACAATCGGAGGACATTCCTATGAAAAAAACGACCTTAAAATCTCGTGTGCCGTTGATTGCCGTCGCTGTTGTTATGATGATGGCATTAACGCTGACTGCTGCCGCCGCAGTAGTGGTGCATCTGTTCAGAAATGACATTATTGTGTCCAGCAGGGATGACATTCCCATGCCTTCAAGTGAAAATGGCGCCCCCGGTGCTGTTGCTATCGGCGGCCCCGGAGGAAACCCGCCCATTACTTTGGAAGAAACGATAAAATCTAATCGGTTCAAATCGGACGATTGGGATGCAGGTGAACGCATCAACGGCGGAGTAGTATTTGAATACCATCGGTGGGACTCTGTAGAGGTTCTGAGCAGTGATCCCGCGCTCCGCAGCCGCCGCATTGGTCGGGAGGATGGCGCAGAGAAAATGGAGTATACCGCCGAAAACCCCGCAAATCTCCTGGACACGCTGACGGGTCGCGTTACCTTTGATTTGGAATGGGTGAACGAGCATTATGATTATGTTCCAGATGCCAACTTGTCCTTTGTCGTGTCCGATGCAAAAGGCGATTATGTCAGTGAAACCTTTGACGCACTTTACGCAAAGAAGGATGGCAGCGGATATGTCGATTTCACAATCGAAAATATCGCACAAGCCGACTATTTTGGCCAAACCTATGTCATTGATGGCAGCTATGAAACCGCCTATTATTACACGTCCGTTGATGGACATGAGTTCCTGATTGAAATGGACAACGGAAACGTTTGGGCGCAGTGCCGCACAAGTCATGCCAACATCAGTCTGCATGGTGCGTATCTGACCACGGACGAAGTGGAGGACATTCTGGACAACCTCTCGCTGTCTACTGCTGGATAATAGGGCAATGCCTATGTAAGCTGTTATTTTGAAGATGCAAGATTAACGAGACAACCGCATTAGCCACAAAGGGGGAGGGAATGACAATTCCTTCCCCCTTTATCTATTTCAAAAAATGTTCTCAATAGAAATGATAAATCCGAACACGTCCCTCACTTGGAGGACAGCGTTCGGATTATCATAAGTTGGTACGAGTGTTCATAACGACACTCCCGGAAACCCGTATAAATCAAGGCTTTTGGGCAACAGGCAAACACATTTCACCAACTAAATACTATTTGATGAGGGCGCTGGCGTAACAACCGGCGCTTTTTTCCTGCCCATACATAGCCGACTGTGTTGCCGCAAACAGCTAAATCTATGGAATCAGATAAATTTGTTCATATCAATTGGAAGGCCCGCTGCTTTCATATTTGTTGCTAAAGACATTTTCCATGCACCTGCTTTGTCCATGGGTACATATATGACGCCGCTAAGATCACCCGGCGTTTCAACATCTCCTTTTACTAAGGCACATACATGGTCACGGCCCAATTTCCCAAGGAAAAAACCATGTTCAAATACAACATTTTGTCTTGCACGGTACTTCTCAGAATCTACCGACATTTCTTTTGCGCGTCCTAAGTCACATTCTGTATAGAGTATTACAGCAAAGCTCACATCCGAATAACTCTCAAATTTTTCAATAATGGTACGTCCTGCATCTGGCTGCTCATGAAGTATGATAGCTTCAAATCCTGCTTTTTCAAGAGTTCGTGCCATCTCCAGCTTTGCAGTATCGTCGTGACCATGGACAATGAAAACTTTATTGCTCATAATACTCCTTTCTGTGCTATTTTGTAGCTGATTTGAATTTGCCACAAAAAAATCTGTGTCTGCGGACAACGCCCGCAAGTACCCCATCACCTCGTTATGAGATGATGGATTTTTCCTATAACGAGAATATGTAGTAGCTATACTATCATGCAGGGGGTGTTCTCTCAAATATCTCTCATTGAAAATATTGATTTCGCCCATCCAAGCATCATACAAAGGGCCGGAGATAGTCGAAAAGGGAAATCCTCCGCTGGCAGGACGAAATTCTATCCTTCCAATATCTATACCACGCTGAATAAATTCATCCACCTTTATTTTTAATAAGTTATCTGGCATTTCAGTTTTTTCACGCTCTTGTGCAAACAAATATGTTCTTAGCTTTGAGGCAATCAACTGAAGCTCTGGCCGATAATCAGGCCCGCAAGCATATGCGGGAGCTTTTCTAAATGCAGGAAGATTTTGCATAAAGTTTTCAATTAGCGTCTTGTAGCGATTACCAAGTTCGATATAAAGACTTTCGCTACCATTTACTACTTTCTGGCTTTCGCATCTTCCAATATCCTGCTCTACCTGAATTTTGAATAGCGGTGATATTGGCATATGGCTTCACCCGTTTCTCTTTGTATTATAGCGGCGTCTATTTAGAATTGCATCATCGTGTTTTCTCGAAGGTAGTCAAGGCAGTTTTCATCAACAAGTGATATATTCTCCTGGACAAAACGCTCTACGAAGGGTGCAACCCAATATTGCGAGTCTTCTGGCGGGATGTCATCAAAATCAAGGTAATCAATATAATCCTCAGCCATTACCGACAAGGGAGAACAGAAAATCAGCAACAGCAAAAAAACTATAGTCATGTATCGTGCCTTGTGGTCAAGGTTGTTCAACTCAACTGCCAATTCCCGTTCTCTATAGGCATTGATGTTGCGATTATAATAAGTGTATCCGTTGCCGTGAACATAATTGTTAAGTGCGGCGCTGATTTTCTGAAAACTTCCTTTTAGATTGTACTTCAAAATAGCGTCCTTAAGCTGCGGATCAGCCGCAATCTCCTTTAGAACCTCACTGATTGTAAAGTTTGTCAGATTATTATTTGCCCATTTTATAATTTGATTTGCCATCGCTTTTGCCTGTTTTGAACATTTATCAAGGCTATTATAAACGGAAATATAGAGATAAAAAAACAGATCATCCCGGTACTTGCGCAAAAGTGTATTAGCATCTGCAATGCAGGCACTTTCACAACAAACAATTATATTTCCCATGGTCAGCTCTAATGATGTTGCGACACTGTTGAGGGAGAAACATACAGATGTACTGAATACAAAGTCCCGACCAAATGTCAAAAAGCCAAAATCCCTAAGAAATTTTTCTATCTTCCTCAGTCCAGCTATGAATTGTTGGCATTCGGAATCCCTTTTTACAAGTTCCGCATTCATCTGCCGTATGGTCTGATTACAATTTGAAGATGCAAAGATGTTTTCTGCTTCCATACATTCTCATCCTCTTTAACTTGTGTTCCAAATATTCAAGAATTGAAATTCAAAGAATATATCTACCTATTTTTAATTATACTACAAAGCTCGCAAAATTTCCAGTACAAACGTTAAAAGTTCATTTTGAGCCAGTGAAATATGGCTTTTGCAAGGAATATCCAAAAACTTTGCGTTGTGGGCTTTGGGACATAAAGCAACCCTATCCAATTTGTCAAGTTTCACAAATTTGTTCAAATTATGTAGGGCTGTTTAGGGCGCTGGTGTAACAACCGGCGCTTTTTTCCTGCCCATACATAGCCGACTGTTACGCCGCAGGCGGCTAAATCTATAAAGATAGGAGGGACCCCATCAATGGCGAAAGCAAAGGTGCTGAGTGTAGCAAATCAAAAGGGAGGCGTTGGTAAAAGCACCACCGTCTACAACTTGGGAGCCGGTCTTGCCATGAGCGGCAAAAAAGTTCTGGCACTGGACGTAGACCCCCAAGGGGATTTGACCAAGATGCTGGGCCAGCGCAAACCCCATGAACTGCCCCTGACCCTTGCCAACAGCATGAACGATGTAGTGGCCGGGGCAATGGCCCGCGACCACCCTGAGATCATGCACCACCCGGAGGGCTTTGACTTTGTGCCGGGAAACCGCAGCCTGTCCGCTGTGGAGGTAGGGCTGGTAAACGTAATGAGCCGGGAAACGGTACTCAGGCAGTATGTGGACAGCGTGAAGCAGGACTATGACTATGTTCTGCTGGATTGCCGTCCGTCGCTGGGTATGCTGGTCATCAATGCGCTGGCTGCGTCTGACTATGTGCTAATTCCCGTCCAGGCGGACTATCTGGCAGCGGAGGACATGACGGAGCTGGTGGGCACAGTGCAAAGCATCAAGCGGCAGATCAACCCCCGGCTGAAAATCGGCGGCGTGTTCCTGACAATGGCGAATGAAACCAACTTCCGCAAGGATATTGTCGCTACCGTCAAATCGAACTTTGGGAAATACCTGCCCGTGATGGACACGGTGATCCCGGCAACGGCGCGGTTGGCAGAGGTCAGCACAGCGGACAAAAGTATTTTCCAGCACGAACCCAGGGGGCGGGCGGCGGACGCCTACCGCAGTCTGACAAAGGAGGTGTTGAAGATTGGCGAAAAACAGCGCAGCCGGACTTCTGACCTCAGTCGATTGTAGAGGGTGTACTGGTTGGCGGTGCCCACGGCGGTGATGATTTCCTTTCCCTTCCAGGTCTCCGCAGTACCGTAGAGCCCCTCCACATCGGCGTGACCAGTACCCGCCGCCACGATGTCGGAGTCCTTCCGGGCAAAGAACGCCTGGAAAAGGCCCCGGTCCTGGGCCACCACGCCCAGAGTCTTCAGGTCATAGTTCAGGATGCCGGTGATCATGCCGCCGATGCCGGTGGTGCCGCAGTCCCAGGAGTTGATGGCCTCCATCTGGGCGGGGCCTCCGGCGAAGTAAACCATCTCCACCTCCAGGTTGCAGGCCTCCAGCCAACCCTTTTCATCGGCGATGTAGGTGGCGGTCTCAGCGGTACTGTTGGCCAGATAGGAAACGGTGATCTTGGTCTTCTCGGGAAGGGGCTCCACCGCCCAGAGCATCCCGTTGACCTGGACCTTGCCGTCCCCGCCGCCGGAGGCCGCGTCGTCCGACGGAGGGGGAGAATTGGTTTGTCCGGCGGAGCAGGCGGCAAGGGACAGCACCATTACTGCCGCAAGCAAGAGAGAGGTTACCTTTTTCATATCTTTTGTTCCTTTCTAAAATAATGTAATTGCCAGGTGTTCTTATGATAACGAAGGATGGTATGCCGCACAAGGTGGAAAAAACTTGCAACTTATCAATGACATCGTTTTCCGTTATACTATTGTCGCAGTACATCTTGAGGTCCCCCTATGCTGTGGGGCATGGGGCTCAATACCGATGAAAGGACGGCAAAGATATGGCAGTTGGGACGATCAGTGAATATGTAAAGCAGTATGCGGACCATGTCCGCGGCATCGAGGAGAGAATCATCAGCGAGCAAGGCGGTAACATCGCCAAAGCCGGCCGAATGATTTGCGAGGCGTTCCAATCCGGCGGAAACATTTTTGCCTTTGGCCCCGGCCACGCCGGGATGTTTGCGGAGGAGATGTTCTATCGCGCGGGCGGTCTGGCCATCACCAATCCGCTGTTCCATTCCGGCGTGATGTGCAATGAGCGTCCCATCACCCTCACCTCCGCGCTGGAGGTTCTGCCCGGCTATGGCTCTGTTGTGCTGGAGGAGAGCCCTTTGCGCAGCGGAGACGTTCTGCTGATCCACTCCGTGGCGGCCCGCAATCCGGTGGTGGTGGAAATGGCCATCAAGGCGCGTGAAAAGGGAATTAAGGTCATCAGCATTGTCTGCATGGACTACGCCTCCCAGGTGACCTCCCGGGACCCCTCCGGGAAAATGCTCCAGGACGTCTCCGATCTGGTCATTGACACCTGCGGCGACCTGGGCGACGCCTGTATGACGGTATCCGGCATTGAGCAGAAGGTGGCCCCCACCTCCTCCGTTCTGGGCTCCTTCATCGCCAACTGCCTTCTGCTCCAAATCTGCGCCTACTTCCTGGACGCCGGGATCACTCCGCCCGTATTTCAAAGCGCCAATGTAGACGGCGGCGGCGCTTACAACGCGAAGCTTTTGGAGCAGTATAAGGACCGCATTTTCTATATGTGAGCGTGAGGTTTGCCGTCCCTTTTGAAGCCTGTCTTTCATACGCCGAGCACAGCCCCGTCCCGGCTTCGGCTCCTCCGCCCAGCACATCACGGACCAGATCATTCAAAAGCTGGGCGGGGTGGATATCTGTTTCGGCGGCATTGGAATCAACGGTCACCTGGCCTTTAATGAGCCGCAGGACGAGTTGACCCCCGGCCAGTTTAAGCAGCTTCATACCCAGGTGCTGGAAATCTCTCCGGAGACCCGGACGGCCAACGCCATCGGCGATTTGAACGGGGCCGGCGACGACATGCCCCGCTGGTGTGTCACCATTGGCATGAATGAGATGTTCAATGCCCGGAAAGTACGTCTTGGCGTTTCCGCTCATGAACTCTCCGGGCTGTATTGACCTCCGCTTTCCCATCTCTTGTCCCGCTTTATTCTACCTCATAGATATGAAAAAGTCTGCCGCAAGTCAGACCTTTTCAACTTCAACAGCCTGAGCCCTGCGGCATGTGCCGCAGGGCTTCTTTTTGCAGTTTAGCCGGCGCAGAGCGCAGGTCACGCTCCCGCCCCTTGCCAAGCAAAATCTTATCGTGTATGCTGAACGTGCAGCTGTGAAAGGAGTGAAATCCATGAAAGTGACCGTGGAAGAGTGTCCCGGGCTGGAACAGACCGAGGTGACCATCCGCTGTCCCCGGCTGGACGGTCAAGTGGCCCGGCTGGCGGAGCTGCTGCGGCTGTCCGACGCCCGGCTCACCGGGGAGAGGGACGGCGAGACCTGCATTTTAGACGGGGCGGACGTGCTCTACATCGACACCGTGGACCGGGGGACCTTTCTCTACACGGAGGACGGGGTATATCAGACCCGCCTTCGACTGTACGAGCTGGAGGAGCAGCTCACCGCCTGGGATTTCATTCGGGTGAGCAAATCAGCCATTGTGAATTTTGGCAGGGTGCGGTCTCTGCGGCCCGATTTCGGCGGCCGGATGCGCCTCACCATGGCAAACGGCGAGGTGGTGGTGGCAAACCGCCAGTATGTCCCCGTCATCAAGGAAAAGCTGGGTTTTTGAAAGGAGTGTTCAGCATGAAAAAATTTTTCCAGGTCGGTGTGGCCATCAAGGAGCTGACGGCGCTGTGCTATACTGCCACCATGTGCATCTATATGATCTTCCTGTGGATGTTCGAGCAGGAGACGGTCCAGCTGTCCACGCTGTTTTCCCTGCTGCTGGTGTGCATCGCGGCGGGGACGATGCAGGTGGCGGCGTTCTCCGACCTGCTGTTCAAAAAGCTGGCCTACGGCTGGCGGCTGGTGGTGTTCGTGGTGCCCTTCGGAGCCGTCCTCACCACCATGGCCGTGGCCTGCGGCTGGTTCCCCACCGACCAGGCGGGGGCATGGGTGACGTTCGGCGCGGTTTTTGTGCTCATCTTCGTGACCATCACCGGAGGCATCGAGCTCTATTACCGCCTGTCCGGCCGCAGGTGGGACGACCGGCTGGACTGGTACAAAAAGAACCGGCAGCAGGAATGACAAGCGCCCCTCCGGCTGTGCCGGAGGGGCGCTTGTGCTTATGGCCGCCTTACCGCCCGGCCGGGACAGATCACAGTCCCAGCTTGAACAGGTTCGCGTCCGTGTTGAAGTTGCTGCCTGAGTAGAGCACCAGCACCTGGTCGATCTCATTGTCCGCCACATACTGTTTCAGGGACATATTGTTATAGCGCAGGTCGAACAGGTGGACCTCCTGGAACTCCTCCGCCAGGAAGGGGGCCAGGGAGTCGGAGTAGGAGTCCCGGACCACCAGCAGCTTCCCGTTTGCCGCGTCGGGATTTTTGATGATGCACAGGGGCTGGTTTCCCCCCAGGAAGTAGGCGTACTTGTCCTTGACCTCCAGCTTTTCCGGGTAGTACAGCCCGCCCTCAATGGGCGCGCCCTCGGGATAGCGGGTGACGGTGACATTTCCCTTTGTGCCCCCCTCGGGAATGATGGTGTAGATGCTGTCCGGTTCCACCCAGCCTGCCCCGGAGGAGGAGTAGGTGGTGCCGTAGAACTGGTCGGAGCACAGGGCCGGCGGGTAGTCATAGATCCCGCCGCTATCGCCCATGCCCCACATCAGCCCCAGGTAGCCCTTATATGCCCCCATGGTGGTCCAATGGTGGTCGGTGCGGTAAAAGCTGTTGTCCCCGGCCAGCGTCTCCCGCAGGTCGATGAAGCCCACGTTTTCCCCGCACAGCGCCGCGGCCCGCTGGATGGTGGAACCGTCGTCCACATTGGGGGCGTTTTCCGGCAGGAGATCCGCCCGCACATAGCTCTTGTCCGGCACCAGGGAAAAGTACACCGGAACCTCCACGTTATCCGCCAGCTTGTTTACAAACCCCACCCGCTGGGCCAAATCCTCCTGGGAAATGGCTGTGAAGTGGGCGAACAGGGTCTGCCCGCCGTCGGTGCCGAAGTAGACCTTGTTGTTCTCCTGCTTGCCCAGGGCCCGCTCCGAATAGGCTTTCATCTGCACCCACTGGTCCCGCAGGGGGAACTGGTCGTTGAAATACTTCTCAAACTTCTCCATGAATTCCCCGGAGCGCACCGTATCCCAGGTGGGCGGCTGGAACAGGGTCAAATTGGTGTTCTCCTGCTCGGAAAACTTCCGGTCGGGCACAAGAAAGTGGGCAATGCCGAACCCGAACAGAAACAGGCAGAACAGCGCCGTTATAAAAATGGAGTATTTTTTACTCATACAAAACTTCTCCTATCGGAACGCGCACGCTTTCGTTGCCGGGGATAAACGTTCGGTTCATCTATCTCGGTGGTCAGCGTACGAAAAGTTCTTTTTCGGTTCCTTTTTCTCACAAGAAAAAGGAACTAAAAACGGAAGTACAGGAACGGATTATAGGTCCCGTCCACCAGGTAGGCGGTGGTAAGCACCAATCCCGCCAGCATCAGCACCGGGAACGCGATTTGACGCGTCCGCCCAGGCAGCTTTTTCCAGATATTCGCCGCCAGGGGGGTGGCCGCCGCGATGGCAATAATCAAAACCGGCAGATAGTTGCGCAGGTAGTACAGGAACATACCGTCCATCGCTCCGGCCCCAAAGCCGAACATAGCGGCCAGATAGGGTCCCATGGCGGAGAAGTCCTCCACGGCGAAGATGGCCCAGCCCACCACGGCGATGACCACGCCGTACACATGGCTCAGCCAGACCGGGGCCTTGTCCAGCCATTTGCCCAGCCAGACCTTTTCCAGGCCGATCCACACGAACCAGTACAGGCCCCAGAGCAGGAAATTCCAGCTGGCCCCGTGCCAAATGCCCGTGGCGGCCCAGACCACCAGCAGGTTGAACACCATCCGGCCCTTTCCTGCCCGGCTGCCGCCCAGGGGAAAGTACAGGTACTCCCGGAACCAGCTGCCCAAAGAGATGTGCCACCGCCGCCAAAACTCGCTGGCGGACTTGGAGATGTAGGGATAATTGAAATTCTCCAAAAACTCAAAGCCCAGCATCCGGCCCAGGCCGATGGCCATATCGGAGTAGCCGGAGAAGTCGAAGTACAGCTGGAGGGAGAAGGCGATAATCCCCAGCCACGCGCCTAACGTGGTGAGCTGCTCCCCCGGCGTGGCCAGATACACGTCCCACAGCGGCCCCAGCGCGTTGGCCAGAAGCACCTTTTTGCACACGCCGATGGTGAAGCGCTGCACGCCGGAAGCAAATTTCTCAAAGGAGTGGTCCCGGTGCTCCAGCTGCTCGTCCAGGTCCTTGTACTTGATGATGGGCCCCGCGATGAGCTGGGGAAACAGGGTGACAAAGGTGCCGAAGGTGACGATGTTCTTCTGGCACCGGGCGTCCCCCCGGTACACGTCGATGGTGTAGCTCATGGTCTGGAAGGTGTAGAAGGAGATGCCGATGGGCAGGGTGCTGGAGGCGGTCTGAAACAGGGGGCTAAAGCCCATGTTCACCAGGGCCGCGTTGATGGCGGAGCGAATCTCCGAGCGGGTCACCAGGTCCAATCCCAGGGCGTTGAGGTTGCCCACGATGAAGTCCCAGTATTTGAAGAAGCCCAGCAGCAGCAGGTTGAACACCACCGAGGAGGCCACCGCCATCCTGGCCCCTTTGTCGTTGCCCTTGGCCTTGCACCGGGTGACGATCCGCCCGTGGCTGTAGTCGATGGCAATGGACAGGAACATGATGAGCACATACACCGGCTCGCCCCAGCCATAGAAGATGAGGTTGACCACCAGCAGCACCAGATTACGCCACCTCAGCGGGGAAATGTAGTAGAGCAGCAATACGACGGGGAAATAGAGAAACAAAAAATACGGACTGGAAAATATCACAGGGGTTCACCTCACCGGGCAGATTTCAGGACAAGGGGAGCGGCCTTCGCCGCCCCCCTTTTTTGTATTCAGAACAGCGCGTTGAACTGGGCCACGATATCGTCGCAGTTCTCGTGGACCACCATCATGACATAGTTCCCGTTGGATACCACCCGGGAGTTGTTCCGCCACTGCTCGGTGGGGCCGGGATACCAGGCGCCAGGCTTGTTCTCGTCATCTCCCACCATATAGTTGATCCGGGCCTGGAAGATGGCCTTCACCGCCGCCACGTCGGCGCTGTTCTTCACCTGCACCAGGCCGAACTCACCGTTGTTCATGGACATCTGGGTGATGTAGACCAGGCGCTGCTCGGCGGCGATGGCGCTCAGTCCGGGGTACAAGCCGTCCAGCAGATCGGTGCTGGCCAGTTCCAGGAAGCCAAACTCATGCTGGCTGGTGACGCTGGAGTAGAAGGCCGCCAGGTCCACCTTGGCGGCGGGGGTGGGGGTGGGCTCCGGCGTCGGAGTGGGCGCAGGGGTAGGCGCGGGCGTGGGGGTAGGCTTAGGCGTCGGCGCGGGAGTGGGCTTGGGCGTGGGAGTGGGCTTGGGTGCCGGGGTGGGCGTGGGATTGGCGGAAGGCGCCTGAGAGGGCTCCTGGGTGGGCTCCACGGAGGGTTCCGCGCTGGGCTCCACAGAGGGCTCGGCGCTGGGCTCCGGCGTGGGGGTGGCGGTGGGCTCCACGGACTCCACCGCCTCGGAGGGATCGTTGGGGATCACGGTCTCCTTGGATCCGCTGTTGCTGCATCCGGCCAGCAGGGACAGCGCCAGGGCGGCGCTCAGGGTCAAAGCAAAAATACGTCTCATATGTCTCTTTACTCCTTTATTGCATCATTATGTCCAGCCCTGTTATTGAAACAGGGCGTTGAATTCGCCGACAATGGCCTCCGCGTCGCCGTGGCACACCAGCAGCACATAGTTTCCATGGTCCGCCAGCTTGGAGCTGCGCTGCCACATCTCCACCTCCTCGGGATAGTTGCCCGGACCCTCGGTGGACTTGGAGTCCATGCGGGCCTGGAAAATCTCCTTCACCTTGGCGGCGTCCTCCGCGCTCTTGGCCTCCACCAACGCCAGCTCTCCGCCGCTGAAGGAAACCATGGGCATATAGATCTCCACCTGCTCCAGGTCCAGGTCCGTCAAGCCGGGATACCAGTTGCCCAGCATCACGGCGCCCAGCTCCGGGTCCTCCGGGTCCGCCCGCTCGAGAGAGTGGAATTCATGATTTTCCTGGACGGCTTGGGCAAAGGCGGCCAGGTCCGCCTTTTTCTCCTCCTTCCCGCCGCCGCAGGCGGACAGCAGGGACAGGCACAGCACGGCGGCGGTGCAGAGGGATACGATCTTTTTCATACTTGTTTTCTCCTTTTCTGGTCATAGGGTGGCGTGTGTCGTCACGTTTCTTGCTCAAACAGGGCGTCGAACCGGCTAATGATCTCATCGCCGTCATCAGCCACTACCATGAGGACGTAGTTTCCGCGGACCACCACCTGGGCGCTGTTGGTCCAGAGCTGGATGGGACCGGGATAGAATGCCCCGCCCGGCTCCTCTTCATCCCCCGCCATGTAGTCGATTCGCGCTTGAAAGCTCTCCCTCACCTTCTCGGCGTCCTCCGGGCTCTTGGCCTGGGCCAGGCCGATCTCCCCGTTGTTCAGGGTAATCATGCCCGCCAAATAGATCCGCTGCTCCAGATCCAGCTCCAGCAGACCGGGCATGGTGTTGTCGAAAAGCTCTCTGTCATACTCGTTGTCCGGATCCAGCTCCACCCAAATAGGACGCGAACTCATACTCCTCCTGAAGGGTCTGGGCAAAGGCGGACAGATCCACCTGCTTTTCGGCCTGCTCAGGGCCGCAGGCGGACAGCACGGACAGGCACAGCACGGCGGCCAAGGCTGTGCAAAGGGTCTTTTTCATGGCATCGCTTCCTCCTTGAGAACTTGCGCGGCCGCTCTGAGGGCGCAGGCTCCCCTAGCGGCTGCCGATATGGCTCCTGATGCGCTGGGTAATCATATCCAGCGCCACCAGGTTGTGCCCGCCGGCCAGCACCACGATGTCGGCGTACTGGCGGGAGGGCTGGACGAACTGCTCGTGCATGGGCTTGACGGTGGTCAGGTACTGGCTGATGACCGAGTCCAGAGACCGTCCCCGCTCCTTCACGTCCCGGAGAATGCGGCGGAGAATGCGCACGTCGGCGTCGGTGTCCACAAAGATCTTCACGTCCAGCAAATCCCGCAGGGCTGGGTCGGCAAAGATGAGGATGCCCTCCACAATGACCACCTTTGTGGGCCGCACCTCCACCGTCTCCTCCGAGCGGTTGTGGATGGAGTAGTCGTACACCGGACAGTGAATAACCTCTCCCGCCGCCAGCCGTTTCAGATCGTCCACCATCAAGCCGGTGTCAAAGGCGTCCGGGTGGTCGTAGTTCAGCGCCGCCCGCTCCTCATAGGTCATGCCCACGTGCCGTTTATAATAGTTGTCGTGGTAGACCACCGACACATCCGGCCCAAAGGTGTCCTGGAGCCTGCGGGTCAGCGTGGTTTTGCCCGAGCCGGTCCCTCCGGCGATGCCAATCATCATGGTGTTCATGCGCCGCTCTCCCCTCTTGTTTTTATCTGTTCCTCCATATTGGGGATATTCTAGCACACACCGGATAAAATGGCAACCTTTGCCCCGTCCCGTCCGGCACTGATTCAGTCCGTCTTGTTAGAATACTTTGCTCCAAACCGAAAGGTTGCATAACCGCAAAAAAATTCCTTCCAAACTCAAATTTCTGCCAGCCGCCTCTAAAAAATTGGAAAATGACCGGGCAACTGGGCAATGTGACAGCAAAAATGGGTAAATTTTTGACACTTTCGCCACATTTTCTCTTGCTATTTTTTTGTCAAGCGACTATAATGTGCATGGTCGAGAGAGGATTTTGGAAATAGTATGGTCAATATCGTTTTAGTTGAGCCGGAAATCCCACAAAACTGCGGAAATATCGCCCGCACCTGCGCCGCCACTTACAGCCGCCTCCACCTGGTGGAGCCCCTGGGCTTCGACATCAGCGAAAAGGCGGTGAAACGGGCCGGGCTGGACTACTGGCCCATGGTGGACCTGACCGTCTACCACAGCCTGGGCGACCTGTTCGCCAGAAATCAAATCGGCGACCTGTGGCTGGCCACCACCAAAGCTCCGCAGGACTACTCCCAGGCCGCGTTCCGGGACGGCTGCTGGCTGTTCTTCGGCAAGGAGACCGCCGGACTGCCCCAGGCCTTCCGCGCCGCCCACCGGGACCGCTGCATCCGCATCCCCATGCGCGCCGACGCCCGCAGCCTGAACCTGTCCAATTCCGTGGCCGTGCTGGCCTACGAGGCCCTCAAGCAGCAGGGCTTCCCCGGATTGAGCGGAGCAGGAGAAATGGCGTCAACATAAATTGAAAACCTATCACTTCAAGTTGTAAGAAATGAAAGGAGTTAGAACACCATGAACTACAACAAGAGGACGGTCAAGGACATCGACGTCAAGGGCAAGAAGGTGTTGCTGCGCTGCGACTTCAACGTGCCCATGGCCAAGGACGGCAGCGGCGTCATCACCGATGACAAGCGCATCCGCGCCGCCCTGCCTACCATTCAGTACCTGCTGGACCAGGGCGCGGCGGTCATCGCCTGCTCTCACATGGGCAAGCCGGTGGCCACCTTTGACTCCTACAAAAAGAAGCAGATGGAGAAGGGCAAGGACGCCGACTCCATCACCGAGGAGAAGTGGAAGAAGTCCCTGGCTGAGCTGCGTATGGAGCCCGTGGCCGCCCGCCTGAGCGAGCTGCTGGGGAAGGACGTGATCCTGGCCGACGACGTGGTGGGCCCCGACGCCACCGCCAAGGCCGCCGCGCTCAAGCCCGGCGAGATCCTGCTGCTCCAGAACACCCGCTTCGAGAAGGGCGAGACCAAGAACGACCCCGAGCTGGCCAAGAAGATGGCCGCCATGGCCGAGGTCTATGTGTCCGACGCCTTCGGCGCGGTCCACCGCGCCCACGCCTCCACCGCCGGTGTGGCCGACTACCTGCCCGCCGTGTCCGGCTTCCTGATCCAGAAGGAGCTGGACTTCATCGGCGGCGCTCTGGCCAGCCCCAAGCGCCCCCTGGTGGCCATCCTGGGCGGCTCCAAGGTGAGCTCCAAGATCGGCGTCATCAACAACCTGCTGGAGATCGCCGACACTATCATCATCGGCGGCGGCATGGCCTACACTTTCTCCGCCGCCCAGGGCGGCAAGGTGGGCGACAGCCTGCTGGAGGAGGACTGGAAGGACTACGCCAACGACATGGTGAAGAAGGCCGCGGACAAGGGCGTGAAGCTGCTGCTTCCCGTGGACACCGTGATCGCCGACAAGTTCGCCCCCGACGCCAACAGCGACGTGGTGAAGTCCGGCCAGATCCCCGAGGGCTGGCAGGGCCTGGACATCGGCCCCGACACCGTGAAGCTGTACTGTGACGCGGTGGCCGACGCGGGCACCGTGATCTGGAACGGCCCCATGGGCGTGTTCGAATTCGACAAGTTCGCCGCGGGCACCAAGGCCGTGGCCGAGGCCCTGTCCAAGACCAGCGCCATCACCATCATCGGCGGCGGCGACAGCGCGGCGGCGGTGCAGCAGCTGGGCTACGCCGACAAGATGAGCCACATCAGCACCGGCGGCGGCGCCAGCCTTGAGTTCATGGAGGGGAAAGAGCTTCCCGGTGTTGCCTGCCTGCTGGACAAATAAGCAGAGATAGACGCCAAGCCGACAGATATATTCGTTCAAATAAAAGAAGGGAGTTCCACAAATGAACCTCAAGTACCGCAAGACCATCATCGCCGGCAACTGGAAGATGAACAAGACCCTCACCGAGACCAAGGCCTTCGCCGACGCCCTCAAGCCTCAGCTGGGCCGCCACAAGTGGTGCGAGGTGGTGCTGTGCGTCCCCGGCGTGAACATCCCCGGCGCAGTACGCCTGTTCAAGGACACCCGGGTGGCCATCGGCGGCGAGACCTGCCACTACGAGGCCAGCGGCGCCTTCACCGGCGAGGTCACGGTGGAGATGCTCAAGGACGTGGGCGCCAAGTACGTCATCATCGGCCACTCCGAGCGCCGCCAGTACTATAATGAGACCGACTTCACCGTGAATAAGAAGGTCCACGCCGCCCTGGAGGCCGGTCTGCGCCCCATCGTGTGCGTGGGCGAGAGCCTGGAGCAGCGGGAGCTGGGCGTCACCGAGGAGCTGATTTCCTATCAGGTCAAAGTGGCTCTGGCCGGCCTGAATGACACCCAGGTGCGCCGCGTGGTGGTCGCCTACGAGCCCATTTGGGCCATTGGCACCGGCAAAACCGCCACCGCCGAGCAAGCGGGCGCGGTGTGCACCCACATCCGCTCCATCATCCGCAAGCAGTACGGCGCCCGGGTAGCCCGCGCCGTCACCATCCAGTACGGCGGCTCCATGAACGCCAAGAACGCCGCGGAGCTGCTGGCTCAGCCCGACATCGACGGCGGCCTCATCGGCGGTGCTTCCCTGAAGCCCGACGACTTTATGGCCATCATCAATGCGGCGAACCAAGAGTAAGGACTGCCGGATGTGTTCCGTCTTCTGGAGGGACGCATCTTATGCGCCCGCGGGCGGCTGTTAGCCGCCCCTACACAGAGGGTTGGAACAGGTTGGCATAAAAGAAAGGGTTTTTATGAAAACACCTACCACACTTATTATCATGGACGGCTTCGGCCTGTCCGCCTCCACCGCTGCGGGGGACAACGCCATCAAGGCTGCCGACACCCCCAATCTGGACCGTATTTTCGCTGAAAATCCCTGCTGCAAGCTGTCCGCCTCCGGTTTGGACGTGGGCCTGCCCGACGGCCAGATGGGCAACAGCGAGGTGGGCCACACCAACATCGGCGCAGGCCGGGTGGTGTTCCAGGACCTGCCCAAAATCACCAAGGCCATCCAGGACGGCGATTTCTTTGAGAATCCCGCCTACAAAAACGCCATGCTGGCGGCAAAGGATGCGGGCCGCGCGGTCCATATCTACGGCCTGATGTCCAACGGCGGCGTGCATAGCCATATCACCCACATTCAGGCAGCGGTGAAAATGGCCCACGACCTGGGCTGTGAAAAGATCTTCGTCCACTGCTTCATGGACGGCCGGGACGTGCCCCCCACCTCCGGCAAGGGCTTCGTGGCCGAGATGAAGGAGACCTGCGACCAGTACGGCGCGCAGATCGCCACCATCTCCGGGCGCTACTACGCCATGGACCGGGACACCAACTGGGACCGGGTGGAGCGCTCCTACAAGGCCATGGTGTACGGCGAGAGCGAGGCCCGCTTCATCGGCGACCCCGTGGGCGCCATGCAGGCCAGCTATGACGCCGGGATCACCGACGAGTTCGTGGCGCCCGTCATCACCGCCGACCACGCGGAAATCGGCGAGGGTGACTCCATCATCTTCATGAACTTCCGCCCCGACCGGGCCCGGGAGATCACCCGCACCTTCGTGGACCCCGATTTCACCGGCTTTGAGCGGAAGAAGGGCTTCTTCAAGGTAAACTACGTGTGCACCACGTCCTACGACGCGTCCATGCCCAACGTGGTCATCGCCTTCCCCAAGGAGAGCCTGAACAACATCTTCGGCGAGTATATCGCCCAGCAGAACATGACCCAGCTGCGCATCGCCGAGACGGAGAAGTACGCCCATGTCACCTTCTTCTTCAACGGCGGTGTGGAGCAGGTATTTCCCGGGGAGGACCGCTGCCTCATCCCCTCCCCCAAGGTGGCCACCTATGACCTCCAGCCCCACATGAGCCAGCCCGAGGTCACCGCCGAGGCCGTCAAGCGGATTAAGAGCGGCGCTTATGACGTCATCATCCTGAACTTCGCCAACTGCGACATGGTGGGCCACACCGGCGTGTTTGAAGCCGCCGTAAAGGCCGCCGAGGCGGTGGACAGCGGCGTGGGCCAGGTGGTGGCCGCCACCTGTGAGATGGGCGGCGTGGCCATCATCACCGCCGACCACGGCAACGCTGAGCACATGGTGGAGCCGGACGGCTCCCCCTTCACCGCCCACACCACCAACCTGGTGCCCTGCTGCGTGGTGGGCGCGGACGTGAAGCTGCGGAATGGCCGTCTGGCCGACCTGGCCCCCACCATGCTGGATTTGATGGGCCTGAAACAGCCCGCTGAGATGACCGGCGAGACGCTGATCGTGAAGTGACCCAACCAAATGGTCTCTGAGGTAACCGCCTCTTAACCTATATACCTTTGACATTTTGAAAGGAGCTTGATTCCCATGAAACAGATGCTTGAGATTGTTGACGTCCTCGGCCGTGAAATTATCGACTCCCGCGGCAACCCCACCGTCGAGGTGGAGGTCACCCTGGAAGACGGCACCGTGGGCCGCGCTGCGGTTCCCTCCGGCGCTTCCACCGGCGTGCACGAGGCCTGTGAGCTTCGGGACGGCGACAAGAGCCGCTACCTGGGCAAGGGTGTGGAGAAGGCCGTCGCCAACGTGAATACTGAGATCGCCGAGTGCTTGATCGGCATGAACGCTCTGGATCAGGTGGCCGTGGACAAGGCCATGATCGAGCTGGACGGCACCCCCAACAAGGGCCGTCTGGGCGCCAACGCCATTCTGGGCGCTTCTCTGGCCACCGCCAAAGCCGCCGCTGAGTCCCTGGGCACCAGCCTGTACAACTATATCGGCGGCGTCAACGCCAAGACCCTGCCCGTCCCCATGATGAACATCCTGAACGGCGGCGCTCACGCCACCAACAATGTGGAGATCCAGGAGTTCATGATCATGCCCGTGGGCGCTCCCACCTGGAAGGAAGCCCTGCGCCGCTGCGCCGAGGTGTTCCATCAGCTGAAGAAGACCCTGAAGGAGAACGGCACCCCCGCCGCCGGCGTGGGCGACGAGGGCGGCTACGCCCCCAACCTGAAGAAGGACGAGGACGCTCTGAAGGTCATCGTGCAGGCCATCAGCGAGGCTGGCTACAAGCCCGGCGAGGACTTTATGATCGCCATTGACGCCGCCTCCTCCGAGTGGTGGAACGAGGAGGAGAAGTGCTACGTCCAGCCCAAGTCCGGCAAGAAGCTGACCCAGCAGCAGCTGGTCAACATGTGGAAGAAGTTCGCCGACACCTATCCCATCATCTCCCTGGAGGACGGCATGGCCGAGGACGACTGGGAGGGCTGGGCCATGCTCACCAAGGCCATCGGCTCCAAGGTGCAGCTGGTGGGCGACGACCTGTTCGTCACCAACGTGGCCCGCCTGTCCGACGGCATCGCCAAGGGCGTGGCTAACTCCATCCTTATCAAGGTCAACCAGATCGGCACCCTGACCGAGACTCTGGACGCCATCCAGATGGCCAACCGGGCCGGCTACACCGCCATCGTGTCCCACCGCTCCGGCGAGACCGAGGACGCCACCATCGCTGACATCGCCGTGGCCCTCAACGCCGGCCAGATCAAGACCGGCGCTCCCAGCCGCACCGACCGCGTGGCCAAGTACAACCAGCTGCTGCGCATCGAGGAGGAGCTGGACGACGCCGCTGTTTACCTGGGCCGCGACGCCTTCTTTAACCTGAAGTAATTGATCCCCATCTTTTATATCAAAAAACGGCGCGGAATTGACTTCCGCGCCGTTTTTTATAATCCTGTCAGGTCAAAAGCTGGGATAAACCTCTCTCCAACCGCCTCCAGCTCCTGGACATAGCCCCGGAGCCCCAGATTTTCCATGTATGCCCTGGCAGCACGCAGCTCCGACGCCCGCAGCGGGCGCTGGAGCTCCGGAAAGCCCTCCAACTCACCCACCGGGGTGTACTGGGCCATGAGGGAAAACAGCACCGCACCGGGCGGGAAGGTTTCCGCGATCCAATCCATCACCCGTTTGGCCTCCATAACCTGCCCCGGCAGGATCAGGTGCCGGATGAGCACGCCGCTTTTCAGCAGACCGTCCTTCAGCCGCGCCGGCCCCCGCTGACGGTACATCTCCAAAATCGCCGCTTTGGCCGCCTCGGGGTAGTTCTCCACGCCAGAATACCGGGCGGCTGTGGATGGAGTCACATACTTTAAATCGGGCAGGTACACGTCCACCTTGCCCCCCAGGGCCTTCAGCACGTCCACACGCTCATAGCCGCCGCTGTTCCACACCACCGGCAGGCCGCCTGGAACAGGCCGCTCCAGCACCTTTGCCAGTACATGGGTGAACTGGGTCGGCGTGACCAGCTCGATACACGCTGCCCCCTGGTCCGCCAGGCGCTGGAACGAGGCGTACAGTTCGTCCTCCGTCAGCGCCTTCCCAAAATTCTCCCGGCTGATGGAACGGTTCTGACAGAACACGCAGCCCAGAGTACAGCCGGAAAAGAACACCGTCCCAGCCCCGGTTTTGCCGGACAGGCAGGGCTCCTCCCAAAGGTGGAGGGAAGCACGGGCACAAACCAGGACGGAGGGCATCCCGCAAAAGCCCCCGCCCTGGACCTCATCCCGCAAGGCCCCGCATTGCCGGGGGCAGAGGTCACAGACCATACGTCCTGCTCCAGTCAGGGCCCAGGTCGCCCGCTTTCCAGTGCTTCCGGCACAGGCCGATGTAGCAGTCGTTAGCCCCCAGCACCACCTGCTCGCCCTCCTTGAGCACCACGCCGTTCTCGTCAAACCGGGCGTTGCAGATAGCCTTTTTGCCGCACCAGCAGATGGTCTTGACCTCCTCAATGATGTCCGCACAGGCAAGCAGGGCCTCCGAGCCGGGAAACAGCCGCCCGCTGAAATCCGCCCGCAGACCGTAGCAGATCACCGGCACGTTCATATCGTCCACAATTTCCGTGAGATAGTCCACCTGGGCGTGGGTGAGGAACTGTGCCTCATCCACGATGACGCACTGATACGCACAGATATCTGCTCCGGACATCTTTTCCAGCTCCTCAAACCACACACAGGCGTAATTCAGCCCGATGCGGGAATTGACCACGCTCTCTCCCTCCCGCTGATCAATGGCGGGCTTCACCATCAGGGCCTTCTGTCCCCGCTCCTCGTAGTTGTAGCGCACCATCAGCGCGTTGGCCGACTTGCTGGACCCCATCACGCCATAGCGAAAATACAGCTTTGCCATATCATTCTCCCCCGTTCAATCTCTCCTTCGCCAGTCCCAGCGCCCGCTCAAAGGCGTTGGGTACGGCGTATTTCTGCTCCAATTCGGTCCCGCTGGCCCAAACCCAGCCGGACGGCAATGTGCCTGTACCCTTCTCCACCTTCCGCAGGGTCATATGCCACTCGATATGCGTAAAAATGTGCTTTGCCTGTCCGGCGTACTCGTCCGTCAGGACCTTCAGCCCCCACTCCTCCGGGAGCACTCCTTTTCCCGGTTCGTTGGGAAATTCCCACAGTCCAGCCAGCAGCCCCCGAGTCGGGCGGCGTCGCAACGCCACATTATTTCCCTGGAAAACCAGCCACACCGTGCGCTCCTCCACCCGACGGGGCTTTTTTGGAGCCTTCACCGGTAGCTCAGAAATACGCTCCTGGGCCAGCGCCACGCAAAACTCCTTCGCCGGGCACCGCCCGCACAGCGGCGCGCCGTTGGGCAGGCAGACGGTAGCCCCCAGCTCCATCAGCGCTTGGTTGAAGGCCCCCGCCGCATTGACGGGGATGGCCTTTTCCAAGTCCTGTGTTACTTTTTTCTTCATCTGAGGCGTGGTGATGTCCCCATCATCCCCCATAATTCGGGCATATACCCGCAAAACGTTGCCGTCCACGGCGGGGACGGCCTGTCCAAAGGCGATGGAGCAGACAGCCCCGGCGGTGTAATCTCCCACCCCGGGCAGCGCCCGAACAGCGGCAAAATCTGACGGGAATTGACCGTTGTGCTCCTCTACAATCATTTTTGCGGCCTTTTGCAGGTTTCGCGCCCGGGAGTAGTACCCCAGCCCCTGCCACAGCTTCATCAGCCGCTCCTCGGGAAGCGCCGCCAGCGCGGACACATCCGGGGCTTCTTCCAAAAACCGCTTGTAGTAGTCCAGCACCGCCGCCACCCGGGTCTGCTGGAGCATGATCTCCGACAGCCACACATGGTAGGGCGTGGGCTCGTCCCGCCAGGGCAGCCGCCGGGCGTTGTCCCGGAACCACTCCAGCAGGGGGATGGGTAATCGTTCCAACGGGTCCATGGCGGGTCCTCCTGATTCGATAGGATGGTCCATTTTACCACGGAAACCGGGATACATCAAGCCTTGACAGAACCCATCCTCTGCCGTAAAATAAGCAAAAATTGACGGGGTGATCTCATATGCCGGCCTGGACAAATCAGAAAATTTTGAATACCGCCCTGAAGCAGTCAGCCACCGATTTGGGATGCAAACCGGAAGACTTCCTGCGTCCCGACAGCATAGTGGTCGCGTCCCAGGCAGAGCCCAGGGCTAGGAAATATCTGGAGCTTCCTTTTTCCTGCAATCTGGTCTCCTATGGAAACAATGTGGTGGCCTCGACAGATGAAGCATACCGGGACCTTGTGTCCGCCTACATCCACCGCTTCCCGCCGGAGCATTGCTTCGAGACGCCCAACCTCCATATCCTGAACGACGCTTTGCAAAAGAAGGGGCATCGGGTCTGTTTCATGGCGGAATATTTTCTGCCGGACCTATCGGCGCTGAAACCCATACGCTGCTGGGAATATGAACTGCGGCTGCTGGGTCCGGCGGATTTCTGCTCGCTCTATATCGACCAGTGGAGCAACGCCCTGTGCGAAAAGCGCAAAGAGCTGGACGTCCTGGGCATTGGGGCCTATGATGGCGAAACCCTTGTAGGCTTTGCCGCCTGCTCCGCCGACTGCGAGGACATGTGGCAGATCGGCGTGGACGTGCTGCCGGAGTACCGCCGCGAGGGCATTGCCTCCGCCCTCACCTCCCGGCTGGCACTGGAAATTCTGGAGCGGGGCAAGGTCCCCTTCTACTGCGCCGCCTGGTGCAACGTAAAGTCGGTGCGCAACGCCATCAAGAGCGGTTTCCGCCCCGCCTGGGTGGAGATGACGGCAAAGCCTGCCGCCTATGTGGAGAACATGAACGCCGGGGAGAAGGTCTAGCCCCCGGAGCAAAAGGAGCGCCCCGCTTTT
>CAOKLO010000052.1 GCA_948469375.1 uncultured bacterium | reverse complement strand
ATTCCTGCCGGGGTACTTCCCCGAATTGTAGATACCCCTGTCAGGGGGAGGCCAACCCCGGCCCCCTGTTTTTTCATACCTCCAAGCGGCCCACCGCTGACCGCTCAAAAAATCCTATGGCCCGCAGGCCATCAAAGCGACGGCAATTCGCAGAATTGCCATGGAGCGGGCCTCATTATTCCCCGCCTTGCTCCTGCCCTCCGACAACCGCCCAGCGTTCGCCCGTGGCGGGCTACCCAGCCGCCGACAAGCTCACACGCCACTTTGTCAACAACAATAAAAAAACCGCTTGCGTACCCAAAATAAAATGTCTTGATAATTTGAAATATACTGGGGATAAGATTTTTAACAGTTCCCCTAAAAAGTAGAGAGGACACCGACTATATTAGTTGGTGTCCTCAGCTTGTCGAAAAGCAGCCTGTCCCGAAAGGAAGCGGACAGGCATTAAAGAATGGAAAAGGAGGAAAGAGTGAGGTGGCGGAAGCCTTTACTTTTTAACAGGAAGCTCCAGAATCAGGTCCTTGGATTTGCCGGCCCGGAGCAGGTAGCTGTCGGTGTTGTGGCCCAAAATCTGGACCAGGCGGCGGCTGACCTCCATGGACCGGTCCAGGTCCACGCCGGTCTCGACGCCCATCTCGTCGCACAGGTGGACCACATCCTCGGTGGCCACGTTGCCTGCGGCGCCGGGGACAAAGGGGCAGCCCCCCACGCCCGCGAAGGCGGAGTCGAAGCGGGTGAAACCCGCCTGCATCCCGGCCATGATGTTGGAGATGCCCAGCCCCCGGGTGTTGTGGAAGTGGAGCCACCAGGTCACCTGGGGGTAGGACCGGGCCATCTCAGCGCAAATTTGATACACCTGGGTGGGATAGGCCTGGCCGGAGGCGTCGGATAGGGAGATTTCCGTCACGCCCACGGCCAGGTAGGCGTCCACGATCTCTTTCACGTCGGACAGGGGGATCTCCCGGTCCCAGGGGGAACCGAACGCCATGGAGATGGAGCCGGAGATTTCCATTCCGGCGGCCCGGGCCGCGTCGGCGCAGCCCTGGAAGCCAGCTACCGTCTCCGCGGGGGCGCGGTTCAGATTGGCGATGTTGTGGGCCTTGCTGGCGGAGACGTTCAGCTTCACCTTGGTGCAGCCGCAGCCGGCGGCCCGCTCCACGCCCTTCAGGTTGGCAATCAAGGCCCGGTACTGCACGCCCGGCTTACGGCGCAGCCGGCGGAATACCTCGTCCGTGTCGGCCATTTGGGGGACGGCTTTGGGGTGGACAAAGGAGCCCACCTCAATGACAGGGAATCCCGCGTCGGCCACGGCCTCGATCAGCTCCAGCTTTTCCTCCACAGAGAGCAGGGTTTTCTCGTTTTGCAGTCCGTCCCGAGGACCCACCTCGCACAGGGTGACGGCCTTGACAATATCCATAGACATAGCGACCTCTCCTTCCGCGTCAGCGGCGCTTGTTCAGCAGGCTGTTGGTGTAAATCCGGAGGACCTCCGCCTTGCCAGCGGGCTCTGGGTGGCGGGCGAAGCGGTGCCTCTGCTGGGCGAACTCCTCGGCGTAGGCCTCAATCTCCTCGGGGGTGGGGGTGAAGTCGCCCTTGAGCAGGAGCATACTGTCGATAAACTCGGAGAAGTCCTCCAGATCTCGGAAGCCGCACAGCTTGATGGCCCGATCCACCCGGGCCACGTTCTCCGGCTGCTTGAAAATCTTCAAGTACTCGGCGATGAGCAGGCCGCAGGCCAGGCCGTGGGGGATGTGCTTGTTGTGGGTGAGGGCGTAGCTCATGCCGTGGGGCAGGCAGGTGCCAGTCTGGGTGTTGGCGAAGCCGCCGATGAGGGAGACCAGCATGTGCTTCTCACGGATCTCAAAGGGGTAGGGGGTCTTGCTGGTGGTGCGCTGGGGATCGCCCAAAACGGCGCGCATCTCGCCCACGCACTGGGAGAAGTAGTTGAAACCGATCTCGCAGATAGCCCGGGACAGCTCGCTGCCGGCGGTGGAGATATAGGATTCCAGGCAGTGGCACAGGGCGTCGATGGAGGTGGCGCAGCTCAGCCGCAGGGGCATCTCCATGAGGTAAGCGGCGTCCAGCAGGGCGTACCTGGGGAAAATCCGGGGGGCGATGGCCTGCTTGGTGTCCTTGTCGCCGCGGGTCAGGACAGAGAAGTGGGTCACCTCCGCGCCGGTGCCGGCGGTGGTGGGGATGCCGATAATGGGGAGGGACTGGAGGCTGCCGTCGGTGAACAGGTCGCCGCCCTTCCTGTCGGGGTTGGCCAGCAACACGCCGATGGCCTTGGCCGCGTCAATGGGGGAACCTCCGCCGATGCCGATGATAAAGTCGGGGGCAAAGTCCCGCGCTTTGGCGGCAGCCTGCTCCACCGTCTCGGTGGAGGGGTTCTCCTCGATTCCGGTCTCCACCACGTAGGGGATGCCGAACTCCTCCAGTACTGCGGTCACGTCCTCTAGGGCGTAGTGGTGGCCGGGGATGGTGTAGGTGATGATATAGGCCCGCTGGCCCAGCTGGCGGAACAGCTCTTTTTTCTCCTTGACGATCCCTTTTCCAAAGAATACCTCGGTGGGCATATAGTAACGAAACTGATCCATAAGTACCTCCTGTATGATGGCCGGTAATCGGCTGTGTGTTTTCGCCGCCTCCGGCAGTCGGCCGGAGGCGGCGGGTTGAGTGGGATGGGTTATT
The DNA here is from genome assembly GCA_948469375.1 of uncultured bacterium. Classification (GTDB taxonomy): domain Bacteria; phylum Bacillota; class Clostridia; order Oscillospirales; family Oscillospiraceae; genus Enterenecus. Next base: position 20,566 of record CAOKLO010000052.1, on the reverse strand, counting down.
CCTGATCCATGCCGTCCTTATAGAACTGACCGAACAGCTCCTGGAGGGAGGGCATATCCTCGGGGATGGGACGAGCCACCCAGGTGGTGTTCATGTAGTGCTTCAGGGCGATGTTCTCGGAGACGATGTTGCCGCCCCAGGTGCCGCAGCCCATGGAGGACGTGGGGGGCATACCGTTGGTGGCGGAGCCGGCGTTGCCCTTGTTGTTGGGCTGGCGGACCATGATGCGGGAGACAGGAGCGGCCTTACCCAAACGGTCGATGTGGCTATCATCCCAGGAGTAGATACCGCAGGAGTGGCCCTTGCCGCCCACCTCAAAGATGGCGCGCATCATGTCCAGGGCGTTCTCGAACTCGCCCTCGTACTTGAACAGGGCCAGCAGGGTGGTCAGCTTCTCGGAGGAGAAGAAGTGCTCCTTGCCGATCTGGCCGATACCGCCGCCGGTGACCATGATGAACTTCCGGTCGGCGGGAATCTGGAAGCCGGCGGCCTCGGCCAGCTTCTGGGGGCTGATGGCCACGGTGCTGGGCAGCCGGTGGCCCATCTCGTCCCACATGACGGCCTTGAGCTTCTCGGCCTCCTCCTCGTTGGCCAGATAGCCGCCCTCGGCCTGGAGGGCCGCGACCATCTTGTCGTAGATAGAGGCGTGAATGACCAGGTTACCGTCGCAAGAGCAGCCGGAGCCGAAGTCGGAGGTCTTGGAGATGCGGGTGTTCTGGGCGGCCTCAGCCTGGCGCTCGGCGGTGTCGGCGGTCTCGTCAATGATGACGGTGGCGTTGCCGGCGCCGGAGCCGTAGGCGGGGGTGCCGGAGGAGTAGGCGGACTTAACCATGGGCCGGCCGCCGGTGGCGATGACCAGGTTGCAGCGTTTCATCAGCTCCTGAGTCAGGGCGATGGAGGGCTCCTGGATGCCCTGGATGATGTCGGCGGGAGCGCCCTCGCGGACCAGAACCTCACGGATGAGGTCGATGCACTTGTTGGTAACCACCTTGGCGCGGGGGTGGGGGCTGCAGATGATAACGTCCCGGGCCTTGATAGCGTAGATGACCTGGCCGGCGGGGGTGAGGCAGGGGTTGGTGGTGGGGACGAGGGAGGCGATCACGCCCACGGGCTTGGCGTACTTGACCAGCCCCTTCTCCGGGATCTCCTCGATGGCGCCCACGCTCTTGGCGCGCATACAGTCGCGGAGAATCAGCTTGAGCTTGTTGCGTTTGTTGCGCTTGGTCACCTTGTCACCCAGGCCGGTCTCGTCCACGGCCTCGTCGGCCAGCTGGCCCCAGACCTTCAGGTCATAGAGGGCGGCGGTGACGGCCTGGCACAGGTGGTCCACCCGGGCCTGGTCATAGGTCTCGATGATGGCGGCGGCTTTCTGGGCGCGGGCCACCATTTCCTCCAGCATAGCGATCTGTTCCGCATTTACTTCTTTCGCCATAATGTACACTCCTTATGATAGTTATGATAGATTATTTTGAAGAACTAAACCTGTTGTTCTGATGGATTTATCATAACGTCTGCCTCTATAGATGTCTAATACTTATTTTTAATTTTCTTCATAGAGAAAACTCGATTTGGCGTTTGGCGTTTGCCTTTGTGGCTGAAGACGTAAAACGCAGGAAAAGTCAAAAAAATTTCCCTCCGCACTTGACAGCGGGAGGAAAAAAGGAATATTGTTATATTTACCAGCTATGATACTGGAGGAGGCCATCCACACCGCGGATGGAGAAAGGAGAATACTATGACGCTGCTCCAGCTGCAATATTTTCAGGCGCTGGCCCGGGTGCTGCACTATACGCATACCGCCGAAGAGCTCCACATCTCTCAGCCCAGCCTGAGCTATGCCATCAGTGAGCTGGAAAAGGAGCTGGGCGTGAAGCTCTTTTACAAGGAGAAGCGCCAGGTGGAGACCACGGTCTACGGGCAGCAGTTCCTGCCCTATGTGGAGAAAGCGCTGTCCCTGCTGGAGGAGGGGCGGAGTGTGTTGGAACAGATGTCCGGCCGCTCTGATCAGATCGTCCGCCTGGGCTATTTCCACAGCATCTCCGCCTCGCTGATCCCCGCCATTGTGGAGCAGTTCTATCAGGTGGAGGACAACCAGAAGATCCGCTTCAGCTTTACGGAGGCCCCCTCCTATGACATCTTTACGAAGATCAAAAACGGCGAGCTGGACATGGGCTTCTGCCTGCACCAGGCCGACTGGGCGAAATCGGCGCGGATTATGCGGCAGCCTCTCTATTTGGCCGTCCCCAGCGGCCACCACCTGTCGGGCCGGCGCTCTGTGTCCTTTGAGGACTTCGCCCGCGAGCCTCAGATTATGCTGGATCGGTCCAGCAACCTGCGTAGCCTGGTAGATCAGGCTTTCAAGCAGCACAGCATCATACCGAACGTCGTGTTTGAGGTCAGGGAGTGCAATGCCGCGCTGCAGTATGTGGGGCTGAAGTTTGGAATCGCGATTTTGCCGCAGGTTCCGGCCATGGACTCAGAAAAGGTGGAGGTCCTCCCCATCTATGACGCGGACCGGGAGTTTGTCCGGAACGTCTATCTGACTTGGCCTGATGCCCGGCCCATATCCCCGGTGGCTCAGACGGCGCGGGACTATATTGTGGAGCACTTTGCCCTTCCGGACTGATTGTCGGGCGTTCTTGGAAGAATCCGCCGGAGCGGCGCGATGAAAAATTGATAGCACGCTCAATATTTAAGCGTATATGCGCTTGAATATTGAGCGTGTTTCTTTTTGCGCCCTTGTGATTCGGTGGAAAAAAGCTGGCACGAAAATTGCTTGTATAGTTAAGGGTATATCAATTTTGATCTTGAGGAGGAATTTTTATGGATAGACCGTCAGAGGGCCGCGGCCTGATCGTGGTCGGCGGAGGACCGGGAGGCTATGTGGCCGCCATCCGGGCCGCCCAGCTGGGGGCGGCGGTGACCCTGATCGAGCGGGAGCGCCTGGGCGGGACGTGCCTGAATGTGGGGTGTATCCCCACCAAGGCCCTTCTGCGCTGTGCCGGTTTGGCCCGGAGCGCCCGGGAGGGCGCTGGGCGCGGAATTCATATGACACTGGACAGGGTAGCCTGGGAGGAGGTGCTGGACTATCAGCGGTGGGTTGTCAAGCGGCTAGTGGATGGCGTGAGCGCTCTTCTGAAGAAAAATCAGGTGGAGGTCATCCGGGGGACCGCCTCCTTTATCAAGCCCAAGACTCTGAAAATCACGGGGGAAAAGAATGAGATCCGGGAGGCGGACCGCATCATTCTGGCCACCGGATCCGCGCCAGTGGTCCCCCCCGTCCCTGGGCTGAAGGAGAGCCGGTATGTGATGGACTCCACCGGGGCACTGTCAGTTCAGCGGTTCCCAGAGACTATGGTTGTCATCGGGGGCGGCGTAATCGGCGTGGAGCTGGCCTGCGCCTTTCAGGCGCTGGGCTGCCATGTCACTATTGTGGAGGCGCTGCCCCGCCTGCTGCCCTCCATGGACGGGGAGCTGGCTGGGATGCTGGCCGCCGGTCTGGAGCGGCAGGGCATCAAGATTCTCCTGGGATGCCGGGTGGTCCGGGTGGCTGACGGCCCGGAGGGCGCGCGGGTCACGGTGGAGCGCGCCGGTACGGAGGAGGTCCTGTCGGCGGACAAGGTACTGTGCGCCGTGGGGCGTAGGCCCTGCTCCGAAGGCCTGGATCCGGAGGCGGGAGGCCTGCTCCGCGAGAGGGGCCGGATTTTGACGGACAACAGGCAGCAGACCAACATTCCCGGCGTATACGCCGTGGGTGACTGCGCCGGCGAGATCATGCTGGCCCATACCGCCTCCGCCCAGGGAGAGATTGCGGCGGAGAACGCCATGGGCGGACAGGCGGTCTACCATCCAGCCTGCGTCCCCTCTGGGGTGTACGCGTTCCCGGAGCTGGCTGGGACCGGCCTGACGGAGGAACAGGCCAAAGAGCGGAATATTCCTTTCCGGGTAGGGCGGTTCCCCCTGTCCGCCAACGGCCGGGCCCTGATTGCCAACGGGGGAGAGGGGATGGTCAAGGTGCTGGTAGGGGAGGAGCTGGGCGAGCTACTGGGAGTGCACATCCTGGCCCCCAACGCCACTGAGTTGATCGCGGAGGGTGTCTCCGCCATTTCCATGGAGGGGCTGGCGGACGACCTGATTGCCGCCGTCCACGGCCATCCCACCCTTTCGGAGGCCGTCCGGGAGGCCGTCCTGGCGGCGGAGGGCAGACCGATTCACACATTTTTGAAGCCGAAAGGAGGAAAATCGTAATGGATGTGGATAAGCTGGACCGGGAGGCGCTGGTGGAGATGTACCGCGCCATGCGGCTGATCCGAACCTTTGAGGAGACCGCGGTGGCCTACTTCAAGCAGGGACTGGTCATCGGAAATATGCACATGTATGTAGGGGAAGAGGCGGTAGCCGTCGGGGTGTGCCGCGCGCTGACCCGTGAGGACTACATCGCCTCCACCCATCGCTGCGACGGCCACCTGATCGCCAAAGGGGCCGACCTGAACGGGATGATGGCGGAGCTAATGGGCCGCCAGGGGGGCTGCTGCGGCGGCCGGGCGGGCAAAATGCACCAGACAGCGCCGGAGGTAGGCCTCCTGAGCGCCAACGGGATTGTGGGCGCCTCTCTGACTCTGGGGACAGGACACGCTCTGTACTGCTCCATGTTCGCCCCCGGCCGGGTGTCGGCGGCGTTTTTCGGCGACGGCGGGGGAAATCAGGGAGCCTTTCACGAGGCGCTGAACCTGGCCGCCCTGTGGAAGCTGCCCGTGGTCTTTGTGTGTGAGAACAACCACTACGCCATCTCCACCAGCGTGGATACCTCCACCGCTCTGGGCTCTTTCTACCAGCGGGCGGCGGGCTACGGCATCCCCGGGCTGAAGGTCAACGGCAACGATGTGATCCAGGTATACCAGGCCGCCCGGAAGGCGGTGGACCGGGCCCGGCGAGGGGAGGGCCCCACCTTGATCGAGTGCGACACCTATCGCCTGCGGGGTCACCACGAGGGGGACGAGCAGACCTACCGCGCCAAGGAGGAGGTCGCCCAGGTCAGAGCCAACAACGACTGCGTCCCGCGCATGCGCCAGCTGCTCCAAGAGCGGGAGGGCTGGACGGAGGAGGAGGACCAGGCTCAGCTCCGGGACATAGAGCGGCAAGTGTCCGCCGCTGTGGAATTTGCTCAGAACAGTCCCCCCATGCGGGCGGAGGACATGGAAGAGCATCTGTTCGCGGAATAGGAGGAAGAAGTGATGAGACGGATTATGTACCGCGAGGCCATCTCCTCCGCCTTGGCGGAGGAGATGCGCCGGGACGAGCGGGTCTTTGTCATGGGGGAGGATGTGGCCATTGTCGGGGGCGTCTATAAGGCCACACGGGGGCTGCTGGAGGAATTCGGCCCGGAACGGGTGCGGAACACCCCCCTGTCCGAGCTGGCTATCGCCGGCGTGGCCACCGGGGCCGCCATGTGCGGCGCGCGGCCTGTGGCTGAGATCATGCACATAGATTTTATGGGCTGCTGCATGGATATCACGCTCAACCAGATGTCTAAAATGTGCTACAAAACCAATGGGAAAGTTCACGTTCCCCTGGTAATCCGCACCCAGGGCGGGCGGGGCCACTCCAACGGGTGTACCCAGTCCCAGAGCCTTGAGGCGCTGTTTACCCACATCCCGGGCCTTAAGGTGGTCATGCCCTCCACCCCTTACGACGCCAAGGGCCTGCTGAAAAGCGCTATCCGGGACAACAACCCGGTGCTGTTCATCGAGCACAAGGGCCTGTACCAGACCCGCGGCGAGGTCCCCGAGGAGGAGTACCTGGTTCCTTTGGGCCGGGCGGAGGTAAAGCGGTTCGGGAAGGACGTGACTATCATCACATACTCCAAAACGGTGCTCACCGCCCTGGAGGCGGCCGAACAGCTGGCCGCCCAGGGCATCGAGGCGGAAGTGGTGGACCTGCGCACCCTGGTGCCTCTGGACTTTGATACTGTCGCCCAGTCCATCCGAAAGACGGGCCGGGTTATTGTGACCCACGAGGCCTGTCGGCGGAACGGCTACGGGGCGGAAATCGCTGCGGAGATCACGGAGAAGCTCTTTGATGAGCTGGACGCCCCCATTCTCCGGGTGTGCGGCGCCGATATCCCGGTGCCCAACGCCACCGTTCCGGAGCGGGAATCCGCCCCCACGCCGGAAAAGCTGGTGCGGGCAGCCCAAGAAATTTGTCAGGGAGGGAAAGGCAATGGCTGAGTTCTTCAAAATGCCCAAATTGGGTATGGACATGAGCGAGGGGACCATTGTAAAATGGTTGAAGATAGAGGGTGAGCCTGTTCAAAAGGGCGAACCCCTGGCCGAGATCGAGACGGACAAGTCCTCGGTAGAGGTGGAGTCGCTCCACTCCGGGATTTTGCTGAAGCGCTACCATGAGGAGGGGGCCTGTCTGCCCTGCGGAACGCCCCTGGCGGCCATCGGGGCCGTCGGCGAGGAGGCGCCCACGCTGTCCCTGGCGGCGGACAAGCCGACGGAGGCCCCGGAGGCTCCAGCCGCGCGGGAGGCTGGGACCGCTCTGGGCGCTCCCCCCGCGGGCATGCCGGAGGGCGGAAAAATTCCCGCCTCTCCCAGGGCCCGCCGCCTGGCGGAGAAAGAGGGCGTGCCGCTGGCTGACCTCACCGGAACCGGACCCAAGGGTCGGATCATTGAACAGGATGTGCGCGCCTTGCTGGGGCGGCGGGAGACGGCTCCAGCCAGGGGACGGCGGTCCACCCACATCGAGAACATCGCGCCGCTGAGCGGAATCCGGAAGATTACCGCCCAGCGGATGTGCCAGAGCGTGTCCGAAATGGCCCAGACCACCCACCGGGTGGATGTGGACATGGTCAATCTGATAGACTTCCGCCGGCAGATGAACGAGTATCTGGAGCCGGAGGGGCTGAAAATCTCCTTTGTGGATCTGCTGGTGGCGGTGTGCGCCCGGGCGCTCATCGAACACCCGGAGGCGAACGCCTCCCTCCGCCCAGACGGGCTGCACACCTTCAACTACGCCAACGTGGGCGTGGCGGTGGACACCCCCCGGGGGCTGATGGTGCCGGTGATCCGGGATGCGGACAGCCTGTCGGTGCGGGAGATCGCCCTGACCGGCCGGGAGCTGATCGACAAGGCCCGCCGGGGCTCCCTGCGGCCGGAGGAGATGAGCGGTGGCACCTTTACCGTCTCCAACCTGGGGATGTATGAGCTGGATTCTTTCACCGCCATTGTCAATCCGCCGGAGACCTGCATCCTGGCGGTGGGGCGGATTATGGACCGGGTGGTGGCGCTGGACGGGCAGCTGGCGGCGCGCCCCATGATGAACCTGGGGCTGACCTATGACCACCGAGTCCTGGACGGGGCCCCGGCGGCCCGGTTCCTCCAGACAATCAAAGGCTATATCGAGCACCCTGCCCGGCTCTTGCTGTAGGGCCCGGGGACAGGTCGACCCGGTTCCCGCGTCTCATAAAGAGGGAGAGAATTGTAACATGAGCAACGTCTATTATCAGACCCGCATCCTGTTGCTTACCATCTGCCTGGGGTATTTTCTCCGGCGGAGCGGTGTTCTGGACCGGGAGGACGCGCGGACCATCTCCAAGCTGATGATGTATGTCACGTTGCCCTGTGTGGTGGTGAAAAATCTCAACGGCGTTGTTTTGACCCTGGATATCCTGGCCGCGGCGGTCGTCGGCGTATTGGTCAACTCCTTTTTCTTCCTGATGGCCATGCTCAGTTCTCGAAGTGGGGACCGGGACGACCGAGTGGTAAAAATTTTTTCCTTTTCCTCTTTCAACATCGGCAGCTATGCCATCCCCGTGCTCAGCACCTTTGTCAGCCCCGCCGCCATGGCGGGGGTGCTGGCGTTCAACTACCCGGGCACCGCGCTGTTTACCTATGGTGTGGGTCCAACAGCGGCGAGCCTGCTCTACGGCGGGCAGAGGGGCGGCGGCCTGAAGCTGCTGCGGGACAATCTGCTTCACAATGTGCCCACCGTCACCTGTGTGATTATGCTGGCGATGTCCATGCTCCATATTGCGCTTCCGGAAAAAATAGCGGGGATTTTTGTCTCCATCAGTGGGGCGAACTCCACTCTGGCTATGCTGTCCATCGGGATTCTGCTGGACCTGCGTCTGCCGAGGTCGGAGGCGGGGCGGGATACTGGGATTGTTCTGCTGCGGGTGGGGGCCGCAGCGCTGAGCGCCCTGGCCCTCTATTTCCTGGCCCCGGTGAGCACCGAGCTTAAGCTGGCGCTTATCCTTGTGGTGTTTGCTCCCATTGCCAGCTGCGGACCCGCCCTGGCGCTGCACTGCGGCTATCAGGGCAGCCGAGTGGCTGTGGTCAATTCCATTTACCTTCTGGTCAGCATCGTCTGCATGTCCGGGCTGACGGTGCTGCTGTACTGACGGCCCCGGACAGGAGGAGCGCTTATGGGACTTATGGAATATGTGGAATCACACAGCACCGACCCCAGATGGAATCTGGCGCTGGAGGAGTATCTTTTCACCTCCATGGACCAGACAAAGGACTACTTTATGCTGTGGCAGAATGATAACACCGTGGTGGTCGGGAAGAACCAGAACGTCACCGAGGAGGTGAACGAGGCCACCGCTCGTATCAACGGCGTCACAGTGGTCCGGCGGATGTCGGGAGGCGGCGCGGTCTATCACGACCTGGGGAATTTGAACTTCACCTTCATCACAGACGCCGGGCGCCTGTCCGAAATTGATTTTTTCCGCTTCTGCAGGCCGGTGGCGGAGACGCTGCGGGCCATGGGGGTCCCCGCGGAGATCAATGGCCGGAATGACCTTACCGTCCACGGAAAAAAATTTTCTGGAAGCGCCCAATGGATTCAGGGCGGCAGGGTGCTGCACCACGGCACGCTGCTTTTCCGCTCCGACCTGGAGTGCGCGGCCCAGATCCTCCGGGCCGGGGCGAAAAAGGTCCGTTCCAGCAGCATCAAATCGGTGCCGGACCGGATCGTCAACATCGGCGGATACTTCCCGGAAGAGGTCACCCTGGAGCGCTTCAAGGGGGAGCTGTGCCGGAGGATTATGGAGCGGGACGACCCCAGGCCGCTGGAACTGTCTCAGAAAGACCTGGAGGCCGTCCGGGCGCTGAAGCGGAACCGGTATGATACCTGGGAGTGGAATTACGGCCGCTCCCCAAAATATGAGACGACCAAGGAGCGGTGGTTCCCCCAGTGCGGCTTTCTGACCCTGGATATGCGGGTGGAGGAGGGCGTAATCCGGGAGCTTCAGCTACTGGGAGATTTTTTCGGCAACGGGGATGTTCAGGAACTGGCCGCCGGGCTAACAGGGTGCCGGGTGGACTATGAGCAGGTCCTGTCCAGACTGGAGGAGCTCCCTCTGTCTTGGTATATCAAGAATATGGAGCCGGCTCCCCTGGCGAAGCTGATCGTGTCCTGAGAGCAAAGGAGTGTATATGAACAAAGTTGCCGTATTCTGGCCCAACCGTCTGCTTCACCCGGAGCTGGTCGATCTTCCGGGGGTGCGGGTCTATGAGAACATGGGGGCGCTCAACGCGCCAGAGACCGCCGCCGGCCTGAAGGAGGCCGGCTTTCATGCCGTCGTATGTACCGGCGGGATTGAGGCCACGGTGAGGCAGGTCACGGACCTGCCCATGTACGTGGTCACCTCCGGGTATATCGACCTCCTGGAGTCGCTGCACCAGTTGGAGGGGAAGTATGGAATTGTCGGCGGGAAGGTGGCGCTGCTGCTCCACAGCAGCAATCCCATACAGCTCTCCCGCCTGACCCCCTTTGTCCGGAACGATGTGACAAAGTTTGTCTTTTCCAGCCGGGACGAGGTGGTGCGGGCCCAGCGGCAGATTGTGGAGCAGGGGTTCGACGCCATTGTTACCGGCCCCACCGGCCTTACGCTGACCCGGGAGCTGGGGCTCAAAGTTCCGGCTTACCCGGTTCTGTACAGCGAGGAGTCCCTGCTGGAGGCGGCGCGGCAGATCAACCGCGTCCTGGACGCCGCCCGCCAGAAGGACCTGCGAGCCAAGCAGGTCCAGGCCGCCATTGACGCGGCGCCCAACGCCATCCTGGCCACCGACGACCAGGGGATTGTCAACCTGTGCAACCGTCGGGCCACCGAGATCCTCTCCGCCGCCCAGGAGACCGTTCTAAACCGCTCCATCCTCGAGGTGCTGGGGGACCCGGCCTGGCGGCAGGTGTATGCCGAGGGGGCTACCCAGCGGGAGGTACTGGTCCGGCTGGGAGACGCCGACTACTTTTCCACCCGTATGCCCATTATCCGGCAGGGGCGGGTGATCGGCTCGGTGGGCACCCTTCAGGAGGTGGAGCGGATTCAAGCCATGGAGCGCAAGCTGCGCACACTCAGGGCGCGGGGGCTGACCGCCCAGTACCGTTTTGAGGATATCGTCTTTCAGAGTGAGCGGATGGAGCGTGTTCTGCGCCAGGCCAGGGTCTATGCCGCCACCGACCTCACCGTCCTGATCGAGGGGGAGACGGGGACAGGCAAGGAGATGGTGGCCCAGTCGATCCACAACGAGAGTTCCCGGCGGGGCGGTCCCTTTGTGGCCATCAACTGCGCGGCCCTCACCGAGACGCTGCTGGAGAGCGAGCTGATGGGCTATGAGGAGGGGGCGTTCACCGGGGCGAAAAAGGGTGGAAAGCCGGGACTGTTTGAGCTGGCCCACAACGGAACCCTATTTCTGGACGAGGTCAGTCAGCTCTCCCCCGCCATGCAGAGCAAACTGCTCCGGGTTATTCAGGAGCGGACGGTCATCCGGGTGGGAGGCACCCGGATGATTCCGGTCAATGTGCGTATTATCGCCGCCTCCAACGAGAATCTGGGGAAAAGGGTGCGGGCAAAGCTGTTCCGCAGCGACCTGTACTACCGCATTGCGATTCTCCCCCTGGAGCTGCCCCCGCTGCGGGACCGAACAGAGGACCTTCTGCCGCTGATCGAGCATTTTGTTCAGCGGCGGGGGGCGGATCGGGGGTGCGTTCAGCCCCTGTATCGGAACGCGGTAAGCTACGGCTGGCCGGGTAATATCCGGGAGCTGGAAAACTATGTCTGGCGCAGCGTGGTGCTCTATGAGCAGGGGGTTGCGCCGGACGCCCTGCCCGAGGGGCCGGAGCGGGGGGGCCTCCCCGCTCCAGCCCCGCCGGAGGAGAGCGGCGCGCTCCAGGTGGCGCCAGGCACGCTGGCGGAGATGGAGCGGGATCTGGTGGCCCAGGTGGTCCGGCGGCTGGGTGGCAACCGGACCAGAGCGGCGAAAGCCCTCGGGGTCACCCGGAACACGGTCAGCAGCAAGCTGCGCCCATAATTACGCCCCCCTGACGCGGCGCGTCAGGGGGGCTGTTTGCTGCCCGGGCCGCTCAACGTAGGGGAAACAGGCCGCCCGGCTCCTCCTTCTGCTGGCACCACTCCTTGAAGAAGCGAATGGAGGTTGTGACCAAATTGGAGGGCTCCATGTTGTTCAAATAGCCAAAGACGATGTTCTTCCGGATGGGGGTTTTCAGCCGCACTTGGGTCACGCCGTCCACGCCGTAGGAGGGGATCTCCGCGGCGGGGAGGAAAGCGATACCCAGTCCGGCCCGCACCAGGTGGAGGGTGAGGGTGGAGTTCCGGTTGCGGCAGATGATGTTGGGGACAAAGCCGGCATCCTGGCAGGCCGCCATGCAGGTGTCGCACATGCTCTGGTTCTCGTGGTGGAAGATGAACCGCTCCTCCCGCGCCTGGGCCAGGTCGATGGTTCCCAGCTTCGCGAAGGGGTGCCGATTGCTGACCACCAGATGATACTCGTCCTGTCCCACCACACTGAAGTTGATGTCCGGGTACTGTTCCACGTTGGGAATGGCGCAGAAGACCAGGTCAATGGCCCGGGAGCGGAGGGCGCTGACCAGCTCATAGCTGCCCCCGTGGATAATATTGAGGTGCAGGTTTGGGTGAATCGCGAAAAAAACCGTGACCATATTGCTGAAATCTATGGTGCCCAAGGAGGTGATGGCGCCCAGACTCAGGGTGCCCTTGAGCAGACCGCTGTAGCCCAGCATGGACTGCTCAAGCTGGTCCAGGTCCTGAATAATGCCTGAGGCCCGCTGGACAAACTCGGCGCCTGCCTCCGTCAGGGTCACGGACCTGGTGTTCCGGGAGAACAGCTTGATGTGCAGCTCCTTTTCCAGCTTCAGGATCTGCTGGGAGAGGGTGGACTGGCTGACGTAGCACCGCTCGGCGGCCAGGGAGAAGCTGTGGGTGCAGGCCACGGCCAGGGCGTATTTGAGCTGATGAATTTCCATAATTTCCCCTTTCTTCTGTTCCGCTATACTCCGAATTCTGGACTTTTCCTTCAGGATACAGCCCGGTTTCCTCTCCTGCGGCGTGATTTCTCTCCGTTTTCAGGGATGGAGCCGAAAGATTTATTGGTATGAGTAATATAAGCTAATGACAATTCAGATTGCACCCACTCTCCCGAATCGGTACAATAAAACCATAGGTTTGACACACTGCGTACACTGAAAAGGAGATGGTTGTTTTGAACCGCAACTACTTTACCAGGCAGGATGTCAGGCGTCTGGAGGAGAAAGCGTTAGAGATCCGCCACGACGTTCTGAACATGATCTATCTTGCCAAGGCCGGACATCCCGGCGGGTCGCTGTCCGCGACCGAGATCGTGACCGCGTTGTACTTCCATGTGATGAACATCGACCCCCAAAACCCGGACGATCCAGACCGGGACCGCTTTGTCCTCTCTAAGGGGCACGCCTGCCCGGTGCTGTACTCCGCCCTGGCGGAGCGGGGATTTTTCGACAAAAAGGAGCTGGACACCCTTCGGCAGTACCACTCCATCCTCCAGGGCCACCCCGATATGAACAAGGTGCCCGGCTTGGACATGACCACCGGCTCTCTGGGTAACGGCCTGTCCATCGGCGTGGGGATGGCGTTGTCCGGCCGGATGAAGCACCAGGACTACATGACCTATGTGCTGCTGGGCGACGGTGAGTGCCAGGAGGGCATGGTGTGGGAGGCGGCGATGGCGGCTAACCACCACCACCTGAAGAACCTGATTGCCATTGTGGACTGCAATGGCGTGCAGATCAACGGCTGGGTCAACGACATTCTGCGCGTCGAGCCCTTTACCGACAAGTGGCGCGCCTTTGGCTGGTCGGTCATCGAGATTGACGGCCACGACATGCGCCAGGTCCTCACGGCCCTCCACGACGCGCGGACCATGCGCGCGCCCACCGTCGTTCTGGCCAGGACGGTCAAGGGAAAAGGGGTCTCGTTCATGGAGGACAACTCGGCCTGGCACGGCGCCGCCCCCAACGCGGAGCAGCTGGCCCAGGCGATGAAAGATATCGAGGAAGGAGCGGATTGATATGGCCACTGTTGCGACAAGAATGGCGTTCGGCCATGAGCTGATCGAGATCGCGAAGACACGGGAAGATTTTGTGGTGTGCAACGCGGACACCAAGACCTGCGGACTGGAGAAATTCGGGACCTATTTCCCGGAGCGTGAGTTCAGCTTCGGGATTGCTGAGCAGAACCTGGTGGGCGGATCCGCCGGCCTGGCCAGTTGCGGGAACAAGGTGTTTCTCGCCACCTTCGCGGTCTTTGCCAGTATGCGGGCCTGCGAGCAGGTGAGGACCTTTATCTGCTATCCCAACCTGAACGTGACCATCATCGGCACTCACGCGGGCCTCCAGGTGGGGGGCGACGGCGCCACCCACGCCGCCATTGAGGATGTGAGTATTATGCGCTCTTTCCCCAATATGACGGTGGTTCAGCCCTCCGACGCGGTGTCCGCCCGGGCGGTGGCCCATGCCGCCGTGGACTTCAAAGGCCCGCTCTACATCCGCCTGCACCGCAACCCGGTGGCGGATATCCACGACCCCGCGACCTACCGCTTTGAGATCGGCAAGTCCTATCCCATTTTGGACTATGGTCGGGACCTGACCATGTTCGTCTCCGGTATCCTCCTGAAAAAGGCCATGGACGCCGCGGAGATCCTGCGGGAGCAGGGCGTGGGGGTCCGTGTGGTGGATATGCCAACCATCAAGCCGCTGGACAGGGTCGCCGTGCTGAAGGCCGCAGAGGAGACCGGGGCCATCATGACTATTGAGGACCACACCATATATGGCGGCCTGGGCTCCGCCGTGGCCGAGGTGGTCTGCCAGGAGCGCCCCGTTCCCATGACCATCGTGGGCATCCAGGACCGCTTCGGCGAGTCCGGCGATCCCGAACTGCTGTACCGGGACAATGGTATGGACGTGGACAGCATCGTGGCCAAGGCGGCGGCCTTGAGAGCAAGGAAAGGTTAACAGGATGGAGACGATTGGGATGATCGGCCTGGGTGCGATGGGGCACAGCATTGCGCGGAATATCCTGGACCACGGCTATTCCATGGTACTGTATGATGTGCGCCCGGAGGCCATGGAAGACCTGACAGGCCCCCGGGCCAGCGCCGCGGCCAGCCTTCAGGATCTGGGAGAAAAGGTGGATACGGTGCTGGTCATCGTCAACACCTTTCCCCAGTGCCGCGGTGTGCTGGAGGGCTTGCTGGAGACCATGGATCGGGGCGTCGTAATCAATATGAGCACCATAGCGATGGACGAGGCCAAGGCCCTGGAGGAGCTGGCGCTGGAAAAGGGAGTCCGGATGATGGACTGCCCTGTAAGCGGCGGAACCGCCGGGGCGAAGCAGGGGACGCTGACCGTCATGGCGGCGGGAGAGGAGCGGCTGCTTGAGCGGTATCGCCCTCTGTTCTCCAGCTTTGCGGCCAACATTGTCCATGTGGGGCAGCGGGTGGGCCAGGGACAGGCTGTCAAGGCGATCAATCAGCTGCTGGTGGGGGTGCACATGTGTGCCGCCGCGGAGGCGTTTACTCTGGCCCGGAAGTGCGGCCTGGATCTCCAGATGGTGTATGATACCATCCGCGCCAGCGCTGGCAGCTCCCGCATCTTTGAAAACCGGGGGCAGTTTCTGATTGACCGGGACTTCTCCACCCGCAGCACCCTGCAAATCCAGCTGAAGGATACGGATATCGCCTGCCGGACGGCAAACCTGGTGGGAGCGCCCACATTCTTGTGTGGCACGGCCCGGGAGCTGTTCAAGCTATCGGCGTCTAAGTTTCCGCCCACCGACGACTCCATTGAGGTTGCCCGGCTCTACGAGGAGCTGTGCGGACTGGGTGAGCAATAAGAAAGAAGGCAGAAGAGCAGATGCGCGTCATCTGCTCTTTTTATATGGGCTTTGAAGAACGGCCGCCCTTCCTTTGGCGAAGGGCGGCCGTTATGTTAGCTCCTACCGGCGGCTTTGGACCGCTTTCCGCTGATGACCAGGTAGACTACGATGGCCAGGATGCAGACAATACCAGCGACGTCGGTAATAAGGCCGGGGTCCACCATGGCGATGCCGGCGGCGACTAGAATAATCCGGACAGGCCAGTTCAGGTTCCGGGTCAGGTATCCCATGAACCCGGCGCCCAGGGCGAAGATGCCGAACAGGGAGGTCACGGTAGTTTGAACGATCTCCGCGGTTGTTCCGATCAGAATCATACCCGGGTTGAAGATCAGGATAAAGGGGACCAGGAACGCACCGATGCTCAGCCGGATGGCAATCCAGGCGGTCTTGACCCAGTTGGACTCCGCCATAGCGGAGGCCACGAACACGGTGCCGCAGACGGGGGGCGTCAGGCCGGCGAAGATGGCGTAGTAGAATACGAAGAAGTGGGCGGCCAGGGGCTCCACACCGATTTTTACCAGAGCGGGCGCGATGACCGAGCCGGCCAGGACGTAAGCGGCCACGGTGGGCATGCCCATGCCCAGAATCATGGTGGCAATCATGGCGCACAGGCCGGCCAGCAGCATGCTGCTTCCCCCCAGCTCAACAATGATGTTGGTGAACTTGACGCCCACGCCAGTAGTGGAGATCAGGGCGACCAGAATCTGGGAGCAGGCAATCAGGGGAATGACGGTGAGCATGTCCTTGGTGGCGTCGGCCAGACCGTGAATCAGGTTTTTGACGCGCTGGACAAGCTCCTTGGGGGCCATGACCAGATAGAGGACCACGGCGGCCACGATTGACCAGCTGGCGCAGTAAACCGCGGTAAAACCCATCAGGAACAGGACGATCAAGATGCCGATGGGCAGAAACACGGGCAGGCACTTGGAGGGCTTCAGAACCTCGGCGGCGGCGGGAATCTCATCCTTTGGGATGCCGCGGTAGTGATAGCGCCGGGCAAAGCAGTCAATGCCCCAGATTACGCCCACATAGAACAGGACAGAGGGGATGATGGCCGCGATGGCGATCTCCTTATAGGTGACGCCCAGCATGTCGGCCATAATAAACGCGCCGGCGCCCATAATGGGGGGCATAATCTGTCCACCGGAGGAGGCGCTGGCCTCGGAAGCGCCGGCGAAGTCGTTGCTGTATCCCATGCGCTTCATCATCGGGATGGTGAACGCGCCGGTGGTGGCCACGTTGGCGGCGGAGGAGCCGGAGATCATGCCGAACAAGCCGCTGGCAACAGAGGCCATCTTGGCCGCGCCGCCCGCGGAGTTGCCGGCCACCAGACTGGCCAGGTTGATAAAGGTCTCGCCGCCGCCGGTGGCGAACAGGATGGCGCCGAATATGACGAACGTGGCGATGATAGTGGCGGAGATGCCGGTGACGCTGCCCAGGATACCCCGGTCACTGAACGCGATAATCTCCATCACCCGCTGCAGCTTAAAGCCGGCATGGCCGAAAGTGCCTGGGATATATTTGCCTAACAGAGCGTAAGCCAGACCGATCAGGCTCAGGATGGGGACCGCGATACCGATGGTCCGCCGGGCCACTTCCATGACGCAGATCATGAACAGGATACCCATGACAAACAAGGGAGTGGTCATCTTAAAGGTGGGCATCAGGACGCTCTTGCCCGCACTCACGTAATAAACCATCATAATCGCTAGAATTACGATCATGATGAGATCGATTCCTTTTTCAATCTTATTGGTTTTTTTCTTGTTGTTCAGGTCCAGTAGGCACCAGATAATCAGGCCAGCGCAGACATGGAAGCCGCGCTGAACAATACTGGTAAAAGGGCCGGAAAAGGCCGTGTAGAGGAAAAAGCACGCGTAGGCGACTGAGATAACAAAGACAGCCCATTCAAAGGGGGTCTTTCGGCTGGTGAAGGTCTCGCTTGTTGTCTGAGTAGTGTTTTCTTGAGCCATATAATAACCTCTTTCCTTTGCATTCCAGGCACTCCACATATGTAGAGTGCCTGGAGTTCGTAAGGGGCGTTACTGCGCTGTTACATTCAGGACCGCGGGGCGAATTAGCCTTTACGGGCGGAATCGACGGTCATGCCTTTGACCTCTTCCATGTACTTGACAACGCCGGGGTGAATCTTGCTGATGCTGCTGGCGTCGTTGGTCAGGGCAAAGGGATCGTCGGCGATGCCGGGGTAGGCGGTGCGGATGTCGTCCATGTGCTCGTCAATAGCCTTGATGATGTTGTACACGACCTCCTCAGGCAGATCCTCAGAGACGGAGAAGCCCAGGCTGGAGCAGTAGGTCAGGGTCTCGTAATCGAAACCGTAGGGCTTGGTGTCCACAACGCGGAAGCCGTAGTAGGGATACTGTTCCTGGACCTTGGCGACCTCTTCCTCGGTAAAGCTCAGGAAGCGCAGGTCGTTATTGGCCTGCTGCAGGCTGGCCTGGAGGCCGGTGAAGGTGGAGTCGGCGGCCAGGGTGGTGCCGGATTTGGTGATGCCGTTGCACTGGCGGTTGGCGATGGCGTCCACGGCGTCGCCGGTGCTGGCGGGGAACCAGTCGGGCTCGATGCCCAGAGCGCCCAAGATGTTCATGGTCTCCACCTCGGCGGAGGAGCCAGCCTGGCCAGCGCAGAAGGTCTTGCCGTCCAGATCAGCGATGGACTTGATGCCGCTGGCCTCGGTGACGGCGTAGCGGTAAGCCTGGGGCACAAAGAACAGCAGGTCGAGGGAGCCGGTGTATCCAAAGCCGTCATAGGCGCCGGTGCCGTTCTGCAGGCAGTACTCGTTGACGTCGCTGGTCTGGGCGAAAGAGGCCTCGCCGTCGCGCATGAGCTTGTAGTCGTCCACGGTGCCGCCGGTCTCCATCAGGGTGACGGTGACACCGTCCACATACTTGTTGATGACGTCGCACACGGCCACGTTCAAAGCGTAGTAGCCGGAGGAGGCGCTGGTGCCGCCCCAGATGAGGTCGTAGGTCTGAGTCGGAGCGGGGCCGGGATCAGCGGAGCCCTTAGAGGTGTCAGAGGTGTTAGGGGTGGAGTTTGCGGGGGGAGTGGTACCGCCGTTGCCGCAGGCGGCCAGGCTGAGGGCCATGGCCAGGGAGAGTGCCAGTGCGAGTAGCCGTTTCATAATAGTAGTTCCTCCTGTTCTGTTTTTTATTTAGAAATCACGAAATGTGTATTTCTCGCCTTTGCGCCGCTGGGGAGTCCGATTGGGCGATACCCCCCGAGTGTGTACGGTAGGGATAGTGTACTTCCTGACGATGCCGCAATGCAATCTGAATTTCCATTAAGACATATTAGTAAAATCAATAGATGCTGACGGTCTGCTGCGCAATTTTCGCGCTAAAGGTTCTTGCGGGGTATTTTTTATCCCTTTCGTCCCAAACCGCCCCTGTCCAGAAAGCGATAAAATCGCTAAATAGCTCTCTTCAAAAATGTGTGACCGTATATTAATTTTACAAAAAATTTTGAAAATGTCTAATATATAAAATCGGCGCTGATTATAGAGTTTTATCTATGGAAAGCGGGCCGGTTTCCGGGGCGACGCTCGGGCTTGACATTTGCCCCCCGCCGCCCTAAACTGAGAAAAAAGGGGGGAGCGGAAATGGAGCTTCAGCAGGTACAGAGCGCAAGGCTGAGCCAGCGTCAGCTGTACAGCGTGGAGCTGCTGCGGCTGAGCACGGCGGAGCTGGATGTCCGAATCCGAGAGCTGGCCCAGGAGAACCCTGTAATCGACCTGGAAGAGGCCGGGCCAGAACCCCAGGAGACCGTTCCAGAGGAGTTTGTGGACCGGCTGCGGTGGCTGGAGGACAACGACAGCCAGAACTGGTTTTACCAGCAGGTCAGCGACGCTGAGATGGACCCCCTGGCCCGGGTGGGCACCGACGGGGGGCTGGAGGAGACTCTGACTGGCTTCCTCTCCCGGCAGCTGGACCGTCTGAGCATAGAGCGGGATACCCGGCGGCTGGTGGAGTATCTGATCCGGTGCCTGGATGACGACGGCTATCTTAGGATTCCCCTGGAGGAGCTGTCCAACCGGGGGGAAATCCCCCTGAAACGACTGGAGGAAGCTCTGGCTCTGCTGAGGACGCTGGAGCCAGCGGAGGTGGGGGCCGGGAATCTCTCTCAGTGCCTGACCTTTCAGTTGGAACGGGTGGGCGAGACCGGCCCCGCGTTAGCGATTGTCCGGGACCATATTGATTTGCTGGCCCGGCGCCATGACCGGGCCCTCGCCCGGGAGTTGGGAATTACGCCGGAACAGGTGGAGCTGGCCCGGCGGACAATCCGGGAGCTGGAGCCCCGCCCCGGCGCTCCCTTTCATCACTTCGAGCAGACCCTCTATCCCCAGCCCGACCTGCTGGTGGCGGAGGAGCGGGGGCGGTGGACCGTCCGAGCCGCGGTGGAGAAACGCCCGCCGTTCCGAATCAGCGCATATTACAGAGAGCTGCTGGCCCAATCGCGGGACGAGGAGGTTCGGTCCTATCTGACGGGGAAGCTGCGGCAGGCGGAGGGCATCCTGTGGGCCGTGGAGCAGCGGGAGAGCACCCTCACGCAGTGCGCGCAAGTCATTGTGGATCGGCAGGCCGGATTTTTCCGGGTGGGGCCGGAGGGGCTGGTCCCCCTGCGGATGGCTGAGGTGGCGCAGGCCCTGAATGTCCACCAGTCCACGGTAAGCCGGGCGGTCCGGGAGAAGTATCTCCAGTGCGCCCGGGGGCTGTATCCCCTGAAATATTTCTTCTCCGGTCCCTCCGGAGGGGAGGATACCAGCGCCGCCGCCCGCCGGCTGCTGAGGCGGCTGATCGCCGGAGAGGACAAGGGGGCGCCGCTGTCGGACGGGCAGCTCTGCCGGTGCATGGCCCGGGAGGGCTGTGTACTCTCTCGGCGCACCGTGGCGAAGTACCGCGGCGAGATGGGGATTCCTGCGGCCCCCGGGCGCGGGGCCTCCGGAGAGGAGGGCGGGGGCAGCTGGCCCGCTCCGGAGCGGGAGAGTTCCCTATAACCGCAAAAACCGCCCGTGCCGCGCGAGCGGGCGGTCATCATTACTGTGAGGCGCTTTTCGCGAAGGTGAAGAAGATTTTATAACACCTGCCCTATGTTTTAGCTCCACTGTGGGAACTTTTGTAAGCTATGCGCAAAGTTTTATAAGACCGAAAAAGAGACACGGCGGAACTTCCGCCGTGTCTCTTTTGAGTGGTCAAACCGCGTTACTTGCTTCTGATAACCCAGCCCTCGACCACATCTGCCCCATCCTAGGTCATAGGAAGCACTGATTAAAGCAAGTAAAAGCCAGGCAAACAGACGAAGGTATAGGAA
>CAOKLO010000051.1 GCA_948469375.1 uncultured bacterium | reverse complement strand
TCAGCATTTTCGCCGCGTCCTTGAGATTATAGATGGATTGGGAAACCTGCGATTTTCCCTCCCTCGCCCTGCGTGACAGGATGCCCTGGATATAGTCGGCAAGGGTGGGCGGCTCGGTGTTCTCCTGTTCCTCTTTCAGCCACTTTTGCAGCTTGGCGATACGGGCTTTCAGTTGCCGGAGTTTCTGATTTGTCACTTCGATTTCCCGGTTCAGATCGCCGCGCTCGGTGCGGATGCCGCGCTTCTCCATAGCGGAAGCGGCAACGCCTAAATGGACGGTGGGTATCTGGTCGATGCCCTGCCGCTCATAACTGCGGTGGTCGATGCGCTCGGTGTGTCCGTACTGCTCCAACGCCCGGTTGCAAAGCTGCGCCCACGCCGCCCGCCATTCCTCGGCCTTGGTCTGCTCGTTCCAGTCGGTGGCGGGAATGGCCTTGCATTTGCGTGCCACTCCGCAAAGATGTTTCGGAAGGGCATGAAATCGTCCTCGCCCTTGGCGGTGTCGATGCCCTCGGCCACGGCGATCAGCCGGACGCCCCGCTCCCGCAACTGCTCCAGAAACAGCCCCACGCGCAAGTGGTCGCGGCCCAATCTGCTCATGTCTTTAATCAGGATTTGGCCCACATTGCCGCGCTCGATGTCCTCCATAATCTGCAAAAATCCGGGCCTGTCCCAGCGTGTGCCGCTCCAGCCGTCATCTGTCCGATGGACAATGTTAGTGAGGCCGTTCCGGGCCGCATATTCCTCCAGGTACTCCTTTTGATGCTCAATGGACAGGGATTCGTTTTCCCGCCCGTCCTCATGGCTCAATCTCTCGTAAAGGATAGTCAGCTTGTTGTCGTTCATGGTTCCCTCTTTCCGGCTGTCCGGCGCTGCGGTTCTCGGCGTAGTTTTCACTGTTTCACCGCGTCCCTTTCAATCAGGCGTACCAGCTTATCGCTCATGGTTTCCCTGCTCGTCCTGCTGAAATGAACGCTCACCTTGTAGGTCGTGGAGCCAATCCGCTTTGTGATGTGCAGCGGCTTGTCGGTGCGTTCAATCGTCCTGTCTGCTGTTACTGCCGGCATAGGATTAGCCCCCTTTCCATATTCGGTTGTCTGTGATATACTACCGTCAAAATCACCTCGGCGCGTCCTTTCCCGCGCCCCTGTGCCGCCTGCGGCCTGACTGCCTGTTGTTTTCGGGGTGTCCCCGTTCCTTTACGATACACTCCTTTCCCATTGAAGAAGGATTTCCGACACAGCTTGCAGATTAAAGCATTTCTGTCTATAAGGGCAATCGAGAAATCGGTTGCCCTTTTCTTTATTAATTGATACTCTCTCACTGAAAATGGCGAACTTGAACACCTAGCCTAAAGAATTTAGTTCCGATTAGGATTTTCTATTGTACCTCAAAATGAGGTACATTTCCCGACAAAATTTGCATTACTTTATTTGACGCGATATAATTATTATGGGGAAATGTCAGTATAGAATATCCCCAGGCAATGAAAGCGGGCGGCATCCCCTTTGGGATACCGCCCCGCTCTACTCATTCTCGACCCTTATTTTGACCCTTATCACGATAGGACTGGTTAAAACCCCTTGCTACATAGTGTAATGATAATTACTAAAAAGCCAACTTGTTGGAACTTTTTGATATGCAAAAGTATGGGATAAATCCCCTCCCAAGCAGTTCAAATCCCTCCTTCCGCGCCAATGAAAATCCCTGTATTCGTGAAGAATCCAGGGATTTTCATTTTATATTCGTAAGATTTTGGACGAAATCATTGCTGCCATTCCTGTTGTATTTCTGCCATACCCCTCAATATACCCTTTACAGCTTTTTTACCCTTTAACAGCGAGCCCGTCATAGTAGCTTTGCATCCGCGCCGCCGTGTCCTTCATCATCTGCTCGGACGTGTGGGCATAGACATTCAGCGTAAAGCTGGCCGTGGCGTGGCCCAGCAGGTCTTGGACGCTCTTAATGTCCGCGCCGCTGGCTATGGCCACCGTGGCCGCAGTGTGCCGGAGGTCGTGCGGCCTGGCATCTGGACGGCCAATGCTGGCAGCAATAGCTTTGAACCGCTCGTAAAACGTGTGGATTGCATAATGGCTCCCGGCTTCATCCGTAAACACTAGATTATCCGGGTTGTTCCAGGCGGGGGCTCAATACAGGCCCGCTCGGGTCATGGAATTGTACAGACGCTGGATGTGGGTGCCTTTGACGGCTTGCACCCCCATGGCTCCGATGACGGGCACAATGTGGTTTTTGATGCTGGCCCGGTAGCTCTGGAGGGTCAGGGGTTTCACCTTGTTCTCACAGAAGGTGGTAGCCATTCCTCCATCCATGCGCCTACGGTGATTTTGTTGGGGGTCTGATAGGTGCCCTTGTCGATAGTGGCAGTAATCTGGGCCAGTTTCTGCCAAACCTCCTTTTGCGTGGTTCCGTAGATACTGCGCTGGATCCGTTTCCCGGTGCTAGGGTCCCGGCCTACCGTATACCGGGCTTCCCACTGGTAGCTGAAGCGGAATCCTTCAAGCAACTGGCAAAACTGTCCACCATCCAAGCTCTGGCCAAGGCTCTCCACGTAGACCCGGCAGAGCTACTGGAGGAGGTGTGATGGGTATGGCCGAAAAGCTGGCACTCTCCGTCACGGAGGCGGCGGAAGCCCTGGGCATATCCAGGAGAAGCGTCTACAATCTGATCAAGTCAGACGGATTTCCGGTGTTGGAGTTGGGCGGACGTCGGGTAATCCCGGTTGACATTCTCCAAGATTGGATGCGCAAGCGGGTTGAGGGCCGACAGCAGTGAACAACGCGGAAAATGAAAAGCCCCACATCCCACGCCGGCAAGCAGGAGAATGTGGAGCCTACGGACAGCCTAGAGGGGCTGCTGGTGCTATTGTACCACGGTCCCTCCCCAGAATACAAGGAGGAATTTCACACAGTGGAAAACAAGAAAAATCAACCCATCGAAGCCCCGGGGCAAAACGTGATTCAGCTCCCGATGGGGGAGCACACGAAACGGGAAGCGCTTTAGGCCGGAGCATAGATGACCTGGTGGACACAATGCGTGAGCTGGTGCTGGTGGAAAAGCTGACCGGCAGAACAGGACTTCCCCAGCGGGTGTGCTTGGCCTTTAGTGACTCGCTCATGTGCACTATGAGATTTGATGAGAAATGATGCACTGTCAGCCCTTAATCAGCCAGAGCGAGTTTCTGGCCCGCACCAGGAACATCAATCACTTTGTCCGGCAATCCAGCGGGGAAATCACGGCATCGTTTGGGTACGAGGGCTGTGTGATCCCGCTGACGAAGTTCAATACCCGCATCAATGGCAGCGGTCAGGTGGTCACCCAGGTCAAACGCTCCAGCGCAGCGGAAGTGCTGGAGCACAGCTTTCAAGCCCGGATGGGAGAGCCCCGGGGCATATACGAACGGAGCGGCGTCAGCCGGTTCCCGGTCAAAGAACGATACGGTCCCGCTACATCGCAGATATGGTATATGGAGCATAGATACTGCATATAGCATACATACTCACGTACTTGTTATGATGATATGACATAAGTATAGGCTATAGCTACAGAAATATCCTGAGTTGATATAACCCCCTGGGGCTGGTGCTCCAGGGGGTTTCTATTTATCTGAATACTTTGCTCAGCTCGATGAAACAACCATCCAGAACGTTGACCTTTGCCACGCCCGTCTGGTCATAAACTTCATGGGGAAGCAACAACCCATCAGACAGAGTGAACACTTGAACCGTCTGGCTATCGGGGTCTGCGATCCAGTACTCCCGCACCCCGGCCCGCTGGTACAGGCCCAGCTTTACCAGGCGGTCATGACGCTGGGTAGACGGGGACAGGATTTCTATCACCATGTCCGGAGCTCCCTTGCAGCCCCGGTCATCCAGTTTGGATGAATCACACACAATGACAATATCCGGCTCCACCACCGTGTCTACATCTTCGGGGGTATCACCGTCCTTCTCAAACAACCGAACATCAAAGGGGGCGGAATAAGCTTGACAGCGTTTCCCCTCCAGATAGTTTCCCAACTGACGGCACATCTCGAAGCTGATTCTCTGATGCCCTCTGGACGGGGCCGGGGCCATCAAGAAAACCTCTCCATCAATAAGTTCCGCTCGTTCACCCTCGTCCCAACCCAGAACATCTGCGAATGTATAGCGGTCTTTCTCTGCTGGTAATGCCATCGTAATCACTCCTTCACCGTAGAGATGCCCTAAACCCTTTCGATATTTCGATTGTACCACGGCCTTCCCTGGATTGCAAGAAGGAAGGGTGTGCAGCATTGGGAAATGCTTTGTAATATTGGTCTGCTGTGTGGACCGATGTCATTTATGGGGTATTCCCTGCCCTCGATATTATGCCGATCTATACCCTTCAAAATACCCTTTAGCCGTCGCACAATACTGCACAGCATTTTACGCCGAAACCCGGAAACCGTTAGAACACAGGGACTACGCGCATAGGTCTACACACCATTTCTCAGACTTCTAATAATTCAAATCCCTCCTTCCGCGCCAAGATAGCTTGACAGGCCGCCAAGGGGCGGCCTGTCAAGCTTTTCCAAGAGGGTTCATTAAATTTTCAAGCCACAGTGATTTTTCCACTGTGGCTTTTCTTTTAGGAAAGGGTCAATCTCTACATCGGTGGAACTAAGCGGCACGGCGGAAGGAAATTTCCTGCTTTCTGACACACCGGACTTTCAGACTACAGCGGCCCGTATTCCAGTGACGCCGGCGGGAGGCCGAACAGAGCTGTCCGCCGGTGGCATCAACACCGGCGGGTACGAGGACCGACACCTATTGCGGCGAGGCAGCCTGTTTTCGTGTTGCCGGCGGGCCCGCCATCCGGAGCAGAGGGCGGGCTGAAAATGGGCGTCCTCCGCTCCTGTCATGGCGCGCGGCCGGTCAATACGCTTCAATCTCCCTGATATTGACCTCGTTTCCGGTGAGCAGCCAGGTGTCCCCGCTCTGACAGTGGGGGCAGGTGCGGCCGTGAGCTGTGGTGGGATAATCCCGCCCGCAGCAGCCGCAGCGGGTGACAGCGGGCAGGGTCTCGATTTTCAGCTCGGCGCCGCTCACCAGTTCCGACCTTGCCGCTGCCCAATCCCAGCAGGAGGTCAGCTCGCGGGGGATCACTCCGGACACCTCCCCCAGCTCCAGCACCACGGCGGACACCTTTTCCAGGCCGTGGTCCGCCCCCACCCGCTCCACGCTGTCAATGATGTGGAACACAATGCCCAGCTCATGCATAGCTTACTGTTTGGCCTTGCGGGCGCCCCGTTTGATCTTAATCTCCCGCTTCACCAGGTTGGGCAGAATGGCCTTCATCTTGTCCTCGGACTTCATCATGGTGGAACACTCCGGGCGGTCCCGGTGGAGGTGAATGGCGTCAAACTCGCACCGGGTGGTGCACAGACCGCAGCCGATGCACTTATTGGGGTCCACAATGGACGCGCCGCAGCTCAGGCAGCGGGTAGTCTCCGCCTTGACCTGCTCCTCAGTGAAGGTGCGCTTGGCGTCCCGGAAGGAGCGCTTCCAGTCGATGCTGCCGTCCATGCCGGGGATCTGCCGGGAAGCGTTGTCGTACTGCTCCACCTTGATATTGCTTTTGTCAAGCTCCACAAAATACCGGGGGTCCCGGCCGATGGTCATGCTGGTGTCGGGCTGAACAAAGCGGTGGAGGGAGACGGCCGCCTCCTTGCCCGCCGCGATGGCGTCGATGGCGAACTTGGGCCCAGTATACGCGTCGCCGCCCACGAACACATCGGGCTGGGCGGTCTGATAGGTTTTGGCGTCGGCCTTGGCCCAGCCGCCCCGGGCAAGCTCCACTTTGCTGCCCTCCAGCAGCCGGCCCCATTCCACGCTCTGGCCGATGGACAGCACCACGTGGTCACAGGGGACGGTGACAGTGTCCTGCTCGTCGTACTGGGGGGCAAATCGGCCCTGGTCGTCCCACACGCTGGTGCACTTCATGAACACCACGCCGGACACGCTGCCGCCATCGGTGAGGACCTCCTTCGGCCCCCAGCCGCACTGGATGGTCACGTCCTCGTCCTCCGCCTCGGCGATCTCCTCCAGGGAGGCGGGCATTTTGCCCCTCGGCTCCAGGCAGAACATCTGCACGCTGTCCGCCCCGCAGCGGTGGGCGGTGCGGGCGGCGTCAATGGCCACGTTGCCGCCGCCGACTACCACGGTCCTGCCGGGGACCTGGAGGTTCTTGCCCTCCGCCGCCGCCCGCAGGAACTCCACTGCGGAGTACACGCCCTTGGCGGACTCACCGGGGATGCCGGGCAGGCGGCCCCGCTGGCAGCCGATGGCAATGTAGAACGCCTCGTAGCCCTGGGCCCGCAGGTCGTCCAGGGTCAGGTCCTTGCCAACCTCCACCCCACAGCGGAAATCCACGCCCAGGGCACGGATGGTGTCGATCTCCGCGTCGATGACGTCCTTCTCCAGCTTGAAGGAGGGGATGCCGTAGCGGAGCATTCCGCCCAGCTCTTTGTTTTTCTCGAATACGGTGGGCTCGTAGCCCTTCAGCGCCAGGTAGTACGCGCAGGACAGCCCCGCCGGGCCGCCGCCGATGACGGCGATCTTCTGGCTGAACCCGCCCTCCACCTTGGGGATGACCTTCTCAGGCACAAAGCGGCGCTCTGCGTTCAGGTCCTGCTGAGCGATGAACTTCTTCACCTCGTCGATGGCCACGGCCTGGTCGATGGCGCCGCGGGTGCAGGCGTCCTCGCACCGGCGGTTGCACACCCGGCCGCACACAGCGGGGAAGGGGTTTTCCTTCTTGATGAGCTCCAATGCCTCGGCATACTTCCCCTGGGCCGCCAGCTTGAGATAGCCCTGGACGGCGATGTGGGCGGGGCAGGCGGTCTTGCAGGGGGCGGTGCCCGTTTCGTGGGTATTGATCCGGTTCTTGTCCCGGTAGTCGATGGACCACTTCTCCGGCCCCCACTTCACCTCGTCGGGCAGCTCCTGACGAGGGTACTGCACCGGGCCGTCCTTGGTGCACAGCTTCTGACCCAGCTTGGCCGCCCCGGCGGGGCACACCTCCACGCAGCCGCCGCATGCCACGCACTTGTCCTCCTCCACCTTGGCCACATAGGCCGACCGGCTCATGTTGGGTGTGTTGAACAGCTGGGAGGTGCGCAGGGCATTGCACACATTCACATTGCAGTTGCAGATGGCGAAAATCTTCTGGTCGCCGTCGATGTTGGTGATCTGGTGGACAAAGCCGTTGGCCTCCGCTTTTTGGAAGATTTCCAGCGCCTCCTCCTTGGAGACATACCGGCCCCGCTGGGTCTCCACCACGTAATCAGCCATATCTCCTACGGCGATGCACCAGTCGTCGGCGTCGTCGCCGCAGCCCTCGCCCAGCTTAGCCCGGCTGGCGCGGCAGGAGCACATGCTGGCGGCGTACTTCCCCTCATACTTGTCCAGCCAATGGGAGATGTGCTCGATGGAAATGGACTTGCTCTCCATGCCGATGGCCTTTTCCACCGGGATGACGTGCATACCGATGCCCGCCCCTCCGGGGGGCACCATGGAAGTGATCTTCTCCAGAGGAAGGAAGGTCATGCGCTCAAAAAAGGCGGCGACCTCGGGGTTGGCGTCAATCTGGGCGCGGCGCATGTTGAAAAACTCGGCGCTGCCCGGTACGAACATGGGCAGGATGTATCGCTTTTCATGGTTGGGATTTTTGCCGTCCAGGTTCTCCCAGTTGTACTCAATGAGGCCGATCCAGCTCATGTCGTCCAGCAGCTTCTGGAGCTTTTTCGGCTCCATCCCGGTGAGCTTTTGAATCTGCTCGAAGGTTTTGGGCTTGCGCACCTTCATTTTCAGGGCCACGTCGGCCATCTCGTCGGTGACCACCCCGGCCAGCCCCCAATACTCCGGGTCCTCCCCGGTGACGCCGTGGAGCTTGGCGGGCACCCGGTCGGTAATCATCCTGCCCAGCTTGACGATCTTCTCCCTGGGCTGGCCGGTCTTGGGTATCTCAAATGGCAGTCTGCTCTCGTCCAGGGGAAAATTGGTTTTACCCATGCTCTCTCTCCTCTCTTTTATGATACAACAGCCTGCGCTGCCGGATGGGACACAACAGGTTTTGCTTGGGTCCGTCAGCAAGCTACAAGGAGCGCCAGGCGGCGACCTGCTCCCGCAGCCAGGCGGCCCACTCCTCCACACCCTCGCCGGTTTTGGCGCAGATGGGGATGACCACCGCCTCCGGGTTGCGCATCTGAATGTATTCCCTGCACCGCTCCAGGTCAAAGTCAAAATAGGGGGCCACGTCAATTTTATTGATGAGCACCACGTCGCAGACCTGGAACATCAGGGGGTATTTCAGCGGCTTGTCGTCCCCCTCCGGGACGGACAGAATGGCGGCGTTTTTCACCGCCCCCGTGTCGAATTCCGCCGGACAGACCAGATTGCCCACATTCTCCAAAATGGCCAGCTCCACGTCGTTGTCCACCAGCTCGTCCAGTCCCTGCCGGGTCATGTCGGCGTCCAGATGGCACATCCCGCCGGTGTGGAGCTGAATCGACTTCACCCCCGCGGCGGCCATGGCCCGGGCATCCACGTCGGAGTCGATGTCCGCCTCCATCACGCCGATTTTCAGCTCGTCCTTCAGCAGCTCCGCCGTGCGCGCCAGGGTGGTGGTCTTGCCCGAGCCGGGGGCGCTCATCAAATTGAGCAGGAAAATACCGCGCTCCTTCAGCTCACGCCGCAGCTCCGCCGCCCGCCTGTCGTTGTCCGCAAAAACGCTCTGCTTTACCTCAATGATACGGACCTGATCCATCGCTGATCCTCTCCTCTCGTTGGTTCCCCCGGTTATTGTTATAATATTATCATTTTTTACCGGCCGCGTCAACCGCCCTAAGCGCCATGCCCCCTCTGGCGCGGACGCCCTTCCGCAATTACGCAGAATTAAGGGATTGCCATTTTCTTTTGCAACGTATATAATATTACAATCATCTTTCCCACTTCTTTTAGGAGGCACAACGCTATGAAAGACCTGCTCCAGCTTTTGGAGGACGACTCCACCCTGACCCGCGCCCAGCTGGCCGCCATGACCGGCATGACCGAGGCGGAGGTGTCGGCGGCGGTGGCACAATATGAGAAGGACCGTATCATCCTGGGCTACAAAACCATCGTGGACTGGGACCGCACCCATCAGGAGTCGGTCACCGCCCTCATCGAGGTCAGCGTCACCCCTCAGCGGGGGGAGGGCTTCGACCGGGTGGCCCAGCGCATCTACCAATATGACGAGGTGGAGTCCCTTTACCTCATGTCCGGCGGGGCCTACGACATGACCGTCACCATCTCCGGGCGCACCCTGAAGGAGGTGGCCCGGTTCGTGGGCGAAAAGCTGGCCCCCATCGAGGGCGTCACCGGCACCGCCACCCACTTCATTTTGAAGAAATACAAGGAAAAGCACCTGATCTTCCCCATCCAGGAGGTCCAGGAGGAAAGGTTTGTGTTTGAATGATGGACTACAGCAAGCTCATGTGCCGCCGGGTGCAGGACATCCAGCCCTCCGGCATTCGGAAATACTTCGACCTGCTCCAGGGCATGGAGGGGGGAATCTCCCTGGGCATCGGCGAGCCCGACTTTCCCACCCCCTGGCACATCCGGGACGCGGGCATCTTCTCCCTGGAAAAGGGCTTCACCAAATACACCCCCAACGCGGGGCTCTCCGACCTGCGGGGGGCCATCTCCCGGTATCTCAAGCGGCGGTTCGACCTGAGCTACGCCCCGGTGGGCCAGATCCTGGTCACCGTGGGGGGCAGCGAGGGGCTGGACCTGGCCTTTCGCTGCCTGCTGGAGCCGGGGGACGAGGTCATTATCCCTACCCCCTCTTTTGTGTGCTACAGCCCGTTGGTGTCCATGCTCCATGGCGTGCCCGTGATGGTGGAAACGAAAGCGGAAAACGAGTTCCGCCTCACCCCGGAGGAACTGCGCGCCGCCATCACCCCCCGGACGAAAGCGCTGGTGCTCCCCTTCCCCAACAACCCAACCGGCGGCATCATGGGCCGGGAGGCTTTGGAGGCCCTGGGGGCGGTGCTCCGGGGCACCGACATCATGGTGATTTCCGACGAAATTTACGCCGAGCTGACCTACAGCCAGCGCCATGTTTCCATAGCCAACCTCCCGGACATGTACGAGCGCACGGTGGTAGTCAACGGCTTCTCCAAGGCCTACTCTATGACGGGCTGGCGGCTGGGCTACGTGTGCGGACCCAAGCCGCTGATCTCCGCCATGACCAAGCTGCACCAGTACGCCATCATGTCCGCCCCCACCACCAGCCAGTACGCCGCCATCGAGGCCCTGGACCAGGGCGACGGCGACATCGAGGCCATGCGGGACGAGTACGACGGCCGCCGCCGCTTCCTGGTGGACGGCTTCCGCAAGCTGGGGCTGAGCTGCTTCGAGCCGCTGGGGGCGTTTTATACCTTCCCCTGCATCAAGTCCACCGGGCTGACCAGCGAGGAGTTCTGCGACCAATTCCTGGCCCAGCAGCGGGTGGCGGTGATCCCCGGCACTGCCTTCGGTCCCGGCGGCGAGGGGTACGTGCGGGCCTGCTACGCCGCGTCCATGCACGATTTGGACGAGGCGCTGAAACGGCTGGAGAAATTTTTGAACAACTTGCACTGATTTCTCCACAGGAAATCAGGAGAAAGGGAGTTTTTTATGAACATCGTTTGTTTGGATATGGAAGGCGTGCTGGTCCCGGAGATTTGGATTGCCTTCTCTCAGGCCAGCGGCATTCCCGAGCTGCGCCGTACCACCCGGGACGAACCGGATTACGACAAGCTCATGACCTGGCGGCTGGGCATCCTCAAGGAGCACGGGCTGGGCCTGAAGGAGATTCAGGCCACCATCGCCAAAATTGACCCGCTGCCCGGGGCCAAGGAGTTTTTGGACGAGCTGCGCACCCTCACCCAGGTGGTGATCCTCTCCGACACCTTCGAGCAGTTCGCCCAGCCCTTGATGAACAAGCTGGGCCGGCCCACCTTGTTCTGCAACACCCTGGAGGTCGCCCCGGACGGCGGGATCACCGGGTACAAAATGCGCTGCGAGAAGTCCAAGCTCACCACCGTAAAGGCCCTCCAGTCCTGCGGCTTCGACACCATCGCCGCCGGGGACAGCTTCAACGACCTGGCCATGATCCAGGCCAGCAAGGCGGGGTTCCTGTTCAAGTCCACCGACCAGATCAAAGCGGATTACCCCGACATCCCCGCCTTTGAGGAGTTCGGCGCCTTGCTCAACGCCATCAAGGCTGCGCTGTGACGCATATCTTCCATTGAAAAGAGGTTTTCACCATGAATGTTGATTTCTCTCACCTCCCCTTCCAGCCCGCCGACATCCTGCTGCCCCAGGACTGCGACTACGATAAGTGGTCGGTGGTGGCCTGCGACCAGTACACCTCTCAGCCCGAGTACTGGCAGCGGGTGGAGGAGCGGGTGGGCCGCGCCCCCTCCGCCCTGCGGCTGATTCTGCCCGAGAGCAGTCTGGACGGCCCCCAGGTGGAGATCGACATCATGGACATCAACGCCACCATGTCCCGGTACGTCCGGGAGGGCCGGTTCAAGACCCTGCCCGGGGCCATGGTCTACGTAGAGCGCACCCTGCATTGCGGCAAGGTCCGCCGGGGGCTGGTGGGCATGGCCGACCTGACCGCCTACGACTACGAGCCGGGCTCCGACGCTCTGATCCGGGCCACGGAGGGCGTGGTCATGTCCCGCATTCCGCCCCGGGTGGCGGTGCGCAAAAACGCCCCCATTGAGCTGCCCCACGCCATGTTGCTGGCCGACGACCCCTACCGCACCGTCATCGAGCCGCTGACCGCCCAGACCCTTTCCATGGAGCTGCTGTACGACTTCGACCTGATGGAGCAGGGCGGGCACGTCAAGGGCTGGCGGCTGGGGGAGGCCCAGCTGGCCCAGGTGGCCGGGGCCCTGTCCGCCCTGGCGGACCCCGCCGCCTTCAACTCCAAATACGCCACACAGCACCAGCCCGTTATGCTGTTCGCCGTAGGGGACGGCAACCACTCCCTGGCCACGGCCAAAGAGTGCTATGAGCGGCAGAAGCGGCTCATGCCACCAGAGAAGTGGGACAGCCTGCCCGCCCGGTACGCCCTGTGCGAGCTGATAAACCTCCACGACAGCAGCCTGGAATTCGAGCCCATCCACCGGGTGGTGTTCCACACCGACCCAGAGGTCCTGATGGACGCCCTGGTACGCGCCTACCCCGGCTCCTGCCGCGGCCCGGTCCGGGAGGGAGACGGCCTGCCTGTGGGCTATGTCTATGCGGGGGCTGAGGGCGTGGTCACAATTCCCGCCTCCGCCGCCCGTCTGCCTGTGGGAGCGCTCCAGAGCTTTTTAGACGACTACCTGGTGGGCCACGAGGGCCGGGTGGACTACATCCACGGCGAGGACGTGGCCCGCGAGTTCGCCGCCCGGCCCGGCAACATCGCCTTCCTCCTGCCCCCCATGGATAAGGAGGAGCTGTTCCCCTCGGTTATCCACGACGGGGTTCTCCCCCGCAAGACCTTCTCCATGGGCGAGGCCCACGACAAGCGGTTCTATCTGGAAGCGCGGAAAATCCGATGAAAAAGCCGCCTGGCCATTGGCCGGGCGGCTTCTCTCACATGATGCTGCCGCCGGACTCCCCGGGCTCCAAACGGCGTCCTTCCAGCTCTATACAGGCGAGGATAAATATTCCGGCCTCAGCCGCTGCAATGCGTATATGGTCAGGAGCGCTGATATGGCAAGGGTTTGACATACCAGCGTTCAGTCTGTTAAAATGGCGTTGTCGGGGGTGGCGAAATGAGGATAACCGCAGCGGTTGTAGAAGACGATACTCTGGCGGCCCAGGAATTGGAGCGCTGCTTAACCAGCTTTGGGCAGAAAAGTGGACATGCGTTCTCTGTTTCCCATTTTGGGGCGGCCGAGAGCTTTTTGAAAGACTATCAGCCCAAATATGACATCATTTTCATGGACATCAAAATGCCTGGAATAGACGGCATGTCCGCCGCGGAGCAGCTCCGGCAGGTGGACCAGGCCACTATGCTGATCTTTGTCACCAGTATGGTGCAGTACGCCGTCCAGGGGTATGACGTAAACGCCTTCGATTTCATCGTCAAGCCGGTAAATCCCACCGCTTTTGAGATGAAGCTGAAGCGGGTGGTCCGGGCCCTCGGCTTGAAGCGGGGCAGCGATTTGACGCTGAACACCGGGGGCGTCACCCGGGTGCTCCCCTCCGCGTCCATCCGGTACATCGAGGTCATGGATCACGATTTGACCTACCACACAGACCAGGGGAGCTTCTCCGTCCGGGGCAAGCTGTCCGCTGTGGAGCAGAAGCTTCCGCCGGGGGCCTTTTTCCGGTGCAGCGTTTCCTACCTGGTCAACCTGCGCTATGTGACCCAGTTCACTGGGGAGCAGGTGTGTGTGGCCGGGGAGTGGCTCCGGGTGAGCCGGGCCAGGAAAAAGGAGCTGGCCTCAGCGGTGGCCGCTTACCTGGGACAGGGGGGATAGGCCGTGATCAATGGGCTGCACAGCTATAAGCTGCTGTTCATGCTCCAGCTGATCGTGGGGGAAGGACTTTTCCTGCTGCGGTTGGAGCGCAAGCGCCGCTTTTATTTCCGGCTGGCCGTCAGCGCCGCCGGGCTGCTGGCTGCGGCAGCGGTCTTCCCCATCCCGGCGGAAAACGCGTGGTATGTATCTTTTTTGTTCCTGTCCCTGTTCGGCCTGACGCTGCTGGCCCTGTGGTTCTGCTTTGACGAGCCCTTCGGCAACCTGCTGTTCTGCGCCGTGGCGGGGTATACGGTCCAGCATCTGGCCTACCTGCTGTATACGACTTTTAACGATATCACTCAATTCAGCGCCGTGTTCGGCAGCTTTGTCCAGCCTTACGCCGCTCAATCGGTCACGATGAGCGATTTCGCGTGGCTCAGCATCGTATTTTATGCCGACGCCTATTTTGTGGTATACTGCGGCGCTTTTGAGCTGCTGGACCCCAAGCTGAAGGCCAACCACGACGTGCGCTTGGGCCGGAATAATATCGTCGGGCTCACTGTCCTGCTCATCGCGGCGGACGTGATCTTCAATATGGTGACCAACTACTACACAGTGGACAACCGGGCCTCCCTGCTGCTGGAACGCTCCTATAACATCCTGGTGTGCGGCCTTGTTCTGGCCCTGCTGAACAATCAGCTCTCTCAGCGGGAGCTGAAGGATGAGCTGGCCGGGGTGCGCTACGTGGTGGAGCAGGGCAAGCGGCAGTACGAGCTGGCCAAAAAAAGCGTGGACCTCATCAACATCAAGTACCACGACCTGCGCCACCAGAGCCGCCGCTTTCCGGACCGGGAGGGCCGGGAAGAGCTGGAGCGCACCTTGGACGAGTACGCCTCCCTGGTCAAAACGGGCAACGAGGTGCTGGATGTGATCCTCACCGAAAAGACCCTGGCCTGCCGGGAACGGAGCATTCAGCTTCTGTGCATGGCGGACGGGCGGGGGCTGGAGTTTGTCAAAACCCACCATTTGTATGCTCTGCTGGGCAATGCAGTCGACAACGCGATGGAGGCCGTCGACTCCCTTCCGGAGGCGGAACGGGTCATCAGCTTTTCTCTGCGCAGGCAGGGGGAGCTGATCCACATCCATATAGAGAATCCCTGCGCGGGGGAAATCGCCATGCGCAGCGGTCTGCCCGTCACCACCAAGGGAAACGAGGACTACCACGGCTTTGGGATGCTGAGCATGAAAACCGTGGCGGAGCAATATGGCGGGGGGCTGTCCGTCCAGGCGGAGGACGGTGTTTTTACCCTGGACGTGGTGCTGTCCGCCGCCCGGCGCGGGGCGGAATGACCAACTGCGGCATTCAGCGCGCAAAGTACGGCAAACCTATGGACAAATTACAATTTATTTTGTAGCATCGTGGACAGAACAGGGCAGACCGGCGGGGAGGGCCCCTCCGCCGGGTCCCGCCCCAGCTGTCCACGATTTTTTTGAGAGGAGTACATGAGATGAAAGCGAAACGCATCCTGCGCACTGCCATTCCCAGCATCCTCATCGCCCTCACCCTGGTGGTGGCCATCGTGGCCAACGTGATGATCCCACCTAACATGAACGCCATCAACGGTTTTCTGGGTGACTCCGGCACGACCACCATCAAGCAGCCCAAGGAGTATAACGAATCCCTGGACCTTCAGTACAATAAGGCCGACTACACCGCCGAGGAGATGCCCGCTGTGGAGCAGGTCCTCAACGAGGAAATCACCGGCGAGGGCGTGGTACTGCTGAAAAATGACGGCGGCCTGATGCCCTTCGGCAAGGACACCACCTTCAGTTTCTTTGGCCGGTCCTCCTCAAAGCTCATCGGCAATGCCTGGTATGATATCATTCTACAAATGGGTTTCCCCGCTGATCCCGGCACCACTCTGCGCACCACCTTCCAGGAGCGGGGGTTCGGCGTGAACGAGACCCTGTGGGATTTCTATAACAGCGGGAACGGCAGCAGCTACGGCCTGGGCCCCGGCTCCGTCAACTACGGCGACGATGAGGACTTCTCCATCAACGAGTGTCCGCTGGATGTGATGGAGAAGGAGTCCGGCCTGCTGGACAGCGCCAAGGGTACCGTGCCCGTGTTTGTCTGGGGCCGGAAGGTGGGCGAGGGCCGGGATATGCCCCGGTCCATGTACAACCACGCCGACACCCCTGAGGATCAGGCCAAAAGCTATCTGGAGCCGGACACCACCGAGCTGGAGATCCTCCAATACCTCAACGACAACTATGACGACGTGGTGCTGCTGGTCAACAGCTCCGCCGCCATGGAGCTGGGCTGGGTGGAGCAGTTCCCCAGCATCAAATCCATCCTCTATGTGCCCAGCGCGGGCAATTTCGGTCTGTACGCCGTGGCGGATGTCTTTGCCGGCGACATCAACCCCTCCGGCAAGACGGTGGACACCTTCGCCTATGACGCCGCCAGCGCTCCCGCCGCCGCCAACTACGGCGACTTCCAGTACACCGCCGAGAGCGGCGAGATGACCAAGTACAATTACGTGGCCTACAAAGAGGGTATCTACGTGGGCTACCGCTACTACGAGACCCGGTATGAGGATGTTGTCATGGGCCAGGGCAGCGCCGGGGACTATGACTACGCCTCCACCGTTCTCTATCCCTTCGGCTACGGCCTGAGCTACACCACCTTCGACTGGTCCAACTTCAAGGCCAGCTGGAGCGGCGACCAGTGCACCGTCACCGTGGACGTGAAGAACACCGGCTCTGCGGCGGGCAAGGACGTGGTGCAAGTCTACGTCCAGTCCCCCTATACCGACTACGACAAACAGAACAAAGTGGAAAAGTCCGCCGTCCAGCTGGTGGGCTTCGGCAAGACCGAGCTGCTCCAGCCGGGGCAGAGCGGGACGGTCACCGTCACCTTTGACAAGGAACAGCTGAAGGCCTACGACTACACCAACGCCAAGACCTTCATTCTGGACGCGGGGGACTACTACATCACCGCCGCCCACGATGCCCACAATGCTGTCAACAATGTGCTGGCCGCCAAGGGCTTCACCACTGCCGACGGAATGACTGAGGACGGCGACGCCGCCATGGCCTCCCTGTACACCGTCAGCGCTATGGACAGCGACACCTATTCCGTCAGCGCTGCGGGCGCCCCCGTCACCAACCGCTTCGACTTTATGAACGGCGGCTATGAGTACCTGAGCCGCAGCAACTGGCAGGCCACCTGGCCCACTACCGACGGCGAGGTGAGCACCCAGATTTCCACCTGGGGCAATGAGATCAACGGCTCCGACGGCAAGAGCTACACCTACACCAAGACCATCAGCGCGGAGGATCTGGCCAAGCTGGACGGCTTCGACTCCCTCAACCCCGCCGACGCCTCCTCCCTCACCGCCAGCCCGGTGTACGGCGCGAAAAACGGCCTCCAGCTCATCGACCTGCGGGGCAAGGACTATGACGACCCCATGTGGGAGCAGCTGCTGGATGAGCTGACCCCTGAGGACTACCAGACCATCATCGCCACCTCCGGCTACGGCAACGCCGAGCTGAAGAGCGTGGGCAAGCCCTTCGCCCTGGACCAAGACGCAGCCACCGGCCTGACGGGCGGCGGCACCGGCGTAAGCTACTGCGGCACCCTGGTGCTGGCCCAGACCTGGAACCAGGAGCTGGCCGCCCGCTACGGCGAGATGATCGGCAATCAGGCCGTCATCGGCGGCTGCGTGGGCTGGTACGCCCCCGCTATGAACATCCACCGCCTGCCCTTCTCCGGCCGGAACAACGAGTATTACTCCGAGGACGGCTACCTGTCCGGCGCTATCGCTTCCGCCACCAGCCGGGGCGCGGCCTCCAAGGGTATGTACACCTTCATCAAGCACTTCGCCCTTAACGACCAGGAGAACCACCGTGGCGACCGGGTGGGCAACTTCGGCGTGTGCACCTGGTCCAATGAGCAGGCCGTGCGGGAGATCTACCTGCTGCCCTTCCAGATGTGCATTGAGAATGACCCCGTTACCCTGAACTATGTGGAGGAGGACGGAAACGGCGGCTACCGCAACGCCAGCCGGGAGTTCCCCGCCGTCAACGCCGTGATGACCGCCTTCAACCGCCTGGGCTACACCTGGACCGGCGGGTGCTATCCCCTGATTACCGAGGTGCTGCGCAATGAGTGGGGCTTCAACGGCTTCGCTGTCACCGACAACGCCAACACCGGCTCCCCCACCTATATGAACGCCTATCAGATGATTGAGGCAGGGGGCGACGGCGCGCTGACCACCAGCGAGTACGCCGTGTGGAAGTTCGACAAGGACAATGCCGCCCACTACGCCTACGGCCGGGAAGCCGTCCGCCATGTGCTGTATACCGTGGCCAACTCCAAGGTGATGTGCGGGCTGATGCCCGGTTCCACCTTTGTCACCCCCATGACGCTGGCGGAAAAGCTGGTGGTGGGCATCGACATCGGCGCGGTGGTCATCACCGCCGCTCTGGGATACTTCATTTACCGGGGCTTCCGCAAGCCCAAAAAGCAGGAGGCATAGCCCTTCAGCTTGTCGTCCTCCCCGCTTTTGGCGGTGAGCATGATAATGGGCATATCGCTCATTTCCCGCGCCATTTTGCAGACGGAGAAGCCGTCCAGATGAGGCATCATCACGTCCAGGATCATCAAATCCATAGGATGATTTTTCAGCGTGACAAGAGCGTCTATGCCGTCGTCAGCGGTATAGCAGGTGTGGCCGCCCTTCCGCATATAGTCCGCGATGATGTCCTGCATGGCCTTTTCATCTTCGACAATCAGTATATTTGCCACAGCTCTCTCCCCTGCCTCAACGTATCAGCTTCATTTTGTCTGTACTATTATTCTGAAATGACCGCATACCACTCGACAGGCAATATGGGCCATTCACGGCTTCAGCCGCGTAGAGCTGCGGAAAGCCTATGCTTTTTCAAGCTGTTTCAAATGATTCCGCTTGAAGTCCCCTATATTATATTTTGCTTGTGTCTAAAATGCAAGGGTATGCCGCAGCACCCTCCAGCTTTTTCTGTTTCTCCCGTCACCCCGCACTTTCTTATTTTCAATATGCGGGACAGAACACCGGCGCCCGCGCACCTTTTTTGACCATGGGAAACGGCAGCACACACTATGCCATTGGAGTGCTTACCCGGCGGCATTCGCCCCTGTGTCCCACCCTGAACCACAGGGAGGGACACAGGGGCGAAAAGAGAGGACCGGAGCATTTGCCCCGGCCCTCTCTTTGGGCTGAATCAGTGGTCAGAGTACCTTTTCCACATGGAACATGGACTCCAACACCATGAAATTTATACGAAAAAGGCGGTTTAGGTTCCAAAAGCTCACGCCGGCAAGGCCGTATTCGTTCACCAGAGCGTATTTGGCCCGGAGGCTGCGGGCGTCCTCAAACCAGACCTCGTGCTGTCTGCCGTCTCCGTCATAGTAGCGGAAAAAGGGAGACTGCGCCGTTTGATCGTACTGGATACCCGCTCCCGCCTGCCCGGCCAAAGTGACGGCGTCAATGTTGGTGAGAGAACGTGCCGCCGTGCCCTGCACGAAGGGCAGCGTCCAGTCATAGCCGTAGTTGGGCACGCCCATGAGAATTTTCCCCGCCGGTATGACCTGCGCGGCGTAATCCAGCACCTGGCGCACCATGTTGAGGGGGGCCACCGCCATAGCTGGCCCGTATGTATAGCCCCATTCATAAGTCATAAGGACCACGTAGTCCACGGTCTGGCCGTGGAAGGCATAGTCGTGGGCTGAGTACAGAAGTCCCTGCTGACCGTCTGAGAGCTTGGGCGCCAGCGCAGTCACCACAATGTAACCCAACTGGTGCATCCGCTCCGCCAGACGGCGCAGGAATTGATTGTAGCTCTCCCGGTCAAACTGGTAGATGTACTCAAAATCCAGATTCACGCCGTACCAGCCGCTCTGCCTCAACAAAGCCTCTGCATTTTCCAAAAAATTATCCTGCACGGTCTGATCGGTCAGAACAGCGTGGGCGATCTGACTGGAGAACCCTCCCGCTTCCAGCAGGTTTGTGAGCGTCAGAAGATTTGCCGCGCGATGCCCGCCGGAGAGTGTAGTATTTAGGTTAAAGGTGGGCGTCAAGTTTCCAAGCAAATCGGAGCGGTAAGAAAAGGGCGAGAGGAATGTCAGGTAAGGCAGCGCGGCGTTCAGCGTGCTGTCTGCGGCATCGGTTGCGTAGCCGTTGACGATGATCTCCCGCATTTGCCGGCCGTCGGTTGGAATGCTCACCATCTGTCCTGGGTAAATGCGGTTGGGATTGGAAATCTGAGGATTCGCCGCGATGAGGCGCTGAAGACTTACGCCATGTCCGCGCGCGATGGAATACAGGGTATCGCCCCGGCGCACTGTGCGGCGGGTTTCGTTGTTCGGGATGACAAGCGCCTGACCCACCGACAGTGCACTGGGGTTTTGCAGTTGATTGGCAAAAATGATATCATCCACCGGTGTGGAATACCGGCGGGCGATTTGATGGACGGTGTCGCCGCTTTTTACAACATGTAGCTCCAAGAAAATCATCCTCCTGTTGTGCTTGCCCGGATATCCCATTCTATTCCCGGCAACCGCAAAAGGAGGCTTGTCCCATAGCCGCCTTTCCCATGTCAAATCATGTTCAGGCCCCTGCCGGGATTTTCCCGGCAGGGGTCTTGTCTGGGCGGAAAGATTTGACGCTTACGTTTATTGCCGCCGCGCTTCACCCGGCAGCATCTTTATTCTGTGGTATAGTTGTCGAAATAACCCTGAATAAAGACCACCGGGGTGCCCTTGTCGCCGGAGCCGGAGGTCAAATCGCACAGGGAACCGATCAGGTCGGTGAGGCGGCGTGGGGTGGTACCCTCCGATACCATCTGTCCCACCAAGTCCCCGTCCTTTTTGTGGATGCGGTCCTTGATGGCCTCCTTCAGCGCGTCGCCGGACAGGTGGGCAAAATCGTTGTCGGCCAGGTATTTCAGCTTCAGCTCATTGGGCGTGCCCTCCAGGCCGGCGGTATAGGCGGGGGAGACCACCGGGTCGGCCAGCTCCCAAATCTTACCCACCGGGTCTTTGAAGGCGCCGTCGCCGTAGACCATGACCTCCACATGCTTGCCGGTTTTCTCCAGCAGCTTTTTTTGAATGGCCTCCACCAGCCCCTGGCAGTCCCGGGGGAACAGCTTCACCTGTTCCTCGGTGGACTTATTGGAGCCCAGCAGTCCGTAGCTCTCGTTATACCCGCTGCCATTGACGGGGGCGTTCAGGATCTCGTCCAGGCCGAACACCTTTTCCGCGCCGGCGGCCAACAGCCGCCGCTTGGTGCGCCGGCGGGTGTGGATGTCGCAGCACAGCACGCTCTTGGTATAGGGCAGAATGGCCCGGGGATCGTTGCCGAAGATGATTTCCGCCTCGGCCCCGCAGTCCTCGATCAGCTCCTGGTAGTAGGCCACATAATCCACGCCGGTGAAAGGGTGCTTCTCATAGCCGAACAGCTCCCGGTACTGCTCCAGGCTGAGCACATCCTTGTAGGGATCGACTCCCTTCTCGTCCACAGCGTCCAAGCTGATGAGATGGTTGCCCACCTCGTCGGAGGGATAGCTGAGCATAAGGACGATCTTTTTCGCCCCCTTGGCGATGCCCCGCAGACAGATGGCAAAACGGTTGCGGCTGAGGATGGGGAAAATCACGCCCACCGTCTCCCCGCCCAGCTTGGCCCGGACGTCGCCGGCGATGTCCTCCACGGTGGCGTAGTTGCCTTGAGCCCGGGCCACGATGGCTTCAGTCATGGCCACAATGTCCCGGTCGCGGAGGGCAAAGCCATCTTCAGCGGCGGCCTCCAGCAGGGACGCTGTTACAATTTCCACCAGATCGTCCCCACTGCGGATGATGGGGGTGCGAATGCCCCGGGATACAGTACCGACCATACGGCTCATAAAGGAACACTCCTCATTTTCATATCGTTTCTATAGGAAAACTCCAATAGATAATACCACGATTTTGACCGGTTGTAAATATAATTTTGTGGGTCAAGGGGGCAGCCCAGGGTCAAACGCTGATTCGCATATGTTTGGCGTCATGATCTCCACCGTTCATACGGCCTGGATGCGTGCCGCCGCGGACAGATTGAAACGCCACTATAGCTGCTCCCCGGAGCGTACCGCTAAACGCTTTGGGCAGCAAAAATGCGGGGTGACGGGACTTGAACCCGAGCTCCAATTCGCAAAGCCGCTGCCGCACAACGATTCAGGCGCTATGCGCAGCGATTGTGTTGTATACCGTGTGATATCCGCTCAAATAGAAGGGCGCTCGCGGCGTGCCGGGGGCCTCCCAGACGCATAATGCCAGGCCTACAGAAAATAGAAAGGGTGAGCATTATGCGGACCACACCAAATCTCGTATGGCACGCTGAAAAGCCGCACACCACAAATACCCTGGATTCCTATATCCTTAAAGTGCATGTATAAGGAGGGGAATCCTGTGGATAAACAGAGAAACCTTGCGAAAAATCTCGAAGCGATCCGAAAAGTCAACGGCCAGTCGCTGGCGGAGTTTGCCAAGGAAACCGGCCTCCCAAAATCTACCCTGCAATCAGTCCGGATCAGCGGCAATACCACGTTGGATACCGCGGTTAAAATCTCCGAGTCTCTGGGTATTCCTCTGGACAGCTTGGTTGGAGATGACCGTCTGGCCGAGAAGATTGACATTACAGAGCACATGCTCCGGACCATCGACTGGTTCCGGACCCTCTCCAGCAGCGAACGTGAGGAAGTTGCCCTCCACTTCCAAAAGATCGTGGAGGTGATCTGCAAATGAAACCGGGCGGCGACACAAAGGTCATTCAATGGCTGCTGCACAGCCTGGGTGTTACGGAGGAGTACACCGGCTTCCCTCATACAATATACGCCGTTCAGCTGGCCATCGACAATCCCGAGCGGCTCAAACTTATCACCAAGCTGATCTATCCAGACGTCGCCGGACGGTATGGCACCAACTGGAAGGCCGTAGAGCGCAATATGCGAACTGTGGTTTCCGTTGCATGGAAGACTGACCCGCTGCTGCTGTCCGAATTGGCGGGCTTTCACTTGAAGCGCAAGCCCAATAACAGCCGTTTCCTGGCAATCCTCACCGGATTCTGCTCCGGAATCATCCTCTGAAAGGCCATTACATACGAAGCGGTCTGTATGAAGGGATACACGGCACCTCTAAAAGCGCCAAATTCCATTGACGCACTTCATACGGCTTGCCTCCTTTCCCGTCCCGGCGCCGCAGTCGCCGGGACCTTTTATTTCTCATTCCGTGTTCCCTCCTGGCAATGATAGAATTTCATATTTGCATCAATATGAGAATTGACATTCTATACATATTTGCACCAATATTTTTGGCCAATAATACATATTTACATCAATAGAAAAATGAGATATAATAAATTTAATGCTGGGAGAGGCGCCGCCACTTTGGCGCTTACAACGAAAGGGGAGGGAGCCTATGCCGGCTTCAAAGGCCAACCAGCGCGCGGTCAATAAATACGTAAAAAACAACTATGACCGTATAAACGTTACGATGCCGAAAGGCAAGAAGGACACCATTCAGGCCCACGCCGAAGCTCGGGGCCAGAGCGTAAACGGTTATATCAATTCCGCCATTGACGAAAAGATGACCCGTGACAGCAAAGGAGGTGACAGTCATGACAGCAAAGGAGCTATTGAATCTCATTGACTGGTTGCGGAAGCAAGGCTTTGAGGATGACAAAATCGTAGAGTGTCTGGAATCTGTGGAGGGCAGAAAGAAGATTCTGATTGCAGACGAAAGCGCGGAGCAGGAGTAAAAAAGAGGCCGGGATCTGCACGGGTCAATTCCCCGTCAAAAACGAAATCGGAGTAAGGGGAAAGGGCCTTTGCGATATGCTCCAAACCGGCGTAGCAGGTGCCGTTGCGACCCAAAATC
Source organism: uncultured bacterium (assembly GCA_948469375.1). Taxonomy (GTDB): domain Bacteria; phylum Bacillota; class Clostridia; order Oscillospirales; family Oscillospiraceae; genus Enterenecus. The sequence goes on along the minus strand of CAOKLO010000051.1, from coordinate 78 downwards.
TCGCTGCGGTAAAACGTGCCTCTTATGAATTGACAAAAGGACAATGGGAACGAGTGAAAGCAGTGCTTCCGCCCCCAA
>CAOKLO010000050.1 GCA_948469375.1 uncultured bacterium | reverse complement strand
ATCTCACCGCCCGCGCGCAGCGGCAGAGCTTCCATACGCAAGACCTCCTTTCACCAGTAACTCAAAGCGGAAGGGTAGATTGTCACAGGAAAACACCTTCGCGCCTGAAAAATCTGAAATTTGAGCCACTCCCGCCATAAGAACACCCCCGGAAATTCTGGACAACTACCTGGAACAGGCGGTGGTGGAGAACCTTAATATCGCGAAGGTCTTGGATCATATCTTTTCAGAAGAGGCAAAGTCCAAACGGAAACGGACCCATTTCGCTTAACATTTTTTGCTTTCGTAATTCTCTGCTCTTCAGCACCACACACAGGATAAAGGACATAAAATCAACAAACCGCATTGTTTTTTACCAACGTCTCGACATCGCCGGAAAAACATGTTACAATATATCGTTATCAAATTTCGGCTGGGCGCTTTGCATCTCAAGTAAGCGCAAAGGCTTATCCAACGGGCAAAGCGGCATATCCCCCAAAAGCTTTTTTCTGAGGATTTTGCCGCAGTCAAGGGCATTTTCGAGGGCCGGTACATTGCCACTCCGGATACCCATGTGCTCACCCATACCTTCCAGAGGACCATCGGCATGACCACCCACCGGATCTGCGGCTGTCTGAGGCAAACCATCGACGATGTGGAGCGCGTTCTGGGCGAGTTGGCGGATGGCAACCTCACGGTGGATGTGACCAAAAATGAGGACTACTATATCGGTGACTTCCGGATGCTGGCCGAGAGCCTGAAATCCATCCACTCTAACCTGACCCATGTAATCCAGAACGTCTCCCGGGCAGCCAGCCAGGTGGACTCCACCGCCGTGGAAAAGAGCGCGGCGGTTTCCAAGGAGCTGTCGAACCAGGCCAGAACCCTGAACTGCTTGATCGGCCGGTTCCATATCTCCCGACGGACTGCCGCCCATGTGCGGACACATACGGAACGAAATTGCGAACAAGCGGAGGTGCTTTGTATGAGCAAAAGATATAAACGATATTTGAGTGCGCTGATCCTCGCCGCTGCCCTGCTGAGCGGCTGCGCCGGGGGCAGCGCCGGTTCGGAGCCGGCGGACGGGAGCGCTTCTCAGTCGGAGTCGTCCGCCGTGCAGGTCAGCTTTGAGGCCGCCGATGTGGAGGGAAACACCGTTTCCTCCTCGGTGTTCTCCCAGTCCAAGCTTACGATGGTCAATGTTTGGGCAACCTACTGCAACCCCTGCCTGAGCGAAATGCCCTCCCTGGGCGAGTTGGCGGAGGAGTATGACGCGGAGGAGCTTCAAATCATCGGCGTCATCAGCGATGTGCTGGAGGGAGAGGACGCCTCCGCCGCCGAGAGTCTGATCCGGCAGACAGGAGCAAATTACACCCACCTGCTGCTCAACGAGTCCCTTTACTATGGGCTGCTGTCTGAGGTGAGCGCCGTCCCCACCACCTTCTTCCTGGATGAAAACGGAACGGTTCTGGACGTTGTGGTCGGCGCGAAGACGAAAACCGCATGGGAGGAGATTATTGATGGGCTTCTGGACAACCTGTAGGCGGCACGCCTGGGCGCTGGGGGCGCTGCTTGGAGCGCTTATGCTCGGCGCCGGGGCCTGCCATGGGCAGTTTGCCGTCCTGTGGAAAAAGGCGGCGATGATCTGCCTGGAGTGTATCGGGATTGGGTGAGCTGTGAAAAGACTTCGACTGAGCGTTCAGCTGCTGTTTACCATCGTCACAAACGGGTATCTGTACGGCTTCCTGAACGGAAAAATCTATCGGGGCCCCCTGAAATACGCCTGTGTCCCGGGGCTGAACTGCTACTCCTGCCCCGGGGCCGTCGCCTCCTGCCCCCTTGGCGCCTTGCAGGCCCTGCTGAATCAGAAGGGGTTTCAGGTCCCCTTCGCCGCGCTGGGCTTTTTCTTCCTGTTCGGCAGCGTGCTGGGGCGCTTTGTCTGCGGCTGGCTGTGCCCCTTTGGCCTGGTGCAGGACCTTTTGCACAAAATCCCTGTCTTTCAAAAGAAAAAACGGCTGCCCTTCCACCGGATTTTAAAGCATGGGGGCCGTGCGGTTCTGGTTCTTCTGGTTTGCGCCGGATCCATGGTGCTGCTGGGCGGGTTTGCAAAAGTTCCGGCGTTCTGCAAATATCTGTGCCCGTCAGGCACTCTGCTGGGCGCGCTTCCCCTGCTCAGCGCGAATGCAGCCCTGCGCAGCCAGGCCGCCGGCCTGTTCCTGTGGAAGCTGGCTGTCCTCCTCGCCATTGTCCTGCTCTCGATAAAGGTCTACCGGCCCTTCTGCCAGTATCTGTGCCCCCTGGGGGCGATATACGGCTGGTTCAACCGGTTCAGCCTGGTGCAGATTCGCTGGGAGAAGTCCCAGTGTATCTCCTGCCGAGCCTGTGAAAAGGCCTGTCCGGTGGCCCTCTCCCTGGGTGAGATTTCCCACTCCCCCGAGTGCATCCGTTGCGGAAAATGCGTGGCGGCCTGTCCGGAAAGATGCCTGCATTTTTTCGGGAGTGGTACAGAAACAAAAGACCCGTTATCGTAACCCCGGTTAAAAAGTGTAATTTGCATTTTTGGGTATCTTCTTAGGGCTTGTTTGAAACAGGTCCACATGCCCAAACGCCGGCTCTTTTTCCACCATGCTTTGCCAATTTTCCTTGAACTACATCCAGTATTCCTGCGTCAAATTGGCTTCCTCTGGCGAAACAATTTCTCGCCGTCGGGCACAGTTCCATTGTTCAAACAGCGCCTAAAAAACAACTTCATCTTAATCGTTCCAAGTGCCCGCTGTCCAGTACAATTTGTGCTGGCAGGGGCACTTTTGCCCAACGTTTGACAAGAAGCTTTTTATGATGGAAGAAAAAAGGATGCAAGTCCGGAACGGTCATCCCCGCTATTTTTCAAACAGCGCCTAACCGTGACGGGGCACATTGACAGCCGGATAAAATCCGACGGTCCGTTTACCTATTCCAGCTTGTCGGATAAGAAGCGCCTATAGTTTTTGTTGACTTTCCACAATTGATGTCGTATGATAGGGAGGAGAACTGGAGGGATTTTGATGAAGAAAAGACATTGGGGAACACAAGTGCTGGCCGGGCTTCTGATACTCTCGCTGGTGTCCTGCGGCGGCGGAGGCGGAGGCGGGTCTTCCTCCCAGGCGGGCAGCATCCCCCAGCCCCCGGAGGAGCCCGATATCTCTGCCATCGCGCCGGTGGAGCCTGATCCGGAGCCGGTATACCCCTACGCCAACCCGCTCACCGGGGAGGGGTTGAACGAGGACGTCAGCGGCAAGCGGCCCGTCGCTGTTATGTTCAACAACCTGAAAAAGGCCCTGCCTCAGATCGGGGTGTCCCAGGCAGACGTGCTCTATGAGGTGGTGGCCGAAGGGGGCATCACCCGCATCATGGGGGTCTACCAGAACTTGGAAGGCACAGGCGACCTGGGCAGCATCCGCTCAGCCCGGGACTATTACGTCAGCCTGGCCTGCGGCCACGACGCAATTTACATCCACGCCGGAGGCAGCCCCCAGGCCTACGACGCCTTTGAAAGCTGGGGCGTCACCCACATCGACTTTGTAAACGGCCCCTATGGCGATATGTGCTGGCGGGACCCGGAGCGGCGGAAAAACGCCGGCCTGGAACACTCCATGCTCACCTCCAGCGAAAAGGTGCTGGAGCAGATGCCCAGCCGCTTCCGTCTGGACCACGAAGCGGGCTACGGGGTAGGCTGGATCTTCTCCAAGGAGGCCCCCGCCGGGGGAGAGAAGGTCATCCGGCTGACCGCGCCCTTTTCCAACTATAAGACCGGGTACTTTACCTACGACGCCAGCCAGGGCCACTATCTGATTAACCAGAGCCTGGACGGCTCCGACCCTATCCCCTTTGTGGACGGCCCGGATGGGGACCGGGTGACGGTGAGCAATGTGCTGGTGCTGTACACCGACGTGAGCCTGGTTCCGGGGGATTCCGCCGGCCGCATGTCGGTGCGGACCACCGGAACCGGGAAAGGCGTCCTCCTCCGGGATGGGCAGCTCTATCCGATTACCTGGCAGCGGGACAAGCGCACCGACACCTATTCCTTCCTGGACCAGTCGGGCCAGCCCATTCCCCTGGCCGTCGGGCCCAGCTACATCAACGTTATCAGCGCCTCCGCCGACGTTACCTGGGAATAAGCCCCTTGCAGCGTGCAAAGTCGGCAAGGAATATGAAGGTTCTTATTTTTCGGCCCAATGCCAGTGTGTCGCTGCCAGGCAGGGTAACAATCGCGCGACGGCTACACCCGCAGGAAACGTGACCATATGCGCGGGGCATAGACGGGATGGCGATAGCGAACCTTGAACCTGCGCTTTCAAAAAATTCAGCGTTCACGCCAGGGCCTTTTTGTACGCGCTAATGGAAAAGCGGCGGCGGTCGAGCAAAGAGATAAAACAGGCCCGGAGCGAACGGGCCCTGTGGGAATTTTCTCTCTGCTGTCTTGACTTGGAGGGTTTTGTGTGCTAATATCGTTATATTCTCACATGAATAACGCATGGATTTTTAGGAGGTACTATAATGAAAAAGAGACTATCTGCGCTGATGCTGGCACTGGTTATGACATTTTCCCTTGCCGGCTGCGCTTCCCCCGCCCAGTCGTCCGGCGGCAACGACCAGGGCGCGGGAGGCTCCGCGTCCTCTCCCGTCTCCAGCCAGGAGTTGTCCGACTTTCCAGTCACACTGATCGACGCATCCAGTCGAGAGGTTACCATCCAGGCCGAACCTGAGCGCCTGGTTAGCGGCTACTATATCACCACTTCTATGCTCATTGCTCTGGGCCAGCAGAACAAGCTGGCAGGTATTGAGGCCAAGGCGGACACCCGGCCCATTTACTCCCTGGCTGCCGCAGAGCTTTTAGAGCTGCCCAATGTGGGAACTGCAAAGGCCTTCGACCTGGAGGGCTGCGCCGCCCTTCAGCCCGACCTCGTCGTCCTGCCCCTGAAGCTGAAGGACAGCGTGCCCGCCCTGGAGGATTTGGGGCTGACAGTGCTGCTGGTCAACCCGGAAAACTTGGAGCAGCTTAACAGCACCATTCGCCTGCTGGGCGACGCCACCGGCGCCAAAGAACAGGCTTTGGCCCTGCTGGATTACAACCAGCAGACCCAGGCTTTTCTGCTCCAGACCCTGAAGGAGGTCCAGCGACCCACCGTCTATCTGGCGGGCAACAGCAGTTACCTAAGCACAGCCGGCGCCAAGATGTACCAAAATTCTCTGCTGGAGCTGGGAGGCGGCCAAAACGTAGCTGCCGGGCTGGAGGACGACTACTGGGCGGATATCTCCTATGAGCAGCTGCTTGCCTGGAACCCGGAGGTCATCCTCATCGCCTCGGGTGCCGCCTACACCAGAGACGACATCCTCCAGGATCCCCAGCTTTCCCAGCTGGCGGCTGTCCAGAGCGGTCGGGTATACGCTATGCCCTCCGGTCTGGAGTCCTGGGACTCCCCCGTACCCAGCGCCCTGGTGGGCAGCCGATGGATCGCGGCGGTTCTGCACGAGGACCTGTACGCCTTTGACGCCTTTCAGTCCGATGCCAAGCAGTTCTACCGCGACTTCTACCAGATTGACGTCGGCGCCGAGCTGCTGAGTAAGTAAGCGATCTTCTCATGGAACGCACAAAACGGCTTGGCGCACTCTTTGCCGCCGCCTTGGTTCTCGCCGCGGCCGCCTTCCTCTTCTCCCTGTCTGTGGGCCGCTACCCCATCACTTGGGCGGGCCTGTGGGGCGACCCCTACACCGCACATGTGTTTTTCACTCTGCGCCTGCCCCGCACCTGTATGGCGCTTTCAGCCGGCTTCGCTCTGGGGGTGGCGGGCAGTGTGTACCAGTGCGTGTTTCAAAACCCCCTTGCCTCCCCGGACATCATCGGGGTGGCTTCGGGAGCTTCAGCGGGGGCGGCGGCAGCCGTTCTGCTGCTTGGGGGCGGTGTTGCGCTTACAGCGCTGTGGGCCTTCGCCGGCGGCTTTCTGGCGGTGCTGACCGCCCTGACCCTGTCTGCCCTGGCCAGCCGCCGGAACATCGCCAATCTGGTGCTGTCTGGCATCGTGGTCAACGCCTTGGCCCAGTCGGTGCTTATGCTCATGAAGCTCGCCGCCGACCCGGAGAAAGAGCTGGCCTCCATCGAGTTTTGGACCATGGGTAGCTTCGCGGATATCACCCTGTCCAAGCTGCTGGGGGCCCTCCCCTGGATTCTGCTGGGTTTGACAGGCTTGTTCGCCCTGAGCAGGCAGATTGTGCTTCTGGGGCTGGAGGAGGATGACGCCCGGATGCTGGGCGTGCCGGTGAAATATATGCGTCCGGCAATCTTGATGCTGGCCACCCTGGTGACAGGGGCGGTCATCAGTGTCACCGGACTTATTGCCTTCATCGGCCTGCTGGCCCCCCACATCGCCCGGCTGCTTACCCGCAGCAGCCGCTTTTCCACCACCGTGCTGGCCGGGCTGTGCGGCGGCATTCTGTTGCTGCTGTCTGATGTGCTGGCCCGCAGTATCGGCGACAGTGAGGTGCCCATCAGTATCATCACCTCTCTGCTGGGCGCGCCTTTTCTGTTCTGGCTGATGTGCAGAAAGGAGGAGCCCCATGGGTGAGCTGCTGCGGGCACGGGATGTCTGTGCAGGTTATGGCCGGGAAAACGTGCTGCGAAAGGTGAGCTTCTCCATACAGGCGGGGGAGCTGTGTGCCCTGCTGGGGAGCAATGGATCGGGCAAGTCCACCCTGCTGCGGTGTGTGTGCGGTCTGCTTCCCTTCCAGGGCAGCATGACGCTGGAGGGAGAACCGCTTCCCCATATGAGTCAGCGCCGCCGCGCCCAGCGCATTGGCTATCTCTCCCAGAAAGGGGGGGGCGTCCCCTCCTTAACCGCTCTGGATGTAGTGCTGATGGGCTTTAATCCCCTGCTGGGGCTGCTGCAGTCTCCCGGTTCTGTCCACCGCAGGCAGGCGCTGGAGGTCCTGGAGCAGGTGGGAGCGGCACAGTTTGCCCATCGGGACTTCCTCACCCTCAGCGAGGGGCAGAAGCAACTTCTCCTACTGGCCCGCACGTTGGTGTGCCAACCCAAGCTCATTGTACTGGACGAACCGGACAGCGCCTTGGATTTCCGCAACCGACGTCAGATTCTGGAGCTCTTGAAGGCGTGCTCCGGCGCGCAGGAACGAGGTGTGCTGCTGTGCAGCCATGATGTCAATATTGCCCTGGCTTATGCGGACCACCTTCTGCTGCTCAAGGAGGGCTCGCTGGCCTATGACCTGCACCTGTCCGCAGTGTCTCAGGATCATCTTCAGCGGGCGCTGCAGGATATCTACGGCCCCGTGGAGGTGTTGCGCCACGCAGGGCGGTATCTGATGATCATTCGCACAGAGGACCAAGCCCCGGTAAGCGCCGGTTAAACAGCCTGAACGCTTTTTTCAGGCAAAATGTCAGGAGCTGAGATGTTTTGAAAATCCGATTGGGCCTAAGCTTTTATACCGACGATGGGGAGCGCTTTTTTGGAGAGGGTCCCTACCGTCTGCTGCGCGGTGTACAGGAGCTGGGCAGCCTGCACGCCTCCACCCAGCGTATGAAAATGGCCTATACCAAGGCCTTCTACATGGTAAAACGCGCCGAAGTTGCCCTGGGATTCCCTCTGATTCAGCGGACCATCGGCGGAAAAGGCGGGGGCGGCAGTGTGCTGACCCCCCAGGCAGAGGAGCTGTTGACACGTTATGAGTCCTACCGGGATGCCTGCGGAAGCATGGCTGAGCAGCTATACCAGGAGCACTTTTCAGAGTTCCTGCCGCCGCCATCTGCTGGTGACGGGGAGGAAGGGCTGCGGCAAAACCACGCTGATTGAGTCGCTCATCGGATCCAGGCCGCTTCCCGGCGTGCGCAGCTGTGTGGAACGAGGTGCGGACGGGCAGCCGGTCCTGGTCGCGCTGGAAGAGCGGACCGGACCGGGCCGGTGCGTTATCGGTCGGCGAAGGGATAGGCAGATGTTCGCCCAAGTACCGGCCCTAGACAGGACGGGGGTGCAGCTGCTCCGCCGCACCCTGTATGCACCGGGGAAGTGGGTCTGTGTGGATGAGATCGGCTTTTTGGAGGAGGCCAGTCCCCTCTATCAGCAGGCCATGTGGCAGCTGTTCGAGCACAAGCGGGTGCTGGCGGCGCTGCGCAAGGAGGAACTGCCCTTCCTGATCCGGCTACGGAGTCGTGCGGACTGCCTGCTGCTGGATCTGGATGCGGCGGAGGGATGGCAATGAAGATTGGCTGTATCATTATGGCCGCAGGTCAAGGGGTGCGCTTTGGCGGAAATAAGCTCCTTCACCCGCTGGGAGGGGCCCCTCTGCTCTCCCACGTGCTGTACCGACTGCCGAGAGAACGGTTCGCCCGCTTTCTGGCGGTAGTCAGTTGCCAAGCCGTAGCCGACCTGTGCCGGGAGGCGGAGGTCCCCTTCCTGCTTTACGGCGGTGGAGCCCAAAGTCACACCATCCGCTTGGGCATCCGGGAGATGGAAGGGCTGGACGGCTGCATGTTTCTGATGGGGGACCAGCCCCTGTGTTCCCGGAGGAGCATGGAGGGGATGCTGGACGCCTTCCAACGGGAGCCCGGCTGCGTGGTGCGCCTGTCTTTTCAGGGCCAAGCGTGCAGTCCGGTGCTGTTTCCCAGCCGCTATTTCCCCGCCCTGGCCGCCCTGACCGGGGAGCAAGGCGGGATGGCTGCCCTGCAGGGCCAGGTCCCGGAGATTCGCCTGGTGGAGGCAGCGGGAGAATATGAGCTTTGGGACAGCGACACCATACAGGACCTTCACCGAATTGAGGACTGCCTGACCCGGGAAAAACCCGAATAAAGCCGAAGGGCCGCAGTACAGACTGCGGCCCTTCGGCTTTATTCATGATACTTCCGCACGCTTCAAGCAGGCCGCAGCCCACTTCATGCGCCCTGTAAGGGTTTCAGGCGGTCAGACCTCCCGACGCAGATGCAGCAGACAAGAGACGTACTGGTACAGGCTGCGCTTGAGGGTGGGCGGGATACATGCCTCTTTGATAGGCATGGCCAGCCTTTGCAGCTCCGCCGCGCAGGCAGCCGCAATTTCATCATCTGTGGCAGGGCCATTCAGCAGCTTCGCCGTCTCCGGCAGTTCTACCGGCCAGGGCGCCACCGCGCCCGCAACCAGCTTGGCCTCCCGGTCCCCTCCGCACCGCAGCGCGAAGTTAATCAGGGGGAAGTCGATGGTGGCCCGCATGGCGTATTTATAAAATCCGCTGCGCTCCCCCGCTGCCGGCGCAGGTACCCGGAAGCTTGTCACCAGAATGGGAAGATGCTCCCCGCACGCCAGACCGTTGGCCTGGCTGTGCCGCTTCACCAGCTCCAGGATGGGGCCGCGCTTCTTCACCCCCGCCTCAATGTATTCCGCTTGGGCCTCATACACTGCCAGGGCTGTCGCCACATCGGAATAGTAAATTGCCCGGCACACCGGCGAGTTAGGGATCTGGTGGCACACCGCGCCTCCGGTCTTGAAGCACAATGGCAGGCCCTTGCGCCAGTACCGGCTCTGATTGAAATAGATGCACCGCCGGTCCTGCATAATATTCCCGCCGATGGTGGCAATGTTCCGGATCTGGGGCGACGCCGTTGCCCCCGCCGCCTGGGCCACCGCCGGCAGCTTTTCCCGCAGCAGGGGGGCATTGGCTATATCGTACAGTCGCTCCCCAGCCCCGATGGTAATCCAGCCAGCCTCCTCCCAGATACCGTTCAACTCCTCCACGCCGTCCAGAAATACCAGCTCTTCGTCATCACGCACATGGTTTTTCAGCAGGGGCATCAGGTCCGTTCCGCCCCCCACATAGGTGGGGCGTTGGGTTTGCGGCGCCTGCGCAGCGATCTTCACCGGCATACTCATTTCTCCTCCTTCCGGCCACTGGGCAAAATCAAGAACTTGTCACACAGCGGCAGGCTGTTCAGCTCCTGTCCACTGGCATGGCGCACCGCGTTCACAATGGCGGGCGCCACCGGCACCGTCGCCAGTTCACCCACGCTCTTGGCGCCCAAGGGACCATAGGGGTCGTAGCTGTCCACCATGTCCACGTAGGTCTGGGGCATGTCGTCCATCTGGGGAATCCGGTAGTGCAGCAGATCGGACGACAGCGTACGCTTGCTGCGCGGGTTTATCTCCAGCCGTTCATACAAGGCATAGCCTACGCCCTGGGCAATACCGCCCTCCAGCTGGCCAGCTACCGTCATGCGGTTGATGGGCGTGCCCACATCCACCACCTCGATGATATCCAGCAGACGGATGGCGTTGCGCTTTTTGTGGTACTCCGCCTTCACGAAGCACACCGAGAACGGGTTGGGACAGGCCGCAGCCTTGTAGGTTCCGCTGCCGATCATGACGCCGCCTTTCACATCGAACATCACCTCATGTACTGCTTCCTCGAAGCTCAGATCCCGCTCCTCACCGCCGGTGCGGATGCGGTAGCGGTGCTCCCGCTCCTCCACCTGGCTGTCCGGGTAGATGGCCCGGAGCTGAGCCAGGAGCTTCTCCTTCAGGTCCTTGCAGGCCCGAGTTACCGCGTTTCCGCAGATGAACGTCTGGCTACTGCCGAAGGTACCTGTGTCGTAGGGGGTCAGCAGGGTGTCCGCCGCCGTGATCCGCACACTGCTCAGCGGGATGCCCAAGCTTTCGGCGGCGATCTGGCTTTCCATCGTCTCGCTCCCCTGGCCGATATCGCTGGAGCCCACCAGCAGCTGCACGGTGGCGTCGTCATTGAGCAGGACTATCGCCGAGCTCAGGCCCTCTTTTGAGGAAGGGCCTGACCCATGGCAGCTGAACGCAATTCCCCACGCCTGCCGGATTTCCTCATTATCTATCCGTGGGGATTTGGCATCGATCTCCGCCTGGATGGCCTGGCAGCGCCGGGCGCAGGCTTCAATTCCGTTGCTGCTTACCGGGATGGACGCGCAGGGGAAGCACTCCCCTACCCGCACGTGGTTTTTCAGCCGAAACTCCACCGGATCCATCCCCAGCTTCTCAGCCATGCGATCCATCAGGATTTCCCGCCCGAAGGTCAGCTGGGAGTTTCCATACCCCCGGAACGCACCGCCGGTGATGTGGTCGGTAAACACGCTGATTCCATCAAAGAAGTAGTTGGGCACATTGTATTGCAGCTTCCGGGCCGCAGCAGCCACCACTGTAGGGCTGTGGGTGGTAAAGGGGCCCGCGTTCAGGCGGTACTTGGTGTCAAACAGCTTCAGCTTCCCATCTTTACTGGCCCCCAGCCGCAGATCCACGTCCGATCCGTGCCGGACCACCGAGTACAGGTCCTCCTCCCGGGTGTAGCTCAGGTTGACCGGCCGGCGCAGTTTTTTCGACATCAGGGCAGCTACATGCTGGGCATGCAGCTGTTGCCGAGCACCGAAACCACCGCCCACCACAGGCTTGCTAAAGCGCACATCGCTCTCCTTCATGCCCAGAATCTCCGCCAAGATCCGCCGCTCCTGAAACACGGTCTGGGATGTGCTGTACACCGTCAGATGCTCCCCGTCGCTGAAGTCGCACAGGCAGCTGGTCAGCTCGATGGTCACGTGCTGCATGGGCGGCGTCACAAACCGTTCCTCCAGAATTACGTCGCTCTCCGCCTCACCGACGGCCCGGTCCCCTTGGGATACCTCACGGTGCTGGATGATGTTGTCGGAAGAGATGTGGGGCTGCAGGCCCTTCGCCTTCTCGTCCAGTGCCGTGCGGATATCCAGGTAGGCGGGCAGCACCTCGTACTCCACCAGCACCGCGTCCGCCGCCTCCCGGGCCGCCTCCTCGGTCTCCGCCGCCACGCAGGCGATCCGGTCGCCCAGCACCTTTGGCTCCCGGGTCAGCACCAGCTCATCCTTCATCAGGAGCGGGGAGGGCGGATTGCCTGAGCAGTTGAAATACTCCGGGGGCGTCTCCTCCGGCAGAAGGCAGCCCAGAAATCCGGGCACCTTCTCCGCCTTGCTCATGTCAATGCTTATTACCCGCGCCCGTGAGTAGGGACTGCGTACCAGGGCCGCATACGCCATGTTTGGCAGCCGCAGATCGTCTGTATACTTTGCCTGACCCGTGGCCTTCCGCAGTGACTCCAGGCGCGGGACCTCCCGGCCTACCTCCCGGAATACTCGCTCACGTCCCATTGTCCTCAGTCCCCCTTCCTTCCGCATATCCGGCCACTACTTCCGCGGCCATCTCAATAGCCCGCTCGATCTTCTCATACCCTGTACACCGGCACAGGTTGCCTGACATCGCCTGCCGGATTTCCTCCCGGGCGGGCCGGGGGTTGCGGTCCAGCAGGGCCTTGGCCGCCATAATCATCCCCGGCGTGCAGAAGCCGCACTGGATGGCGCCCGCATCGATAAACGCCTGCTGCAGCGGGTGCGGGTGCTCGGTCGTGCCAATCCCCTCGATGGTCTCCACCCGTTTTCCGTTCGCCTGTATCGCAAACACACAGCAAGAGTTTACCGCCCGGCCGCTCAGAATCACGGTACACGCCCCGCATTCTCCCAGGTCACACCCCTTCTTTGTTCCCGTCAGGCCGGCGCGCTCCCGAATCACATGCAGAAGCGTCTCCCGCTCCTCCACCTGGAACGCGCGCCGCTCTCCGTTCAGCTCCAGCACAATCTCAATCAGCTGTTTTGTCATGGTACATTCCTTTCCTCCTGCACGAAATGGCCTTCCGACTATCTGTTTACTGGCCTTTGGTCGATTGGATGGTTCTTTCAATCTCATCTAAATACATCTGCTCCACTGGGGAATAGACCTCCCGCAGCAGCTTTCGGGCCCGACGGACATATACCTCGGCCTTCTGGTCCAGATAACCGCCGAAGATGAAACGCAGCTTAGGGGCCGTGTCCATATCCAGCACAATCGAGGCATAAATCCGATTGAGCATCCCCTGCTCATAGCAGCTCTCCAGCCGCTGGGAGAAGCATTCCGCCTTTGTCAGGTAGTCAAAGGCCATCTGGTAATTCCCCCGTTTGACGCACAAAAGCCCGTAGTAACCGAAGGCCACCCCCCGGCCCCACATCAGCTCTACAGCGTTGAACTGCCGCACCCCCAGCGACAGATACCGCTCTGCCGCAGTCAAATCCCCGCTGTCCAGCGCCGCCTGTCCGGCGTAGGTATAGAAGGTGGCGGTCCCGCCCACCAGATAGTGGTCCTCACAGATGGTGATGGCCTGGTCATAGTACGCCATCGCTTTGGGGTAATTCATCTGGCTGCGCTCCGCCTCGCCCAGCCAGGCGTAGGAAGCCGCCAGATTGTACAGGTACCGTTCCTTCTCCTCAGAGCCCTCGAAGATGGCGATGGCCCGCTCCAGCTCCTCGATGCCTTCGGGAATGTTCCCGGACATGATGTTGCACAGCCCGGACAGGCGCAGCCAGATGGCCGCCTCCTCCGCTTTATAAATGCTATCCAGCAGTCCGAAGGACTCTTGAATAACCCGGCGCATATTGTGCGTCTCATACCGGTTCAGGTAGACGCACATCAGCTGACGGTTTGCCTTGATCATGTTGGTATGGCAGCGCTGGGATTCCACGCCCCGGTTAATATTCAGCAGCTTGTGGACATAGTGCAGTCCCTTGTCGTATTCCACCTTCCGGATATAATACCGGCCCATCATGTGGTAGTAGTCGGACAGAAACCCCTGGCAGTCCTTCTCACTCAGGCTGTCCAGACTCCGGTTTACCTGGGTGCGGATATCGTGCAGGATACGGGAGATACCTTCGCTGTCGGTGCAGGCGATATCCGGGGTATCCGCCCAGGGCTCGGATACGTCGGTAATATCGGTAATAATGGGATAATACTCATGGGACCGGTTTAAATAGCTGTAGACATATTCAACATAGTATTTCAGGTACTTTTTCTGGTCCCTGGAGCGCTGGAAGTGGTACATCAGCTTGGAATACAGCAACAGGTCGCTGTCGTTGTTCTTCAGCTTGTCCTCCAGGCAGCAGGCCGTCTTATGGTGGAGAATCTGCTTTTTGGTGAGGGACAGTTCTCCGTAAACATATTCCAGAATTTTCTGGTGGGTAAACTGAAACTTCACCCCCTCCGGCTGTACCGTCTCCTGGATGAGCTGCCGTGCAATGAGCGTCTCCAGAATCTCAATGAGCTCATACTCCTCCCGGTTCGACAGCTCCAGCAGCAAATCGAAGGTTGCCCCGTCGAAGAAGATGGACAGCAGGTTCAGAATATTCCTGCACTCCGGCGACAACAGCATCACTCGGGCGTAGATGCTGTCCCGGATATTGGGGGTAATGTCCGCCATAGAGCCATTGTGCCGGATGCTGTTGGCCGTTTCAATGATAAAAAACGGGTTGCCATCCGTCTCCCGGTAAAAGCGCTCCTCCATCTCCCTGGACGTGAATCGGTCCGGCAGCAGGCGCTTGGCCAGCTGGATGGTCTCCTCAAAGGTGAATCGCTCCAGCGTGAGTTTTTTCAGCAGACGGGGCAGGGCCATGTCCTCTAAAAACCGGTCGATTTGGGGCCGTTTATCGCTCTTGCAGGTGAACAGGAACAGGATGTTCCGATTTTGCTCCGAGGTCAGGATATTCTGGATCAGGGACACGGTGATATTGTCCGCCCACTGCAAATCGTCAAAGAAGAAAACCAGCTTCTGCTTCTGGGCCAGCTGGGCCAGCAAGTGGGCGATGACCCGCTCGGAGTTGTTGTAGCGCAGGGTAGCGATCTCGTCCTGTTCGATGGAGCCCCCTCCGCCCTGGCGGAAAAAGGGGAACACGTTGGACACCACCTCCACGAAGGGGGCGCTGTCCTGTTTGGGAAATCGCTCCTGAAAAAAGGAGATCAGCAGGGCGAAGATGCCCTGCCAGGGTTTCAGGGCGTATTTTTCCTCCGCCCGGTAGCAGCGGGTCTGGAAATAGCGCAGTTCCCCCGCCGCCTCCATCCGGCGCAGCACATTCTCCAACAGGAAAGTCTTACCGATTCCGGTCTCGCCCAGCACCACCAAGCTGCCGGTCTTCCGGCCCCGCAGGAAATCGTTCACCGTTTCGGCCAGCACCTCCTGCTCCTTTTCCCGACCGAAAAACAGCTCCTCTACCGCCGTCTGCTGCTCCAGCAGCGTATGCTGGGAGATCATCTCCGAAACCCGCTGGTTGCGCACCTGCTTAATACTCTCCATGATGTGGGTGGCCTCCCGGCCCGGGGCCTGAAACAGCTCCTCGGAAAACAGCTTTTGCAGCCGGGCATACAGGGCGGTGGCCTTGGAATACTCCCCCTGCATCCTGTACAGCTCCATCAGGTGGCAGTATACGGCCTCGTCGTATTCGTCCAGCTCCAGCAGCCGCAGACAGCACACCTCGCATCGGGCCCACTGCTGTCCCTCAAAGCTGCGCAGAATTTCTCCCTTCAGCCGCTCCAGATACACCCGGTTATAGTTCTGCCGAACGCTCAACACCCATTCGTTGAAATACTCGTTATCCTTGAGGTAGAACTCTTCCAAAAAATCTCCCGGGTACTCCTCGACAGGGCCGTTCTTGTCCTGCAGGAAATGCGTTAAATCCACCTGGACGGTATATTGAGGGTTGATCTCGATAACGTTTTTCTGCGTCTCCAGCAGGAAGTTTGCGCCGAACGCCTTACGCAGCACATAGATAGCGTTTCGCATATTGGAACGCGCCTTGCGCTCATCCCCCCTGTCGCCCCAAATCAGATCGGCCAGCTTGAAGCGCGACGTGCGCCCCTCCACCAGCAGATAGTAGAGCAGAGCCTCCGCCTGTTTGAACGGCAGAGACACCCGGACCCCATCCAACAGAATTTGGGCTCTTCCCAGCAGGAAGGCAGCAATCTCTTGCATACGATTACCTCTTAAGCAGTGTGCTTACTCCAGGGCGGAATGCAAAATGTCAGCTTCATTATAGCAAAGTCTTACCCTCGAAGCAACCAGGGGCAGCCGACAGCAAAAATAGTGTCGGCTGCCCTGGTTTGGTTCTATGCGGACTTTTTGGATGTGCGCTTTACAGCTCGCCCACGGCGTTCTCAATGGCCTCAAGGAGCTCGTCGGACTCAATAAGACCAATGGTGGCCTTGGACTGATCCCGCATGTAGATGTCCTCCACCTGGAACTTGATGCGGTCCGTCACCATCTGGTAGGCGATGGATGTGCCCTTGCCCAGCTTGAACTGGCCCAGTTTCTCCGAGGAGATGAAGATGCCCCGGGACGCCAGCAGCAGCTCGATCCCCAGAATCTTCTCCAGGTTCTTGATCACCAGACGCGCCTTCCGCGCCGCCCAGGGCGCCATGGAAACGTGGTCTTCCTGGTTCGCCTTCGTCGGGATGTTGTCGCATACCGAGGGGAAGCACAGTGTCTTATTCTCAGACGCCAGCGCCGACGTGGAGCAGCAGATGATGTTGTACCCGTAGTTCAGCCCGATGGGATCCCCTGCCAGCGCCAGGGGCAGGCCATAGCTCAGCGTCGGGTCGCACAGTGAGAAGCACCGCCGATCCGCGATGTTTCCAATCTCTGCCAGGGACATGGTCAAAAGGTCCATAGCAAATCCCGTGGGCTCCCCGTGGAAATTGCCCCCGGACAGGAACTCGTAGTGCCCGTCTCCCTTGGGGAAGATCAGCGGGTTGTCCGTCGCCGCGTTGATCTCCACCTCCACCAGATGCTTGATGTACGTCAGATTCTCACGGCAGATGCCCTGCACCTGAGGCATGCACCGCAGAGAATACACGTCCTGAACCCGCTCCTGGTAGTGGGGATGCATGATGTCGTACTCCAGGTGTACCTTCCGCGCGTCCTCCGTCACCCGCTCGCTGCCCGCTACCAGACGCATTACATTGGCCGCCGCCTTCTTCTGCCCCTCGTAGGGCCGCACTTCCTGAATCCGGGGGTCAAAGGCCCGGGTCTCGCCCCGCACCGCCTCCAAAGACAGGGCTGTGGTGATCTCAGACAGCTTATACAGCCGCTCCGCGTCGTGCACATTCAGGCATGCCATGGCCGCAAACATCGTTGTTCCGTTCAGCAGAGCCAGGCAGTCCTTTGCCTTCAGCTGGAACTCCACCGGCGTCACGCCAGCCTTCTTCAGCGCCTCCTGCGCGGGCATTCGCTCTCCCTGGTAGAATGCCTCCGCCTGGGGCACGCCGATCAACACCGACACGATATGCGCCATGGGCGCCAGGTCTCCGCATGCGCCCACGCTCCCCTGCCAGGGCACAACAGGGTGGATCCCCTTGTTCAGCAGCTCCACCAGCCGCTCCACCACCACAGGGCGCAGGCCGGACACTCCCCGGCAGAACGCATTCAGACGCACACACATCGTCGCACGCACCACTTCTTCCGGCGCCGGGTCGCCCACCCCGCCGCAGTGGGACAGAACGGTCCGGTACTGGTGCAGATCGCTCTCCTCGATAGACACCTTGCAGTCCTTGTGCTTGCCAAGGCCCGTATTGAATCCGTACACCGCGGGCGCGTCCTCGCGCATCCACTCATCTTCCATGTACTTGCGCACTTCGGCAATGTGCGCCATACACGTTTTGTCGATCTCTACCTCGTATCCCTTTCGGGCTACGTTCACTACGTCTTCAATCTTCAGGTCCGTGCCGTTCAAAATCACTTTATTCATGTGTCAATTCTCCTTTTTCATTTTGCTGCTTGCAGATCGGCCAAATTTGGTGACATATGGACGCGCCGGAAAGGCCCGTCCATATGGCTGTAAACCACGAAACGAAAATTAGGTAATAATGTCCTGGTCACGCAGGGCTGGATCGATATATTCGATGGTCCAGCCGCTCCAGATACAGATCAGGGACATGATTGGGTTGAGCATGGCGAAGAACATGAAAGGCGCGTACTGCATCGTGGCAACACCTAAGGTGCCCAGAATGTAGGCGCCGTCCGTGCTCCAGGGACAGAAGGGGGCGCACAGGGTTCCCACATCCTCCAGAATACGGGACAGATTCTTGGGGTGCAGATTGCGCTCGCGGAAGGTCCTGCGGAACATACGGCCAGGCAGCACCAAGGCGACATACTGCGCGCCGGTAGCGAAGTTGGTAAACAGAGTGGCAAAGACAGCGGTCGTCATCATGGCCTTGTCACTCTTGGCATAGGACAGGATCTTCTCCACAATACTGTGAACCATGCCGGTGCGCTCCACAATGCCAGCGAAAGCCAGGGCAATCAGGATCAGCGCGATGGTATCCAGCATGCTGGACAGGCCGCCGCGGTTGAGCAGGCGGTTGATCTCGGCCACGCCGGTATCCATGTTGATGCCGGTGTAAGTAGCGGCCAGGATGCTGGACAGACTCGCCCCCTGGAAAACAGCGGCGAAGATGCCGCCCAGAGCGGACACGCCCAGCAGGCCGGGAATCGCCGGAACCTTAAAGGCCACCATCAGCAGAACACAGATGGGGGGAACCAGCATCACAGGGTTGATGTTGAAGTTGTTGCCCAGGGTCTCCAGATACAGATCAATGGTACTCAGGTCGGCGGAGTTGCCCACCACGGTGAAGCCCATAACCGCATAGATAATCATGGCCACAATGTAGGAGGGGGCAGTGGTGAATACCATGTGCTTGATATGGGTAAACACGTCCGTGCCAGCCATAGCGGGGGCCAGGTTGGTGGTGTCGGACAGCGGTGATATCTTGTCCCCAAAGTAGGCGCCGGAGATGATAGCGCCACAGGTCATGCCGGGGTTGACACCCAGGCCAGCGCCCACACCGATCAGGGCTACGCCCACAGTGCCCATGGTGCTCCAGGAACTGCCGGTGAAGGTGGAGACCAGCGTACACAGCAGGCACGCGGTCACCAAGAATACCTTAGGAGAAATCCAGGTCAAGCCGTAATAGATCATGGTGGGCACGACTCCGCCCAAAATCCAGGTGCCGATGACCATGCCGATGATCAGCATGATCAGGATGGCGGGGGCGGAAGCTTTAATCGTCGAGCTCATGCCCTCTTCCATCTCAGACCAGGTATACCCAGAGGTTATTCCCACCACAGCGGCCACACAGGCGGCGATGACCAGAGGCATATGCGCGGAGGTCCCCAGACCGATGATGCCGGTTAAAATGGCGGCAAAGGTAAAAACGAACACGATGACGGCCTTTCCGAAGCTTACAGGTGCTTTCTTGCTTGTAGCGTTTGATGATCCACTCATTTGTTCCCCTCCTAGTAAATTTATTTCGGGTTGCCTGCAGGTTGAAATTTTTTCTTCCATTCTGTACAGTTTTTGGCAATCGCGCAGTCCGGAAAAGCCGGGAAATGAAGGTATTCCAGATTTGCAAAACACCTGATTTCCCTCCGGCAACGCTGCATAGTTAAAGTGACAGGCGGCAACCAGCCAGACAAAACCGAAGAAAAAATCATGCTTATGCCCTATTTGGACCAACTTTCGCAATCACCCAGCACAGTTTTACCCCCCCCTGTTCCTCTCCTGAATTTTTCAGGAATTTTCGCTTTGTTTTTCCGCTTCGGCAGCGGGTTATTGTGTATTATGCCCCCCGCACATCAAAAGAACGTCAAAAATTTGACGCTCTCTAAATTTTTTGCTCCGCCGCTATCCGGATCGCCAGTTCTGTGGGCCAATCCCTTCTCCAGCAAAATTTTGCCCAATATTGGGCCGTTTCCGTTTGTTTTCGGGCCAAATGTCCCCCTCCAAAATTTTGACGCTGTTTTGATGAACTTCTTTCATAATAAACAAATCAGCGAGAGCGACATTTGAAAGTGAGGGTAATTATGGATCACACCTACACCTACATAGGCAGGGACGCCCCCGTCAACGACGCGGCGGCCAAGGCCACAGGGCAGCTTGCCTATGCCGCAGACCTCCATCTGCCAGGCATGCTCTACATGAAGCTGCTGCTCAGCCCAGTGGCCCACGGCCTGGTCCGTTCCCTGGACACCAGCGCCGCGCTGGCCCTGCCCGGAGTGGCCGCCGTACTAAGTTTTCAGAACACCCCAAGCGTCAAATACAACCGCGGCCGGGTCCGGGCCACCGACGAGGCCCCGGACCAGGAGACCCTGTTCACCGACCATGTGCGCTTTGTCGGCGACCGGATCGCCGCCGTGGTAGCCCAGACGCCGGAGATCGCCCAACAGGCCGTTTCCCTCCTCCGGGCAGACATTCAGCCCCTTCCCCCCGTCTTTAACCTCGCCCAGGCTTTGGAGGGCGCCCCCGTCCCCCTCCATGAGCGTGACGACATCATTCACCTGCCGGTGGTTAGCTATGGAGACTATGCCAGCGCCCAGGGGGAGGAATTCTGCCACCACACCGCTACTCAGCGCGTCAGCCACATCGCTATGGAGACCCACTGCGCGGTGGCCGACTACACCCCCGCAACCGGACGCATGACCGTGTGGACCGCCACTCAATCCGTCTTTGGGGTCCGTTCCGCCATCTCTACCATTTTGGATCTGCCCATGAGCCGCATTCGGGTCATCAAAACCCCCATGGGCGGATCGTTCGGCTGCAAGCAGGAGATGATTTTAGAGCCGCTGGCAGCCTGCGCCGCCAAGATGACCGGCCGGCCGGTCATGCTCCACTTCAGCCGCTCCGAGGTGATGCTATGTACTATGCTCAAGCACCCTCTGGAAAGTGATATCAAGGTCAAATTTTCCCCCCAGCGGACGATTACAGGGCTGCAGCTGCACTGCCGGCTGGACGCGGGCGCCTACCAGACTGTCTCCCCGGATTACGCCGGCTCCATCTCCAAAAAGCTGAGCTGGGTGTACAACATCCCCCACATGGAGTATTATGGCACCACCGTATGTACCAATACCCCCACCACCGGCAGCTACCGGGGCTGGGGCGGTCCGGAGGCCGCCATCATCATGGAAAACATGATGAACGCTGCCGCCCGTCACTTCAGCATGGACCCCATCGAGCTGCGACTGCGCAATATCCTGCCCCCCTACGCCATCAGCCGTATCAACAACTTCTCCCTGGGCAATCTGCCCCTGGAGGACGCCCTGCTTCTGGGCCGGGAACGCTTCGCCTGGGAGGAACGCAAGGCCCGCCTGGCTGTTCAGGACCGCTCGGGACGGTATGCGCGAGGAATCGGCATGGCCCTGTCCACCCACACCTCGGGCTACTTTCCCCGGAAGGGAGACTGGGGCACAGTGGTGGTCAAGATGGAGGAAGATGGCTCGGTATGCGTCAACTGCAACGTACACGATCATGGCTGCGGCGAGGTGGCCGTATTCAAGGCTATTGTGGGCGAGGTGCTGTCCATCTCCCCGGAACTGGTGGACCTGCCCGAAGGGGACACCGCCTACAATGCCCTGGACAACGGCTGCTACACCAGCCGCTCCATCTATGTACTCGGCCGGGCCATTCTGGACGCCTCCAAGAAACTGCTGGAGCAGCTGCGGCGCAACGCCGGGGAACTGCTGGACTGTCCCCCTGAACAGCTGTCCCACAAAGACGGGCGCTTCTTCGTCACCAAACAGCCCCAGCGCGGCTGCACCTACAGTCAAGTGGCCTATTACGTGGCTGACAAAGGCACCGAGGCCCTCTTTGTCGCCCACACCCACATCCCCGTTTCCAATCCCGGCCCCGTCGCCGCCCACTTTGCCGAGGTGGAGGTGGACACCTACACAGGACTTTGCCAGGTAATAGACTACCTGGCAGTGCATGACGTCGGCAAGGCCCTCAACCCCGCCCTGTGCCGCGGACAGGTGGGCAGCGCCTTGCAGCAGGGCATGGGGCTTGTGTTCTGCGAGGAGCTAAAGCTGGATCCCAAAACCGGTCGGGCGCTGAACGCGGATTTGCAGCGCTACCACGTGGCTCGGGCCTACGATCTGCCCAACCTGGACGTGCTGTTCCTTGAAAAGCCCGATGAGGAGGGTCCCTTCGGCGCAAAATCTGTGGGCGAGTCCTGCTATGTCCCGGTGGCCCCCGCTCTCATCGCAGCAGTCAATGACGCGCTGGACCTGGAGCTGTCCACCCTGCCCCTGGACCCCGCACACATCCTGTCAGCCTTGGACGACAAACAGGCCCAGCGAGAGAAAGGAAGGGATACCAAACTATGATAGTTCATTTTATTCTGAACAACCAGCCGGTCAGCCGTGACCTACCCCCGGATCGCCGGCTGATCGATGTGCTTCGGGAGGACTTTCTGCTTACCGGCGCCAAAGAGAGCTGTGGAGAGGGGGAGTGTGGCGCCTGCACCATCCTGCTGGACGGCCGGGCGGTCCACGCCTGTCTGGTGCTGGCTGGGCAGCTGGAGGGGCATGAGGTGCTGACCATCGAGGGTCTGGCCCAAAACGATGAGCTGGACATCATTCAAAACGCTTTTGTCGAACATGTGGCTATCCAGTGCGGCTTCTGCACCCCGGGCATGATCATGAGCACCAAGGGCCTGCTTCTCCAAAACCCGTCCCCCACGGATGAGGAGATTCGCGTCGCCTTGTCGGGCAACATCTGCCGCTGTTCCGGATATGTACAGATTATAGCCGCCGTCCGGGACGCGGCAAAAAAGCTTCGGGAGGTGGCGCGGGCATGAACTTCCTCCAACCCACCACCCTGGCCGATTTGGCCCAGTGTCTGGCTCAGAAGCCGGAGGAGGGTGGCTTTCTGCTGGCCGGCTGCACCGACTTTTTGGCCCAGCGCAACGGCAAACCCTGGGACGCCCGGATGCTCATCAGTCTGGTGAACCTGCCTCAGCTGCGCCTGATCCAGCTTCAAGACGGATTTCTTTCCATCGGCGCCGCCTGCACCCACGCCCAGACCCAGGCAGACCCCCTGATACGCACCCACTTCCCCGCTCTGGCCGCCGCTTGCGGCAACGTAGGTTCCCAGCAGGTACGCAACCGGGGCACTGTGGGGGGCAACATCGCCAACGCCTCCCCCGCTGGCGATATCTACCCGGTCTTTCTGGTGCTGGGAGCCCGGGCCGTGGTACTGAACAGCGCAGGTACGAAGCGTATCCTGCCCATGGACGAGCTGGTTCTGGGGAGCGGAAAAACCTCTCTGGCCCAGAACGAGGCGATTGTCTCCTTCCAGCTCCCGCTGCCCGGGACGGGCTGCCTCAACGCCTTTGTCAAGCTGGGGGAGCAGGCCAGGATCACCATCGCCAAAATAAATTTGGCCGCCAGTCTGGAGTTGGAAAATGGACTCGTTCGGGACGCCCGGCTCACCTTGGGTGCCGTGGCCCAACGGGCCTTCTTCTCCCAGGCCTGCCGCGTTTTGGTGGGACAGCCCCTGTCCCGGGAGCTTCTGCCCTCCCTGTACCAGGCACTGTCTCAGGAGATTCAGGGCTCCATTCCTAACCGCGCCTCCATGCCCTATAAACGTCGGGCAGTGAAGGGTCTGGCCGACGATCTGCTGACTGAGCTGATCCGACAAGCGCGCATACCCGTATAACAAGAATACCTCCAGGGTCATAAAATAAATTTTTTGAGGAGAGGAGGCGCCCACAGGGCCGCCTCCTCTCCTCAAAGGGGCATAGATATGCAGATATTGCTTCTGCTCCCCCGCAAGCACACCGGCATGGATCCGATGATAGCCCAGAGGAATATGTCCAGTATTCCTGCGTCAAATTGGCTTCGTCTGGCGAAAAAATTTCTCGCCACCGGGCACATTTCCATTTTTCAAACAGCGCCTAATCAAATCACACTACTTTGCTGAAGGATATTACTTTGCAAAAAAATAAAAAAAACGGGAAATACCTCTTGCATTTCAAAAGAGATTGTGCTATACTGGCTAAGCTGTTAAGGAGAACGCTTCTTTATGTCATGCGGGTGTAGCTCAGTTGGATAGAGTGACTGGCTACGAACCAGTAGGTCGGGGGTTCGAA
>CAOKLO010000049.1 GCA_948469375.1 uncultured bacterium | reverse complement strand
GCTCTGGCCCCGCTGCCACTTGTAGATGGCCTGGGGCTCCTCAAAGCCGAAGAACTGCTGGAGGTCCCGGACGGACAGGCCTTTCGTCTGCCGCAGCCGGCGGATGTTGGCCCCGGTTGCGGGAAGGTCAATGACAGGGAATTGGTTCAGGTACATGACAATCGCCTCCATTCTGGTAGTGTAGAATAGCAGAACTATACAAGGATGGCAAGGCGTTTTGTGGATTTGTAATCGAAATGTTAGGGTCTGAGAGGAGGGATTCCTGTGGCGCAGATCGTGCCGCTGAACAAGCGTAGTAAGAAAGCGCAGAAAGAGTACCACACCAAGCAGCGCGGCTCCTGGTATGGGATTAGTCCGGTTACCCGCACTGTGCCAAGTGGAAAGGTTTATGACCGAAATAGAGTTAAACGGGAAGATTGCAGAGCTCTTGAAAAACTCTGAAGAAGAGTTTCGTTGCAAGCGATATACCGGCAGACGGTATCGCCGCAGGAAAGGACGGGAAAAGTCAGACCGGCTACTGGCGATTATCCAGAGCGCACGCTACGGTCCCCACCGGAGCTATGTGGACTGGGGCTTTGAGGGCAGAACCCTTCTGCACACAGGCAAGTACATCAAATATCCCAAGAACAGCAAGTGCCAGAAGTGGCTCAAGCGGGTGAGTGGTAAAAAAGTTCGAGCTTACCCATACCTTCCTCAAAAGGGAAACGGCTACCGCAAGGTTTTTGACTATTGGTGGACGCTGTATTAAAGAAAATTCCATTGCAAATGAGTAAAAGTCTCAGCTATACAAAGTTGGAGCAAAACCGTGTAAAAAAGCGTTTCCCACGCTTTCCCACAAGCGAAATTTTGGTGGGAAAAGTGTGGGAAAGCATTTGCATATTTTGTGATATTGCAGCAAATAACTACAATTAAATACAGCATGTTGTGTATTTAGAGTCTAGTATCAAGACGAGGCACGCCACGGCAAGGCGCTGAAGGGCCTGCTGGAGCGGTACTTCAAGTAATTCAGGAGGCGCATCCGATGGATCTGAACGAGACCGTGTGCTTCTGCGGCGACGTCACTGTGGGCGACATCAAAGCTGCTGTGGAGGCCGGAAATACCACCCTGGAGGCCGTCCAGGAAGCCACCGGCGCGGGTACTCACTGCGGCGGCTGCGTGGACAAGGTGGCCGAGCTGATTGAGCAGTTTAGGTAAAAACGGTACTTAGCACAAAAAGGACGCGGAGGTTTTGCCCCCGCGTCCTTTCTGTGCTTGATCCGTCCCACGTCACGCCTTCCAGAGTCCATGGAGGTTGCAGTAGGCATAGACAGCCTCCACCTCGTCCGCGTCGCACAGGGCAAAGCTGGCCTCCGGACTGCGGCCCGGGTGGAGCTTTTTGTACTGCACCCCTTGCTTGGTCTGCACGGCCACCCACTCGATGGAGTGCTCCTGCTGCATGGGGTGGGCCGCCGAGCCCACGCTCACAGTGACCCGATTGCCCTCCACCTGGTACACGGGGACGTGCTTCTCCGCCGCGCCGTCCGAGGTGCCGGGGACCAGCTCCTTCATGTTCTCTCCGCAGCACTTAATGGGGACGCCCGCGTCCTTGACCACAGAGACGATATTTCCACAGTGGGCACAAATCAAAAATTTTGGTTCCATTTAGTTTCCCTCCTGATGATGGTGCGCCTGCACGGCGGGCAAGCCGTCATACCCGGCGCTTGTTGCCCTAGTGTGCCCAAAACAGGGGCGAAACATACAGCCGGTCCTTTCCTGCGTCAGGACGTATGGGGCCGCCGCGCCGCCTCTTTCCGCTCCCGGCGGAAGCAGGCGTCGCACAGCCGCCCCCGGTGGTGGAGGGCCAGCGCCTTTCCGCAGCGGGCGCAAAAGCGGATGTTGGTTCGCAGCTTGTGGAGCAGAATCTCATTGATCTCCTCCGCCACCCGCTCCCGGCTGTCGTAAAGCCGGTCCTCGTCCACGGGGCAGTCGAAGGCCTTGGAAAAGGAAAAATAAAGGTCCAGCTTCCGGTAATACTGCTCCAGCTCGGGCAAAGTGGGTTCCTCCTCCCCCAGGCCGGGCTGTTCGATGGGCTCCCCGCGCTGCCAGCGGTGGAGGAACTGGAAAAACAGCTCCCGCAGAGCCTCCTCCGTCTCGTCAAAGGGAATGTTGGCCGCCCGCAGCTCCTGCTCCCGGGTGAGCACAAATCCCATCTCCCGCATTTTGGAGATGATGGCGATATACCGGGTGATATCCAGCTTCCGGTAGGGCTCCACCGTGGGCATCTGGTTCCACTGGGTGAGCACCTCCAGCAGGTCGAAGTCCACCTGGAGCACCAAATCGGAAAACCCCGCCACGGCGTACTCCAACGGCGGCACCACGGCCTCCAGCCCCGCCCGGATGGCGGGCAGGTTCTGAGTGGCCCCCACAAAACCCCGGTTGTACATCCCAAACCGGCCGGCCCGGCCGGCGATCTGCTTGATCTCCTCCGGCTTCAGCTCCCGCCGCTCCACACCGTCGAACTTTTCCGTCTCCATGAAAATGATCCGCCGTATGGGCAGGTTCAGCCCCATGCCGATGGCGTCGGTGGATACGATATATTCCATATCCCCCTCCAAAAAGCCCTCCATCTGCCTGCGGCGGGTGGCGTAGGGCAGAGCCCCGTAGATGATGGCGGGCTCCTTGCCGCTCTGACGCAGGTCCTCCGCCACGCTGAGCACGCCTATTTTAGAGAAGGTAATGAGGGCGTCCCCCGGCTGGATGCGCTCATAGTCCACGGTGTGGGACATGCAGACCAGGGGCGTGGTCCGTTCGTGGACCTCCACCTCCACACTGTCGCCGCAGCTCTCGATGAGCCGGATGAGCAGCTCCCTTGCCTCCGGCGCGGCGCACAAATGGACCTCCGGGGCCAGCACGCCCAGAATGGCCCGGGTCCAGGCGTAGCCCCGCTGGGGGTCGGCGATCATCTGGCACTCGTCGATGACCGCCGCCTCGTAGCGGCGCTTCAGGTCCAGCTTTTCCGCCGTGGCGGCCAGGTGGGTATCCTCCTCCCGGAAATCCTCCTCCTCGCCGGTGGACAGCGAGCAGTCCACCCCGGCGTCCAGCAGGGTCTCCTGGGCCTCCAGGGCCAGCAGGCGCAGGGGAGCCAGATATACCCCGGTTTTGGCCCGAATCAGCCGCTGAAATCCGGCGTAGGTCTTGCCCGTGTTGGTGCCGCCCAGGTGGAGGATAAACCGGCGGCGCATGGCCCGGGCCTCCGGATACTCGTCCTTGGGATTCAGCGCGAAGAGCAGGGAAAGACTGGTGCGGATGGCCTGGGGCACATACCACACCGACCAAACCGCCCCCAGTCCGTCCCGGAACAGCTGGGAGGCGGGAAAGTCCTTCGCCCGCACAAGGCCCTCCGCGTCGGCCTCGGGCTGGGCGGCGGTGAAGTCCGCCAGCACCTGCTCCGCCACGCGGTACAGCACCCCGGGATAGCGGCTGCTGACCTCCTCGGTCAGCGTGTGTCCGGGGTGCTCCCCCAGCCAGCCTCCCGCCCGGACAAAATTTTTCAGCAGCTCCGGCAGGCGGCGGCTGTCACAGCGCTGCTCCAGGGCCAGAAATTCCCCGGCCCAGGCCGCGGCCTGGGTATTGCGCAGCTCCCGGCCCCGGACCGCCAAGGGCAGACGGGCCAGAATGGCCCTGTGGTAGTGCCCCGCCAGCAGCCAGGGGACGGAATCGTCCTTTGGCGCCTGCTCCCAGGCGCTGGCCAGAGCGGCGCGGGCGTGTCTGCCCTCCGTTGAAGGGGCGCTGGACGCGCCGCCCTCCAACGGGCGGTCGGCCCTCGATTTGGAAAAGCGGGGGTCCTTCTCCGCCCGGCGCACGTCGTCCTTGTCCCAGACGCGGACGGAATATCCGTCCCCCGGCAGATACCGGGGCTTTGGGAGAAGCTCCCGGATCAGCTCGCTGTCCCAGCCCCGCCGTTTCAACAGGGACGCGGACCAGTATTTTCCCCGGCTGCGTCCGGACATGGCCCTCTCCCCCTTTCTGTGGTTGATGCTTTGATATAGTATAGCCCAGAACGGAGAAATCTTCAACGGCAGTTTTCGTGCATATGCGGAACGCTCCGGCGCGCATCCTCATATCAGCGCCGCTGCTTGCAATCCGTCCCCTTCAATGGTACAATCTACTCTGGACCCAGCTGTTGACCGTCCAGCCCGCGTACAGCGCGGCGGCTGTCCCCAAACGGCCGGAATCCGACATGTTTTAATGGGGGGTGGACTGGTGAAACGCGGCGAGCCGTGGAAGGCGGCATTGGAACAATTGTATAAAGAGACATACCCCGCGCTTCATGTCTACGCTATGCGGATTCTGAGGAACGACGCCATGGCGGAGGAGGCCATACAGGACGCCTTCTGCATCGCCTGCGCCAAGCGGGACCAATTCCTGTCCAGCCCCAACCCCCAGGGCTGGATCATGCTCACCCTGAAGCATGTCATGCAGAATATGCTCCGCGCCCAGGCAAAGCAGCAAAAGCACCTGTCCCTGGACGCAGGGGTGGCACTGCCCGCCGGGGGGCCGGAGCTGGTCAGCGTGGATGTGCTGTTCAGCGACGTGTCAAAAAGCGAGGATTTCCAGCTGCTCAAGCGGGTCGCTCTGGACCACTACACTATGCCGGAGCTGGCCTGGGAGCTGGGAATTTCGGTGGAGGCCTGCAAAAAACGGGTGCAGCGGGCCAGAAAACGGCTCCAGAAAAAACTCAGGGTTTGAGAAGCCAACGAAAAAGGAGGGCTCCGCATGTCACAAATGGAGTGCCGCGGCGGGTGGGACCGCGCCGATTTGGAGCGGATGAGCACAACCGCCCTGGAGGAGCTGCTTCTCCAGGGCTTTCATGCCCGGAAGCACGGGGAAGACGGTATGAGCCGCCTGTATCAGGCCGCCCAGGTGCTGGCGGAGCGGGAGCCCGACTCCGGCGGCGCGGCGGACCGGGCCTGGGAAAGCTTTCAGGAGAATTATCTTCCTTTTGTGGCGGCCCACAGCGTTCTTTCTGAGGACGGCATCCCGCCGTCCTCAGACGCCGCCCCGGGGCGGCGTCATTCCCCATTCCGTCGCCGGGGGACCGTTCTGGCCGCGGCCGCCCTGGCCGTCACGCTGCTGGCCCTGTGGACAAGGGGACGGCTCCGGTCCGCTCCGGACCCGGCTGCCTCCTCGGACCGGGAGGACATTCGCGTTTCATAGGGACCTGGGAACTGCGCGGGCCGCCGGACGGCGCCGGAGGTGCGCACAGTGCGCCGCCGGAAACAAATGAACGCAGGCGGATGGATTGCCGCCGCCAAACACGGCGGCTAAGCGCCGGAAAGAATTCCGCATTCCTTCAGCCATATCGAAAGGGAGGTCATTCAAGTGGAACAGGAAACGAAGAAAAGGCGGGAAAATGTAGTGGCAGGCGTGGTGGGCGCGTTTTTGGGCTCGCTGATTGGCGTGGCCTGCACCGTGATCGTGGGGCAGCTGGGGTATACCGCCGCCTTTACGGGGCTCATCATGGCGGTGGGTGCGCTGAAGGGCTACGAGCTGATGGGCGGTACGCTGAGCAAAAAGGGTGCGGCCATCTCCTGTGTGCTGGTGCTGGTGATGACCTGGTTTGCCCACCGGCTCACCTGGGCCGTGGCAGTGGCCATCGCCGCGGAGCTCAATGTGTTCTCGTGCTTCCAGGCCGTTCCAAACCTGCTGGACGCCGGGGTCATCGAAAGCCGCGCCTATTGGGCCGACCTGGTGCTGCTGTATGTGTTCACCCTGGTGGGGGCGGTGCCCATGATCGTGGCCGGACTGCGCAGCGCCGCCATGCCCGACCTGCCCCAGAACGGGACGGCCTCCCCTCAGGAGCCGGGCACGCCGGACGCCGTTTTTTATGTGGGCGAGGTCAAGTGGATGCGCCCCCTGAAAAGGTCCGCCCTGCTGGCCGCCCTTGTGGCCGCCGTGCCTATGGTCGTGCTGCTGGTGCTGTGCATTTACAATGACGCCGCCATTACCTATTCCCTGGCGTCGCTGGGGTGCGCCGCCGCCGTGTTTATCATGCTGGGCTTCGCCCTGCCCTGCACCCGGCTGACCAACTGTGCCACGCTGCTGCTGGTCCGGGTCAACGGCACGCTGTGGAAGGTGTCCCCGTCCATGCTGAACACCATGGATACATACCGCTTTACCAAGAAAATCGGGGTGGTCCGGGTCCTCCAGTGGGATATGCTCAACGAGGAGGAGCGGGAGCGGGCCAAGGCCTCCGCCCTGCGGGCGATCAACCTGCTGGCCGGCGGACAGGTCATGCCGGGCAGCAATCTGAGCCTGGCGGTGACGCCGCTGACCAATCTCCGCATCGACAAGGAGACCAAATGGGCCTGGAAGGGCGTCTATTCCACCGGGGGCGGCAAGGAAAAAAAGGTATCCATCCCCAAGGCGTATCCCAATTTTGCCCCCGGCCCGGGCCTGGAGCCCGCGGAAGGACCCGTTCCCGCCCGCTGGGACCTGCTGGCGGTGGGCCTGCTGCTGACGGCCATCCTGGGCTTTGTGGGCGGCGGCTTCGGCAAAATGCTGGGCGGCTCTCAGCTTGGCGCTCCGTCCCCCGCGCCTTCGCCCTCTCATACTCAGGCGCCCGCCCCCACGCCCACGCCGGACGCCGTGGGCGCCGTCACCGACGAGGAGGCCCGCGCCCTGTTCCACCTGGCCGACGAGCTGGGTTGTGACTACATTGGCACAGGTTATATCAAGGCCCCCGAGGGAATGCTCACTCGGGCGGGCTATGTGGACGCCTACGTCCCCTACAGCGACGCCCCGGAGTACCTGGATGGCGGTTACGGTATCCGCTCCGCCGCCCACGGCATGGAGGTGACGGTGAACATCACCCCCCAGACCAGCGGCAATGCCGAAACGGTGGTGGATTCGGCCTACGGCCTGCTGGAGTCCGCCGGCGTGGATATTTACGAGGACGGCACGTCGGAGACGGAGTATTTTGAGGAGTACGACATTGCCGTCAAGCGGGTGACCTACTATGAGGAGAACCGGACCCGCGTCCGCATTGCGGTGCTGTACGCGGACTACAAGCAGGACGGATACTACCTCTCCGCCGCCATCGTCTATCAGCCGGAGCTGATGGACGAGGATTACCTCGCGCTTCTGGCGGAGCTCAGCGACGTATACGCGCTGTCTCTGCCGGAGATTCCGCCCATGGACCAGGCGTAAGCAGAGCCCCCACAGAGATGGAATACAGGCCGGACGTCCCAGATAGGACGTCCGGCCTGCTTGTGTGCTCGGGGAAAACGTTCCCCGGCTTTATCTCACGATATCCACCACGGTGAGCACACCGTTTTCCACGGTAAAACGCACCTCCAGCCCCGCAAAGCCAAAGCCATACACCCGCCGGGGGTCGTCCTGGTAGGAGGGGCGGGGGTCCTGGGCCAGCACGCCGGTCAAAGCCTCCCGGCGGTCCGGGGGCACCCGCTCCAGCAGGCGGGGCGGTATGTCCACCGTCAGCGCTCCCTCGGGAGCGGTTCCAGCAAAGCCTCCCGCCGCCTCGGAATGGCAGTCGGCATAGGGGATGTAGGGCTTGATATCAAAGATGGGCGTGCCGTCCACCAGGTCCGCCCCAGAGATGTGGAGCACCGGGCCGTCGGAGGTATCCAGCTCCACCCTTTCCAGCCGGACACAGGACAGTCCGATGGGGTTGGGCCGGAAGGGCGAGCGGGTGGCGAACACCCCCATACGCACATTGCCGCCCAGCCGGGGCGGGCGCACGGTGGGGGACCAGCCGCCGCGCTTATTTTCGGAAAACTCCCAAATGAGCCACAGGTGGGAGAAACCGTCAATCCCCCGCAGGGCCTCCGGGACCCGGTAGGGCGGCTCAAACACCACGGCAGCCCGAAGCTCCTCCACCAGCCCCGCCTGACGGGGCACGCCGAACTTGGTGGGGAAGTCGGAGCGGATGTGGGCGATGGGCTCCATCAGTCCACGTTGGGGCTGGCGCGCATGGCCAGGATGGTCTTTTCGATGAGCTCGTCCAGCTCCCAGCCCAGCATGGCCGCGCCCTGCTGGATGACCTCCCGGGAGCACCCGGCGGCGAATTTCTTGTCCTTGTACTTCTTCTTCACCGACTTGACCTCCAGATCGCTGACGCTCTTGGAGGGCCGCATGAGGGCTGCCGCGCCGATGAGCCCGGTGAGCTCGTCCACGGCGAAGAGCACCTTTTCCATCTGGTGTTCCGGCTTGATGTCCACGGTCAGGCCGTACCCGTGGCTGGCGGTGGCGCGGACGACGGACTCGTCGATGTCCCGCTCCCGCATGAGCTCCTGGCTCTTGACACAGTGCTCCTCGGGCCACCGCTCAAAGTCCAGGTCGTGGAGGATGCCCACGGCCTCCCAGAAGCCGGCGTCGCCGCCATAGCCCAGCTCCTGGGCGAACCAGCGCAGCACGTCGCCCACGGTGCGGGCGTGCCTGCGGTGGAAGTCGCCTTCGTTAAATTCACACAAAAGGTCCCAGGCCTGCTCAGGGGTGGGGATCATGGCAAACAGCTCCTTTGTATTGGTTTACTGGAATCATATACCCATTGCCGCGGGATGTCAACGCTTTCCCGTTCCAGTCGTCGGTCACGCCTTGATGCTCAAGCTCCGGCGCACCCCGGCGGCGGTGAGCTCCAGCTCCTGGAGCGTATACAGCCCGCTGCGCTTGCTGACCTCCGGCTTGAGGCTGGCCCCCAGCCGCTGAAGGCTGACCGCCGCCTCAAGCACTCCGGCCTTGGCCCAGCCGTTGGGACTGCTGAGGGCCACGGAGCGGTACTTTGCCTCAAAGGACGCGAAGGCGGCCTGTACGCTGTCATAGATTTTCTGCACCTGCCCCACCTGGCCCTTGGCCTCCAGGGAAACGCCCACCAGCTGGGCAAAGGAGCTTGCGGTCTCGTCCTTTGCCTCCTGGTAGGAGGCGTCCAGCTTTTCGTTCTGCTCCTGGAGCTCCCATCCGGAAAAGCTGTCCCGCAGGGCCTGTTTCCGGGCCTCATAGGCCGCGGCCATCAGGTCCACCCCGCCGCTGAGCTGGCCCTCCTCATAGCTGGTGGGATCGAAGGTTACGCTGACGCTGAACGCCGCAGAGCCCCGGTAGTGGAAGCCGTTGCAGCCGATGATATTCGCGCGCCCGGACGCGGTTCGGGTGACAGTCCCGTCCTCGGCCGTCGTCTCGGTGGTCTCAACGCCCCAAAGCTTCTGCCAGCCGTCCTCATCGGGCAGCCGCTCTACTACGTCCAGCTGGACGGCGTTGGAGAAGTCCAGCTTGCGCTTTTCAGGCTCAAATTTGCTCATGTAAGCGGCATACGCCCCAGTCACGTGGGCAGAGGCGGAGCTTGCTGCTAAATCAGACATCGGAAAGCCTCCTTCAGCCCAACGGGCGCAAACCCGCGCCCGTTGGCATTTATCTACAGGTTATATCGGCAATCGGGGCGGAAACTTAACAAATGGAACACCGCCGCCCCGTTGACTTTCCCGGCGGGAAACAGTACAATACAAGGACTGTCACAAAATGCGCCTGGGAGGAAACCGTCATGGACCGTCTGATTTATTTTGATTACGCCGCCACCACCCCTGTGAAACCGGAGGCCGTCCAGGCTATGGTGGAGTCTTTGGGCCAGTTCGGCAACCCCTCCTCCCGCTACGAATATGGGCGGCAAGCCGCCCTGCGGGTGAAGGCAGACCGGGAAACCGTTGCCAAAGCCTTCGGGTGTTCTCCAGCAGAGCTGTTTTTTACCTCCTGCGGCACCGAGGGCGACAACTGGGCCATCCGCCGGGGGGTGGAGGCCAACCGCCGGAAGGGGAAGCACATCGTCACCACTGCCGTCGAGCACGCCGCCGTGCTGGAGACCTGCAAGGACCTGGAGCGGCAGGGGTGCGAGGTCACGTACCTGAAACCGGACCGGGCGGGGCGGATCACCGTAGAACAGCTCACCGCCGCCCTGCGGCCGGACACGGCGCTGGTGTCCATGATGCTGGTGAACAATGAGACGGGCGTGACTCTGCCCGTGGCCGAGTGCGTGAAAGCCGTGAAAGCCTTTGACGCCTCCATCCTGTTCCACTGCGACGCGGTGCAGGGCTTTTTGAAGACGCGGTCCCTTCTGGCCCGCCTGGGCGCGGACCTGGTGACCGTCAGCGGCCACAAGGTGGGCGGGCCAAAGGGCATCGGGGCGCTGTACATTAAAAAGGGCGTCCGCCTGCGCCCCCTGCTCACCGGGGGCGGTCAGGAGGAGGGCCTGCGCTCCGGCACCGAGGCCACGGCGCAGATCGCCGGTTTCGCCGCCGCCGTCCGGGCCAACGGGGCGGACCCGGGGCGGTTGGAGCGGGCCGCCGCCATAAAGGAATACACCCTTTCCAACTTAAAGGAGGCCGTCCCCAAGCTGGAGGTCATCTCACAGGGCGACGCGCCCCACATCTGCGCCGTCACCCTGCCCGGCTACAAAAGCGAGGTCGTCGTCCGGGTGCTGGGAGATCGGGGCGTGTGCATCTCCTCCGGCTCCGCCTGCCATAAAGGGAAGCCAAGCCACGTATTCGCCGCCATGAACCTGCCCAAGCCCTGGCTGGACGGGGCCCTGCGGCTGTCCTTCTCCCCGGACTCCACCAAGGAGGAGGCCGACGCGCTGGCCGACGCCCTTAAGGACGCGGCGGACAGCCTGTTTACCACCCTATCATAAACCATCACCGGCAAAACCGGCCGGTGCGCAAAGGAGCTTCCGACCAACATGTTCAAGCTATTCCAGCGGGAAGCGGGCTTTTACCGCAAATTACTGGCATTGGCCCTGCCCATCCTGCTTCAAAACCTAATCACCAATTCCCTGGGCCTGGTGGACACCTTTATGGTTGGCACCATGGGTCAGGGCCCTCTGGCCGGGGTGACGCTGGCCAACATCCCCGTGTTCGTGGTCCAGCTCATGATGTTCGGCATTCAGAGCGGGTCCTCCGTCCTCATCAGCCAGTACTGGGGCAAGGGGGACATGAAGGCCATCAACCGGGTGATGGGCATCGGTATGTATGCCGCCGGGGCCATCGGATTGGGCTTCGCCCTGATTATGGGCCTCTTCCCCAACCAATTCATGAGCCTGTTCGGCAAGGACGCCCATGTGATCGCCACCGCCGCACGGTACGCCCGCATTGTGGGCTGGTCCTATTTCTTCGACAGCTTCGTTCAGGTTTACAACGGCGTCCACCGGGCTATGGGCGACCCCAAGCGGGGACTGTATATTCTGGCCGTGTCCATGGCCTGCAACACCTTCCTGAACTGGGTGTTTATTTTCGGCAACCTGGGCGCGCCCCGCCTGGGCGTGGAGGGCGCGGCCCTGGCCACCCTGCTGGCCCGGGTGCTGTCCTGCGCCATCGCCGTGGGCTGGGCCGTGCTGGACAGAAATTTCCGCATCGACCCCGCTCTGCTGTTCCGCCCCGGCGGGAAGATGACCCGGCGGTTTATCCGCTTTGCCACCCCGGTAATGTGCAACGAGACCTTCTGGGGACTGGGCACCTCCATCTTCCCCACCATTATGGGCCACATGGACGGCTCGGAGGAGATCCTGGCCGCCTACGCCATCGCGGGCAACATCACCAACCTGTGCACTGTGGGCGTGTTCGCCATCGCGGGCACCGCCGCCATCCTGGTGGGCCAGGAAATCGGCTCAGGCAACGCGGACAAGGTGTACGCCCTGGGGGCGCTGCTGGACGCGCTGGCCTTCCTGTTTGGCATTGCGGCAGGGGCGGCGTTTTTGGCGCTGCTGTATTTCTTCATCATTCCGGTGCTCTACCCCCTGTTTAAGCTCAGCCCGTCGGCGGGGGATATCTGCACCATGATGCTGACGCTGGTGTTCTGCTTCCTGCCCCTGCGCTCCTTCGACACCACCAATATTGTGGGCGTGCTCCGGGGCGGCGGCGATGTGCGCACGGCCACCATCATCGACCTGGCCCCCCTGTGGGTGGTGGCCATCCCCCTGGCCGCTCTGGCGGGCGTGGTGCTCCAGGCGGGTATTGTCTGGGTATACCTGGCTATGATGAGTGAAAGCGTGGTGAAAAGCTTCATCGGCTTCGGCCGCTTCCGCACCGGGAAGTGGGTCCGGGACGTGACGCTCCCAGACCTGCGGGAGGCCGTGTAGGGGCTTGAAAAATATTCTTTAGGGTATTGTTTTCCATCTCCCGGTGTGTTATGATGGCAATAGTTGCAATCCAAATTTTTGACAGTTCATTATTGGAGGTCGAACCATCATGTTTGTCAAGCGTTTCCTGCTCTCCGTCTTGGCGGCTGCATGCGCCGTCTCCCTGCTGGTCCCCACCGCCTTTGCTCATGGCGGCTGTCACGGCGGACGCCGGGCCGCCCAGCCCTGCGCGGCGGAGGACTGTACCCGCACCGGCTGGCACTATCACAGCCGGACCCTGTACTGCGGCCACACCCACGGTCAGGGCCTGTGCGGCGGAGGCTGCTATCCGCTGTGCGAGGCGGAGGGCTGCGCCCTGGCCGGACGCCACGTTCACAACGGCGTGACCTACTGCGGTGCGGACCACGCCTACGGCTATTGTGACGGAAGCTGTCTGGTCTCCCAGGCCCCCGCCGCCTCCGGCGGCTATCACGGCGGACATCACGGCTGCCACCACTGAGCCTCTCGTTTGACACGAAAGGGCGGACCTTGCAAAAGGCCCGCCCTCTTTTATTCCCCTTTGTATTTTTTTCTTGTGGCAATTCCGCCCCGTATATGGCGCTCCGCCTTGTTCTCGTTGAGGATCTCCTTTACCTGCTGGTACAGCCCCCGGTTGACGGCGGGCAGGCGTTCGCTCAGGTCCTTGTGGACGGTGGACTTGCTGATGCCGAAGCGGGTGGCGGCGGCCCGGACGGTGGTCTTGTTTTCGATGATGTACAGCGCCAGCTCCTGGGCGCGCTCTTCCATATTCCCCTTCACTGACAACACTCCCAACTGTGGTTCTCGTCACAGGCAAATGTATATGCGCAAGGGAGCGCAGATATGAAGAGCCGGCGCGGCCTGGAAGCTTTAACTAAATAAAAAATTAAGCTTCCAGCGTATTTACAGCGCCGCGGAAAAAGTATATAATGATTTTCATTCACCGAACCTTGGAGAGGGGGATCACCATGGCGGACGGCTTCGGCTCCGGCGGGCAGGACCCGCAGAACGCTTCACAGCAGAACAATACCTACCACTACAATTACAGCTACGGCTCCGGCAGGGGTACCACCCCGCCCGGCGGGCAAAGACCCCCGAAAAAATCCAGCGATTGGGGCGAATGGGCGGGCATCGGCTTTTTACTGTTTATTCTGCCCTTCCCAATCTGCAAAATCATCGGCGTGGTCTGGCTGCTGAGCAAGCTGGCGAAAATGTCCAACGGCGATAAGCAGCGGTACAAGCGGGAGGCCAAAAACGCCGCGAACCGGGCCAGGGCTACCTTTGAGCAGACCTTTGGCCAGGACTTTTTCACCGCCGGAAAGGGCGGACAGCAGGGGCAGAATACCGGGACGGGCTCCGCCCAGTACAGGCAGGCCCAGGGCCCGACCCAGCAGGAGCAGTCCCGGACCTATAATAGCGGCACGGAGGCTGGGACCTATCAATATGGACAACCCGGCCAGTCCCAGCAGAAAAAGCGCTCTCAGCCCAAGGCGGAGCCGTGGGAGGAAAAATCCCGGGCCGACGCCTGGAGCGCCCAGGACCCCGGCGAGGCACGCAAACGAAACCGCAGGCAATCCAAGCTGATGGGCAGCAGCGGCAAGGGCCTTATCATCGGCGGCGGCATTCTCGCCGGGATCTTCGGCCTGGGTGCGCTGACCATATTAACGGTATTCCTTTCAGAATTTTCCTACACCCCCTGGGGGATGATGTGGCCGCTGCTGGTCCCCATTGTGAGCTGCCTGATGTTTATGACCGGCGGCATCGGTATGCTGGCCTCCGGCGTCAGCAAAGGGCGGCGCAACGAGCGCTACCTCAACTATCTGGCCTACATCGGGGCAAACCGGGAGGTGGCTTTGGCTCCCATGGCCGCCGCCTTCGGCCTGCCCGTCAGCAAGCTGTGCAAGGACCTGCGGCGTATGCTGGCCAAGGGCCTTTTGCCCACGGGCTATCTGGATTTGGCCGAGGGCAAGCTGTATCTCACCGAGATGGGCTACCACGCCCCCGAGCCCAAGCGGGAGGCCCCGCCCGTCCAGGAGGAGACCCCCCAGCAGGCCGCCGCCCGGGAGGACGACATCCTGCGGGAGATCCGTCAGGTCAACGACGAGATCCCCGACGAGGTGATGAGCGCCAAAATCGACCGCATTGAGGAGATCACGGGGAAGATTTTGAATTACCAGAAATCCCACCCCAACAAGGAGAGCCAACTGCGCACCTTCCTGAACTACTATCTGCCCACCACCTTGAAGATTCTGCGGGCATACGCCCAGCTGGACGCCCAGGGCATCGAGGGGCAGAACATCTCCGCCGCCAAAAAGCGCATCGAGGACATGATGGACCAGGTGGTGTCCGGGTTCGAGAAGCAGCTCGATAAGCTGTTCCAGGACGAGGCCATGGACATCACGTCGGACGTGGAGGTGCTGGAGAACATGCTCAAGAAGGACGGCCTGTCCGACGAGGGCGGGATTACCATGACGCTGTAACACGGAGCAAAAGGAAGGGGTTTCATGCTGAAAAGCTGGGTTGATTCTGAATAAAAGAGGAGCGGCAGGGGTTAAACCCTTGCCGCTCCTTTTTTGTCAGGATTTCCCGCCCTTAAGGGCCTTCATCCGTTTCTCGTGGTTCAAAATGCGCTTGCGCAGACGCAGGTTTTCCGGCGTGACCTCCAGCAGCTCGTCGTCCGCCAAAAATTCCAGGCACTGCTCCAGGCTCATGGACTTGGGGGGCACCAGACGCAGGGCCTCGTCCGAGCCGGAGGCCCGCATGTTGGTGAGCTGCTTCTTCTTGCACACGTTGACGGAGATGTCCTCCATCTTAGGGCACACTCCGACAACCATGCCCTCGTACACCGGCACGCCCGCGCCGATGAACAGCGCGCCCCGCTCCTGGGCGGCAAACAGACCGTAGGTCACGGACTCGCCCGTCTCATGAGCCACCAGGGAGCCGGTGTTCCGGCGCTGGATGTCCCCCTTGAAGGGGGCGTACTTCTCAAAGACGGAGGCCATGATGCCCTCGCCCTTGGTGTCGGTCAAAAACTCGTTGCGGTAGCCGAACAGGCCCCGGGAGGGCACCAGGAATTCCAGCTTGGTCCGGCTGCCCACGGGGTCCATGGACAAGAACTCGCCCTTCCGAGACCCCAGCTTCTCCATCACGGCCCCCACGCAGTCGGCGGGCACGTCGATCACCACCCGCTCGATGGGCTCGCACTTCTTGCCCTCCACCTCCTGGTAGACCACGCGAGGGGGGGACACCTGGAACTCGTAGCCCTCCCGGCGCATGGTCTCGATGAGGATGGACAGGGACATCTCGCCCCGGCCCGCCACGTTGAAGGCGTCGGTGTAGTTCTCCATCTCGGTGACCCGGAGGGACACGTCCTTCAGCGTCTCCCGGAACAGCCGGTCCCGGAGCTGGCGGCTGGTGACGTACTTGCCCTCCCGTCCGGCGAAGGGGGAGTCGTTGACGGAGAAGGTCATTTCCAGCGTAGGGGCGGAGATCTTCACAAACTCGATGGGCTCAGGATTGGAGGGAATACAGATGGTATCTCCGATGGTGATGTCCCCGATGCCGCTCATGGCGACGATCTCGCCCGCCTTGGCCTCGGTCACCGGAGTGCGGGCCAGGCCGTCGAAGGTGTACAGGGCGGTGGCCTTGGCCTTCTTGGGGGCCTCGTCCTGCTTGTGGTAGTTGCACACCGCGATCTCCTGGTTCTGCTTCACCGTACCCCGCTCAATGCGGCCCACGGCGATGCGGCCCACGAACTCGTTGTAGTCGATGGAGGAGACCAGCATCTGGAAGGGCGCCTCCGGGTCGCAGTCCGGGGCGGGGATATAGTCCAGAATGGTCTCGAACAGGGGCACCAGGTCGGTGCCCGCCACGTCGGGGGAATAGCTGGCGGTACCCTGCCGCCCGGAGCAGAACAGGGTGGGGGATTCAAACTGCTCGTCGGTGGCGTTCAGGTCCAGCAGAAGCTCCAGCACCTCGTCCATGACCTCGTGAATGCGCTGGTCGGGGCGGTCGATCTTGTTCACAACCACGATGACCTTGTGGCCCAGCTCCAGGGCCTTGGACAGCACAAACCGGGTCTGGGGCATGGGGCCCTCGGCGGCGTCCACCAGCAGGATGACGCCGTTGACCATTTTCAAAATGCGCTCCACCTCGCCGCCGAAATCGGCGTGGCCCGGGGTGTCCACGATGTTGATCTTGGTGTCCTTGTAGTGGACGGCAGTGTTTTTGGCCAGGATGGTAATGCCCCGCTCCCGCTCCAGGTCGTTGGAGTCCATGACCCGCTCCACGGTGGCCTGGTTCTCCCGGTAGATGCCGCCCTGCTTGAGCATCTCGTCAACAAGCGTGGTTTTGCCGTGGTCCACGTGGGCAATGATGGCAATATTTCTCAGCTTTTCGTTTTGCATATTCCTACCTTCTATCTGAATGTTAGAATCCTTTTCAAACACAAGACAGTATTATATCCTCTGCTTCCTACGATTGCAACAGTCGGAAAAGCGGAATTGCAGGACTTTTTAGAAAATTTCTTGTGCCGCATTGACATATGGCGAGAAATTGAGTACAATAGATTGCGCTTGACAGCGTTATATGCCCCGGCAGCTCAGGGGACAGAGCATTCGCCTCCTAAGCACAAATAGGTTCATCCGCCTTTTCCTCTGATGTGGATTGCGCCGGTTCAAGTTACCTCATACAAGTCAATAAGCCCCGATAGCTCAGATGGATAGAGCGTCCGCCTCCTAAGCGGAAGGCCGCTGGTTCGAATCCAGTTCGGGGTGCCAAAGTGAGCGCCAATTTCGTTGGATTTTCGCCTTGAAAATCAAGAAATTGGCGCTTTTCTGTTTCCAAAAATTGATTGGCATTTTGAATGAAAACTGCACTTTGACGATAAGGCTTATTAGCAAGCCTATTAGCAGACCTCACCCAACCCATAAGCGTATCAAAAAAGAGCAAATCCCCTCTGTTTCGCCAACAATAACGCTTTCCGGCTCCCTGCTAATAAAATTAGCAGGGATTTCGTATTTTCAGGCCCCAAATGCGCCCTCCAGCTAATTTGAGAAAAAAGTACCCCCTTGATTTTGCTAATCTCAAATGCGGGCGATTGCGGTACAAGGATAACCGGGATTGCACTTATTACATAAATCGGCCCGCTCAAAAGGCCGGAACCGCGGCCCGTTTACATAGCCGTCTGCACCCTATGGCGCGGGCGGCTATGATGATTTCCGCAGAAAGGAGGAAAAACCCCATGGACAAATGCAAAGTCATTGCTGTCACCAATCAGAAAGGCGGCGTCGGCAAGACCACCACGACGGTCAACCTGGGCGTGGGGCTGGCACAGCAAGGGAAAAAGGTACTGCTGGTTGATACAGACCCCCAGGGCAGTCTTACGGTGAGCCTGGGCGTAAAGAACCCGGACGAGTTGGACACGACCATCTCCGACCTGATGCAAGTCGTTGTGGACAACGGCAATCTCTCGCCACGGGATAATGGCATCTTGAAGGACATTGAGGGCGTCGATCTGGTGCCCTCCAACATTGGCCTGTCCAGTTTTGAGGTGAGCCTTGTGAACACCATGAGCCGGGAGTTTGTGCTGCGCAGCTACCTGGGGGCGGTCAAGCGGGACTATGACTACGTTCTCATTGACTGTATGCCCTCGCTGGGTATGCTGACCATCAACGCCCTGGCAGCGGCGGACAGCGTTCTCATTCCCTGTCAGGCCAACTACCTGTCCACCAAAGGCTTGAAATTACTGATGGGATCAGTTGCCAAGGTCAGGCGGCAGATCAATCCGGCCCTCAAAATTGACGGTATCCTGCTGACCATGGTGGACAATCGCACCAACAACGCCAAAAGCATCATCGCCGCCCTGCGGCAGACCGGGAGCAATCTCAGGGTATTGGACACGGAGATACCCTTTTCTGTCCGGGCGGCGGAGTGCAGCGTGGAGGGAAAGAGCATTTTCGCCCATGACGGCAAGGGGAAGGTGGCGGCGGCGTATACCGCGCTGGTGGAGGAGGTGAGCGTCCTTGAGCAAAGGAACCGCAATCGACCTGGGGCTGAACGAGGCTTATAACGACCTGTTCTCCACCCAGGAGGAACGGGACAACGCCCAGCGCAGCTATGTGACCGACCTGCCCGCCGCCGAGATCAGCGACTTTCCCGACCACCCGTTCAAGGTGCGGATGGACGAGGAAATGGAGCAGATGGTGGAGAGCGTCAGGGAGCGGGGCGTCCTCTCCCCGTGCTGGTGCGGCCCATGCCGGACGGCAGTTATCAGATGGTGTCCGGCCACCGCCGCAAGTTTGCGTCGGAGCTGGCGGAACTGCCCACGGTGCCCTGCATCGTCCGGGAGCTGACCGATGATGAAGCCATCATTATCATGGTGGACAGCAACCTCCAACGGGAGCGCGTTCTGCCCTCGGAAAAGGCATTTGCTTACAAAATGAAGCTGGACGCCATGAAGCGGCAGGGACAGCGAACGGATTTAACTTGTGCAACACCGTTGCACAAGTTGGATGGGAAGAAATCAAGAGATATTTTAGCAGAACAATCAGGTGAAAGCCATGAACAAATCCGCAAATATATCCGCCTGACCAACCTTATCCCTGAACTGCTGGACATGGTAGACAATTCTGTGCTGAAAGAGAATGACAAACTGCAAATGGCTCTGCGCCCCGCTGTGGAGTTGTCCTATCTACCACAGAACGAGCAGAACGCTTTGTTGGAGGCTATGGAGAGCGAGGACTGCACCCCTTCCCACGCCCAAGCCATCAAAATACGGGACTTTTCCGAAAAGGGCAAACTGAACTCCGGCGTAATCCAGTCCATCTTGCAGGAGGAAAAACCCAACCAGGTAGAACAATTCAAAATGCCCAAAGACCGCATCAGCAAATTTTTCTCGCCGGGGACGCCCGCGCAGAAGATCGAGGACACCATCGTAAAGGCTTTGGAGATGTACCGCAGGCGGCAAAGGGAGATGGAACGATGAATTTTACACCTGGGGGGCAGTCTGCCCTTTTGCGGCCCTGGCACTTTCCACGCCCTCCCCCTCTCGCACTCTCCCCCTCCAAACCTGCTGTACCTGCTGAAAAAAGCACTCTGCGATACTTGCGGCTTGTACCTTTGCGAAAGTTGGCCCCATACCCTAAAATGGGGCCAAAGGAGGCAAGAGCCATGAAAAAAGTATTGTGGAGCATCACAGCGGCTACGCTCATTCTCACCTTGACCGGCTGTGCCGGAACCGCTGGCCCCATCCAGTCAGAGAACTGCCCGCCCCAACCAGCGGCAGTAACTACGCCGGAACTTTCCGCATCCCCCACCAAGGCCGTTGAAAACGAACCTGTTTCTTTTTCAGCCAGTAATAAATTGCCCGTGGGTGATAGCCCGGAGGACAGCGCAGCCAGCGAGAAACCCACGCCCAGCCCGGAACTCCCGGCCAAGCCGTCCGCCAGCCCTGTGCCGGACACAGCCCTGGCACCGGCACCCAGGGAAACCCCAGCCCCGGCCCCTGTGGTGGAGGAAACCCCGCCGCCCAAGCAGACCACCATCACATTCAGCGCGACCACGCAGAAGGGCACCGGGGAAAGCCCCAGCCCTACGCCCAGCGCAGTCCCGGAGCCGGAACCTGCACCGACGCCCGCCCCACCAGCGGAAACCCCGCCGCCCGCACCTGCTGACCCCACATTCAGCATCGACCACTGGATCGGCTACGCTCAGAACTATGCCAGGGACGCGGGCCTGAACCTGGACGCCACTGCTGTGGACTGCTGGGATAACCCCATCACAGCGGGCGCTTACTGCACCTGCCTGGAACGGGATGTCCAAAGCCGCCTGAACCGCTACGCCAGGGATGAGAGCATCACAGACGTGTGGATTTGGGCCGAGCCTCGCGGCGACGGCAGCTATGACCTGTATATCGGTTACGCCTAAAAAATCAACATCCCACCCAAAGGACGCACCTATCAAACGGTGCGTCTTTTTTTGTGCAAAAAAGGAGGAAATACCACATGAAAACCAGCATTTTCAAACGGAGCACGGCGCTGTTTCTGGCGTTCCTGCTGTGCTTCACCACCATTGCCAGCTCCATTGTCACCCCGGCCTCTGCCGCTGGGACAGAATCGGAGGTCTATTTGATCGGCTTCCCCCGTGACGGCGATGTAAACTACCGCAAAGGCACCTGGGGCCATGAGAACCTGACCTATATGAACGGGTGGTCGTCCAGTTCGTCCCGCCAGACCATCGTGCGCACAGTAGGAACCTACACGGGGCCTGTCTGCTACTGCATCGAACCCGGTATCCGTCTGGATACGGGCGATAAGCTGGTAGACCGGGGCGAGGATTTTTGGGACAACTACCCGGCCAGCTACAACAAGACCATCACGCCCGATGACATTAAGCTGCTCATTGGCCGCATTATGCAGTACGGCTACACGGACACCGTTTCCACCAACTGGCTTACGCAGAATGAGGGCGGAAATAAGCTGGCCCACGCAATGGCGACCCAGCTCCTGATTTGGGAAACGGTCGTCGGTGAGCGCGACGCCGCG
The DNA here is from genome assembly GCA_948469375.1 of uncultured bacterium. Lineage (GTDB taxonomy): Bacteria > Bacillota > Clostridia > Oscillospirales > Oscillospiraceae > Enterenecus. The sequence continues at coordinate 3,899 of CAOKLO010000049.1, read as the reverse complement.
TTCAATAAGGTCAGCACCGGCGGCTACGCTGCGGTGATCGACCAGATCAGCGCCGACCATCCCCTGCGTGACAAAATCATGAACTACTACAACAGCATTGCCGCCAATGTTCAGACCCACTCCAAACTGCCCAGCTTCTTTGCCCGCAGCACCAGCAAGGCGCAGGACGTTGAGCTGACTTGGGACGGCGCAAGGTATAGCGCCACGCTGACCGACACCAACAACGTCCTGGGCAATTATACCTTTTCCGCTTCTGCTCCCCGCGTTTACTGCTCCGTCAGCGGCAACAAGCTGACCATCACCGCCGAAACAACGACAGACGGCCCCGTTACCATTACCGCCGCCAAAAACAACGCCCAGCGCCGGGGTATTGTTACCTGGACGGACGGCCATATTGGGCCGGATGGGACAAAGCAAGACCTTGTGACCTATGCACAGTCTGTCACCGACCCCATCAAAGGCTATCTCAATGTGAAAATCAGCCTGGGCAGCATGAAGATCGTAAAAACTGCCGAGGACGGGAATGTGGCGGGCATTGCGTTCAATGTCACCGGCAACGGCCTTAACAGGACGGTCTACACCAACAGCGCCGGGGAAATCCAGCTCAACAGCATCGCTCCCGGCGTCTACACTGTTTCCGAACAGGTTTTTGACCAATATAAACCCCAGGAAAGCCACCAGATCACGGTCATTTCTGGACAGACAACAACGGTCACATTCAATAATACCCTCCGCAGAGGCGATGTTGTTGTTCACAAGACTGCCGAGGACGGTCTGGCAGAGGGCACGAAATTCCACCTCTATGGCACGTCCCTGTCCGGCGCTATCGTAGACGAGTATGCCGTGGTGGACGATTCGGGCCGGGCCTATTTCCGCAACGTACTGGTCGGAACCGGCTATACCCTGGAGGAAGTGGATGTGCCGGAGCGCTATGTTATCCCCAGCAATCAGAGCGTAGCCATCGAGTGGAAAACCGTCACACGAAAGACCTTTGAAAACCAACTCAAGAAATGGAACGCCACCGTGACCAAACGGGACAGCGAAACTGGCAGCGCCCAGGGGGACGCTTCCCTTGCCGGTGCCACCTACGGTGTGTATCAGGGAGACACGCTGATCGACACCTACACCACCGATGCCGCAGGCCGGTTTACCACCGACTACTATCCCTGCGGTGATGGTTGGAGTATTCGTGAGATCACCCCCTCCGAGGGCTATTTGCTGGACAGCGCCAGCCACCATGTCGGCGCGGAACCCCGGCATTACACCGCTGAATACAACAGCATTTCTATGGATGTGACCGAGCAGGTCATCAAGGGCAGCATCGCCATCATCAAGCACACCGACAGCGGCGAGACACAGTTGGAAACCCCGGAGGCCGGGGCGGAGTTTGCCGTCTATCTGAAATCCTCCGGCAGCTATGACGGGGCAAAGGCATCAGAGCGGGACTATCTCACCTGCGACGGCAACGGTTTTGCCCAGACCAAGGCCCTGCCCTACGGTGTTTACACCGTCCATCAGGTGCGCGGCTGGGAGGGCCGGGAGCTTCTGCCCGACTTTGACGTGTATATCGCCAGAGACGGACAGGTGTACCGCTATCTGGCAAACAACGCCATGTTTGAGAGTTATATCAAGATCGTCAAGAAGGACGCCGAAACCGGCAAGACCATCCCCTATGCCGGGGCGGGCTTCCAGCTCTACCGCCCGGACGGTTCCAAGGTGACGCAGACCTTCACCTATCCCGAAGTGACTACTATCGACACCTTTTATACCAACGCCGAGGGCTGTCTGATTACCCCCGAAGCCCTGGAATTTGGCACTGGCTATTCGCTGGTGGAGGTGGCCGCGCCCCTGGGCTATGTCCTCGACAGCACCCCCGTTTCCTTTGATGTGACCGAGGAAAACGCCATCAAGGAAGGCCCCATTTTCCTGGTGGAAGTGGTCAAGGCGAACACGGCGCAGAAGGGCGTTATCAAGGTCAGCAAAACCGGCGAGGTGTTCTCCACCGTAACCGAAAACGGGGGCGTCTACCAGCCCGTCTACACGGCCCAGGGGCTTTCCGGCGCTGTGTTCCAGATTACCGCCGCCGAGGACATCTACACCCCGGACGGCACCCTGCGCTATTCCACTGGCGAGGTGGTGGACACCCTGACCACCGGGGCGGCTGGCACCGCCGAGAGCAAGTCCCTTTACCTGGGCAAATTTGAAATCCGGGAAGTGACCGCCCCCTCTGGCATGGTGGTAAGCAAAGAGGCCCATTCGGTGGAGCTGACCTACGCCGGACAGGAGGTGGAGGTCACTGAAACCGCCGCCAGCATCACCAACCAGCGGCAGAAGGTGTCTGTCACGCTGGAAAAGGCTATGGAGCAAAATGAGCTGTTCGGCATCGGCATGAACGGCGAGATCACCGCCGTCACCTTTGGCCTGTATGCCGCCGAGAATCTGACCGCCGCAGACGGCTCCATGATTCCCTCCGATGGGCTTATTGAAATCATCTCCGTGGATGAGAACGGCCACGGCACCGCCGCCACCGACCTCCCCATGGGCAGCTTCTATCTGAAAGAGCGAGCCACCGACAGCCACTATATCCTGTCCGATGAGAAATATCCCGTGGTGTTTGAGTACGCCGGTCAGGACACGGCGCTGGTGGAGATCAAGGCCAACGGCGGCGCGGCCATCGGCAACCGCCTGATTTACGGCAGCGTCCATGGGCTGAAAAAGGACGATGACGGTACGCCACTGGATTGGGCGCTGCTGGGGCTGTTCCGTGCGGATGAAAGTGAGTTTACCGCCGACAATGCCCTCATGACTGCCGTTTCCGGGGAAGATGGCAGCTTCCAGTTTGACCGTGTGCCCTACGGAAATTGGCTGGTGCGCGAGATTGCCAGTCCCATCGGCTTCCTGCTGTCCGAAGTGTCCTACCCCGTGGAAATCAGTGAGGATGGCGCGGTAATCGAAGTTGAGGTGGAGAACACCCGCATCCGGGGCACCGTCCGGCTCACCAAAGTGGATGAGGACTACCCGGATAATAAACTGTCCGGCGCGGAATTTGACGTGTACCAGGACATCAACGGCAACAAGGAGCTGGACGCCGAGGATAAGCTGGTGGGTACGCTCACCGAAACCAGCGTTGGTGTGTACGAGATGAGCGGCGTGGAGTACGGCGGGCATTTTGTGAAGGAGCGCACCGCGCCGGAGGGCTTCTGTCTGGATGAGAACGCCTATTATTTTGAGATTACCGAGCATGGCAGTCTGGTCACGGTAGAGAACAAGGCCGGAGTAGGCTTTGCGAACACGGCCCAGGTGGGCAGCTTGAGGATTGTCAAGACTTCCTCCGACAAGAATGTGGATGGCTTCTCCTTCCGTGTCACCGGGCCGAACGGTTATGAGCAGGTATTTACCACCAATGAGGCGGGCGAGATCGTTATTGAGGGCCTGCGCATCGGGGAGTACCGGGTGTCCGAGGTGCTGAATGAGAAATCCGCCGCCTATGTGCTGCCCGCCGATAAGACAGCCGGTGTGCTGAATAATTCCGTCACCACAGTGGAGATGCACAATGAACTCCGGGACACGCCCAAGACCGGGGACGACAGCAACCCCGCGCTGTGGGCGGCGCTGATGGGCGTTTCCGTCCTGGGCGCTGGGGCCTGCGGGGTGGGGTATTTCCAGGGCCGAAAGAAAAAGGAGGATATTGAGTAAGACCTTTTAACCCCTTGAATGGGGTGGGACGGCTGAAAAGCCGTCCTACATAGTGATAGTGCTTTCAATCTATGCCCCCGGCTGTTTGTACATTTGAAACCGTTTCTTTTTTCTTGTACTATTGGGATAGAGAAAGGAGCTGTTTCATAAGATGACCCTCCGCTTTGACCTTGACCGCCCGGAGGACAGGCAGGCGTGGGAGT
>CAOKLO010000048.1 GCA_948469375.1 uncultured bacterium | reverse complement strand
TTGCTATTTTGTTGATTTAGCCTACTCCTCGCTATTTTTCAAACAAGGCCTAACAAATAGGTGAATATGTTGTAAAGTACCTTCGCTCAAAAATTTTTGACGGAACCTTTTAAAATAAGCCCCTGATGTCCAAGAACGAGGGATGATATATACCAATTCGCCGTTATGAATGAGATTAAACAAACCCATAGCAGCAAAAAGAAAATATAAATTAGGTGCGCCATAGCAAACATCAGGCATTGCTTTTGCTTCTGGAGAGTCCTTAGTCATTTTCATATATGGCGGGTTGCTAACCACCATATCATATTTTAAGGGGCTCGGATTTGCCCCAATCATTCCACTATAGTCCAATATTTGGCTTAAAATATAATTGTCTTCCCGAATTTCATAGTTGATTTGAATGGTTGAATTTTGGCAGACCCAATCTAAGTTGGTTTTTAATAACTCGATAATTTTTGAATCGTTTTCATAACAAACCAAATGGACAGATTTAAGTTGAGGTATCCCTTGCAATCTTTCAAGCAGAGCAATTGATAGTATTCCAGAACCCGCTCCGGGATCAAGAATATGCAATGTTGTTTTACCGGCAGGTACGTCAAATAAGTCAGCCATAAATATGGCTGTTTCTTTGCTTGTAAAGAACTGACCATACTTTTTTCGCTGAGATTTCGGTATTTGGTCAATATATTGGTTCGTAGTTTGAATGGTAAAATCAAGTAGGTTCATTTTCAATAAACTCCATCACATCACCAATGTCACAGGTTAAAGCAGAGCAAATTTTACAAAGGCTCTCCAAAGAAACGAATTCATTACGGCTCATTTTAGCCAACACATTAAAACTAACGCCTGCAGCATTTTTCAAATCTGTACGATTCATCTTTTTATCTATAAGCAGTTTCCATAATTTATCATAGCTAATAGTCATTTTGGTGCTCCATTCATCAGAACTGCTTATATCATAACACACTTTAAACGAAAGAGCAAGTTGTACTCATATATTCATGAGAAATGCTGCTGTGTAATAAGAAGATAGCAGGACGATGGTTACCGTCCTGCTATCTTCTTAATTATGTGTAAATTAAATTAGTATTGACAATCTCTACTGCTCTATTCTGAACATTATTCATTTTTCTTACCCATTCAAGCTGATTACTTTCCTTCAAATGTTCCGTAATCTTCTCGTGACCTGCTATTTGTTTTACAAGCTGAGAAAACATAACTTGGGCCTGCTGGTCGATTTCAGCCAGATAGCTGTTCAACTTATCTGATAAGAGCATGGCGGTATAAATAGCTTGACGATGTTTCTTCAAGTAGCACAGATGCCGTACTCCCCAAATACCAACAGGTGCGCTTTTCGGAACAGAGAAATTCGGTAAGAAATAATCACCCTGCTGGTAATAGGTTCCACCCATTTGCTCAAATGTAGACTTTTCCATTATAATTACCTCCAAGGTGTTGAATATCCCTGCAATTCAATCACTTTCGGCTGTCTACAAATAGCGAAGGGAGGGGTAACTTCCTTACGTTACCTCTCCCTTGCCGGGGGGCCCATTATTTTACAGCGTATTCAGGAATTTCAGGAACTGCTCCTTCCCTTCCGGCGTGCGGGCGTATACCCCCGCGTGCTCCAGCACCTTGGCGAACACCTTGCCCGTCTCCGCTTTCACGATGTCCAGGGAGTTGTCCGCCGTGATGGCGTAGTTCTTGGCAAATGCCTCCGCCCAGTCGGCGTGCTTGGCGGTCAGCTCACTGGCCCGCAGGTCCGCCCCCTTGACCAGAGCGTCCGCCACTGCAGCCAGCTCCTCCTTCAGCCGGGCGGGGAGCACCGCCAGCCCCATCACCTCGATCAGGCCGATGTTCTCTTTCTTGATGTGGTGCAGCTTGGCGTGGGGATGATAGACGCCCAGGGGGTGCTCTTGGGTGGTGATATTGTTGCGCAGCACCAGATCCAGCTCAAATCTCTCCCCCCGCTTCCGGGCGATAGGGGTGATGGTGTTGTGGGGCTCTCCCTCCGTCTCGGCGTAGATGAAGGCCCCCTCGTCGGTGTACCCCCGCCAGGCGGCGAGGATCTTGTCCGCCAGCTCCACCAGCCGCTCCGGCTCCTTCGCGGTGAGGCGTACCACCGACATGGGCCACTTCACGATGCCCGCCTCCACATCCTCATAGCCGGGGAAAGTAAAGGGGGTCTCCACCGGGGCCTTGGCCATGGCGAACTCGTACCGCCCACCCTGGAAATGGTCGTGGGCCAGGATGGAGCCGCCCACGATGGGCAGGTCCGCGTTGGAGCCCACGAAGTAGTGGGGGAACTGGCCCACGAAGTCCAGCAGCTTGGAGAAGCAGGCCCGGTCGATCTTCATGGGCACATGCTGGCTGTTGAAACAGATGCAGTGCTCGTTGTAGTACACATAGGGCGAGTATTGAAGGAACCAGGGCGAGCCGTTGATGGTGATGGGCACGATGCGGTGGTTCTGCCGGGCGGGATGGTTCACCCGGCCCGCATAGCCCTCGTTCTCGGCGCACAGCTGGCACCGGGGATAGGCGGAGGCGGGCAGGTTCTTGGCCGCCGCGATGGCCTTGGGGTCCTTCTCCGGCTTGGACAGGTTGATGGTGATGTCCAGATCGCCGTAAGGGGTGGGGGCCTTCCACTGGATGTCCTTGGCGATCCGGTCCCGGCGGATATAGTTGGTGTTCTGGCTGAAATTGTAGTACCAATCAGTCGCCATCCTTGGGTCCCGCTCATAGTTGCGTTGGAACAGGTCCCGAACCTCGCTGGGCCGGGGCGTCAACCGCCCCATAAGCTCGGTATCCAGCAGATCCCGGTAGACCACCGAATTTTCCGCCAGCACACCACGGACGTAAGCGTCGTCCAGCAGCTCCTCCAGCACCGGGGCCAGCTCCACCTGTCCCCAATCCTGGCCGGGGTCGGTATAGCTGTCGATTTTCAGCACATCCAAAATGGTGTTTATGGCCCAGCTTCGCTCACAGGGCTGGATGAGCCCCCTCTGAAGGGCATAGGCCACCAGCTTGGAAACGGCGTTGTCCATCATCTTGCGCACCTCCCCTCACTCCGCCACCACGCAGCCGCCCTGGGGACGGATGTGGAGCACATGGCACTTGCCCTGGCCCAGCAGGGCCTCCATGCCCGACTTGAACAGGGCCAGCTTGTCCTCGGGCACCCAGGCCTGGATGGTGCCCGCGAAGCCGCCGCCGTGGACCCGGGCGGCCCCCGTTCCGTCCAGCAACTCCTGGGCCACCGCCAGCACCACCGGGATGGCCTGCCGGCGGGGGTCGGAGGTGGACCAGGTATTTTGCAGGTGGAGGGCGGAGGACAGCCCGGAGGCGTTCACCAGGGCCAGGAAGCGGCCGAAATCCCCGTCCTTCAGAGCCTGAGCCTCCTGGACCGCCCGGCTGTCGTCGTCGTAATAGTGCATGGCCCGGAGCACCGCCCGGTCGCCGCACTCCTGCCGCAGGGCGGGGAGGGCGGCGCGGAACTCCTCCAGGGGCACATCCCGCAAAACGGATTTGCCGAAGTGGGCCGCCACCGCCCCCATCTCCCGGGTGACGGCGGCATAGTCGTCCGTCAGGTCGCCGTGGCTGGAGCAGGTGTCCACGATGCACAGCACATGGCCGGACCGGGTGAAGTCATAGTCCACCCGCTCCACCACCGGATCGGAGGGGTCATTGAAGTCGATGGCCACGCAGGCTCCCACCGACGAGCCCATCTGGTCCATCAGGCCGCAGGGCTTGCCGAAGTAGACGTTCTCGGCGTACTGGCCGATCTTGGCGATGGCCACAGGGTCCAGCTCGTCCCGGCAGCAGAAGTGGTTGAAGATATTGCCCACCAGGGTCTCATAGGCGGCGGAGGAGGACAGGCCGGAGCCGGACAGCACAGTGGAGGTGGCGCAGGCGTCGAAGCCGGACAGCTCATACCCCGACTCCTTGATCTTGGCGGCCACCCCCCGCACCAGGGCGGCGGAGGTGTTCTCCTCCTCTTTTTTGGGCGCCAGGTCGTCCAGATTGATTTCCAAAGCGGGGTAGCCCTCGGACTGAATGCGCACCAGCCGGGTGCCGTTGGGAGCCGCGCAGGCCAGCATGTCAAGGTCCACGCTGCCGCACAGCACCCGGCCGTGCTGGTGGTCGGTGTGGTTGCCGCCGATCTCCGTGCGGCCGGGGCCGCTGAACAGGGCCGCGCCCCGGGCGTCCGCCCCGTACCGGGCGGCGAAGGTCTCCACCGTATGGACGCACCGGGCCCGGGCCTCGTCCAGCCGCCGGGTGCTGCCGTCCAGCGCGTAGAGGGCGGACAGGGTCTGGTCATGCGCTCCGTTCTTCAGGGCGCTCAAAAGCTGGGGACAATCAGACATCGCTCTCACCTCATTTTATTTGGTCAAACCCATAAAAATCTTGTTTCAGCGTTACCACTGTATCACAGCAGGCAGGTTTTGACAAGGGCGGCGTTGCGGGAAAACATACCCGGATGTGTGATTTCTCCCGCCGCCAAACAGCACGCCCCACGCCCAAGGGCGTGGGGCTGTCAATGTCATTTGTCCGCCAGCAGCTCCAGCAGCTCCTCTCCCGTCAGGTCCATGGCCTCCACGTCGTAGCGGTTCATGGCCCGCAGGGTCTGGGGCAGGCCCTTCACCAGGGTATTTATCCCCGGAATGGTGGTGACGGTGGCGTAAACGCCCTCCCGGGCGATCAAAATCTCGCTGAGGGGGGAGCACTGGCCGTAGGGATAGGCCAGAATATCCGCCTTGCGGCCCAGGGCGGGCTCCATCACCTCGTTATACCGGGCGCAGTCCCCTTGGAGGAAAGCCACATACGCCTCCTCGGTCTCGTCCTCCCGCTGGAGGACGCCGTGACGGATGGGGTCCGGGTCCCGTCCGTTCACCTCATGGATGTCATAGCCGTGGCTGCCGATGGTGATGAGACCGCTCTCCTCCATCTCTTTGGCCTGCTCTGCCGTAAAGTGGGGCGTCATAGCCACGCCGGTGTCCTTATAGGTGTCCTTGCCCACCGAACAGCCGATAACGTAAATGGTTGCCTTCATCTGGTACTTTTCCAGGATGGGCAGGCCTAGCTCCAAATTACTCAAATAGCCGTCGTCAAAGGTGATGACCACCGGCTTGTCCGGCAAATCCGCGCCCTCCACCACATAGGCCCGCAGGTCGGCCATCGTGACGGAGGTATATCCCGCATGCCTCAGTGCCGCCATGTGCTCGTCCAAAGTACCGGCGGACACCGTCTCCTCCGACAGGTGGTGGTACATCAAAATGGGGACGGATACGGTGTAATCCGACGCCTGGACAAGCGGCTCGTCCCACAGGCTGGCCCGTCCGCTGTCCGCCGTGCGGTAAACGCCAAAGTCCTTGGGGCAGTACACGGAGCCATCCCCAAATATCCGGGCCAGCATCATGTCCCCCACGGCTGTGCGGAAGCAGACGGGGTTGTAGAAATACCGGGGGTCCCGGCTCACTGCGCTGGAGGTGAAATCCCAATAGGGCGTTACCCGGGCCAGTGCGTAGAAGAACTCCTCCACCTCCTCCCTGGAAAAGCTGTGGGTCAGGTAGTCATAATAGGTGGGCGCCGCCACCACTACCAGATTCACCCCCGCCCTCTCGCACAGGCCGCAGATTGCCGCTACGCTCTCCACGCAGTTTCGATACCATGGCAGGGGGGCTGAGGCAGGCAGATTGGTAAACGCGGGGTTGCTTTCCAGATAGGCCTCCAGGCCCTGGGCGCCGATGGACTCCACGTCCCGGGCACAGTAGTCGACGGCCCCGGTAGCGGCGTCGAACACGTCGAAGGCGTTGGGTATCACGCTGTCCGTGCCCATCCGTTTCAGCTTGCTCAGGCTGTAGCGGGGATTGGCAAACAGGTAACGGGTGTAATAGCCCAGAGGGGAGCTGCCGTCCACCTGGCAGGGCATGGCTCCGGTGACGGTCCGGTCATCCACGCCCCAGGTCCTGGCGTTGTCCACCGTCACATTGAGCACCAGGTTTTTTACCTCGTAATGCTCGACGAGCCAGCGAACATATTGCTCAATATCCTGCATATCCTGGCTGTTTAGGGTCAGATTGTAGAATTTTCCGCCGAAATACTGGTCCAGCGCCTGGGTGGACCAGGCCCCGGCGGAGGGGCCTCCGATCACATAGGAATCAAACTCCTCATGGTGCTGTTCCAAATAGGAAAATTTGGCGGTTTGCGGGTTGCGGGTCACATTGTAGGCCCACCAGCCCAGGAACCGGTCCCCAAACACGCCGAAGGGGTCCACGATCAGGTTAAGCAGCATCCATCCCGCCAAGCATACCGCCGCCAGCACCCCCAGCACAACAACGGCCAACTTGGCACGGCTGGGTCTGGACTTCTCCTTTCCGGCCGCCATAAGCCTCTCCCCCTTGTTATCCAATGTCAAAATAATATTTGCGGTTTACATTGGGTCATTTTATCATGTCCATGTTTTTCTGTCAATCGACGGGCAGATTTGGATTGGTAGGAACAGAAGGAAGCGGCGGCGAAGCCTGTTCAGGCTCCGCCGCCGCTTATTTTCTGTGAAATGGGGAATGATAGAATGATTACTTCAGGCCGTTCTCGTAGGCCTCGATCATCTTCTTAACCATCTGGCCGCCCACGGAACCCGCCTGACGGCTGGTCAGGTCGCCGTTATAGCCCTGCTTCAGGTTGACGCCCACCTCGTTGGCCGCCTCCATCTTGAACTTGTCCATAGCCTCGCGGGCGCCGGGGACCACCAGACGGTTAGAATTATTGCTGTTAGACATATCCTTGTTCTCCTTTTTTGAATCTTGGTTGTTTGTTTCTCGGTCGGATTGGGAATCCAAGCATAGTTTGAGCCATCTCGTTTTTTATATTCGACGCCCACGCTGGTAAATTCCGTTTGAATTGGAAAGGTAAACTGCTTGTAAATTCAGCATACTTGAATGGTGTCACAACCCTTAATCGTACGAATAAAAGGAGCACAAGCTTTTTCAAATGAAATCACCGCGTCTGCGTGAGGACCATCCCTAAGCATTCTGTTTCCGAGGTATCATAATTATAAAGGAGCAGTTTTATAACCAGTATCATTAAATTACTGACCCTCCGCTTTCCGCCCTATCTCCCAACTTTTCCCAGCCTCAGCGCTTTAGCGCATCCGCTGCTCCGCCGCCAGCCCAGCCGGCACAGAACAGTCAGCGCCGCCGCAACGGCCAGGTACAGCAGCGCGCCGGACTGAAGCCAGGTCAGCCGCAGGCCGAGCAGGTGCGTCATATCATGTTCGTTCAGTGAGAGAACGTTGACAAAGCTGAAGGGCAGACGGCTATAAATTCGAGCCAGCCCCCCGGAGGCAGGACGCCAATAGACGGACAGTACTATGCCCATGGCCGTTGCCACCGTGGAGGCCGCCAGCGCAGCCACACCGCTGCCCGTCCACATGGACACCGCCGACGCCAGCGCCCCGCACACCAGCGCGTATACTGCCAGCAGACCCACCAGAATAAGCACCCCCTGCCCCATAGTGATGGGCAGACAGCAGGTGGTCGTATAGATCCCCAGCTGAATGGCCCCGTCCCAGCCCCAGGCGCCGTAGAGGAACAGGCTGGCGGCGATGGCCGCTCCTGCCACCATCGCCACAGCCAGCATGGCGGACACCCCTCCGGCCAGGGTTTTCACCAGAAACAGGAAGTTATGCCCCCATTTGCTACTGACCACCACCGGATGCGTCCGGCAGCGGCGGTCCTGGGAAAACAGCTCGCATAGGCACAGCCCCACCAGTATGGGCACGGCGGCGGTGAGGAGAGTCAGCACCTCCAGCAACCTTGCCGGACCCTGGGTGGGTTGAAACAGAAAGGGCTTTTTCACCCGCTCCTCCATCCGCTCCCAATAGGCGATATCCTCATCGGTCTGGCCCATGTATTCCTTCCCATAATTCCAGCTTTCCTCAATCAGCCTTCTGCGAAAGCTGTAAAAGTCCTCCGCCGTCCCGTTCATAAGGCCGCTGAATTGGTAGAAGGCACCGCAATAGCTGGAGTCAATCAGGTAAAAATAAGCCCTCTGCGCCTCGGTATGCAACTGGAGCGCGTCAACGTCCGGGACCGTCTCGCGGGCTTTCCGGAAAAACGCCTCGTCCATGGGACGGCCGCTGAGCACCCGGGAGCCCTCCATCTCCGCCCTGAACTGTTCTTCCGCCGTGACCAGGCGGCAGATCTCCTCCCCCTCGGCGTCCACGGCGGTGAAGGTCTGGTCTGAGTAATGAGAGGGGATGGGAGTGATGCAGACAAAAACCGCGCCGCACAGCACCACCGCCACCCAAACCAGCGGACGCTTCCATATCTTTTTCATCTCATAACCAAGCAACGTCCCAAAATTTTTCATTTCCCGTCTCCTCCGAACTCCTCCATGTAGAGCTGCTCCAAATCGCCGCGCCCCTTATCCCAGGGTTCGTTCAAAATAATCCTGCCCTCGCACATCATCAGCATGTGGCCGGCGGTCTTCTCCACGTCGGACACAATATGGGTGGACAGTAAAACAATCGTGTCCTTCCCCAGCTCCTGGATGAGGCTGCGGAACCGCACCCGTTCTCTGGGGTCCAGCCCCGCCGTGGGCTCGTCCACCACCAGCAGCCGGGGATCGTTCAGCAGCGCCTGAGCAATTCCCAGCCGCTGCTTCATGCCCCCGGAATAGGTCTTGATTTTTTTCTTGCCCACCTCTGCCAGGGACACCAGCTCCAGCACCTCCGCCGCCCTCCGCTTGGCGTGGGACCGGGACAGTCCCTTCAAGGCCGCCAGATAGAGCAAAAAGTCCAGCCCCGTAAAGTCGGGATAGCAGCCGAAGTCTTGTGGCAGATAGCCCAGCACCGCCCGGTAGTCCTCGCTGGACACGTCCACCCCATCCAGAGACACAGTCCCCTCCGTGGGCTTCAAAACGCCGCACAGCATCCGCATGAGGGTAGTTTTGCCCGCGCCGTTGGCCCCCAGCAGGCCGTTGACCCCCTCCCGCAGGCGCAGCGACGCCCCGTCCACCGCCCGCTTGTCCTTGTATTGCTTGGTCAAATTCCGCACCGTCAGTTCCATAGCCGCTTCCTCCATTTCTGCCGGTTCCATGCTGAACCTTTACCCTATATAACGGAAACACAAGCCGGATGTGCGGACTCGGTCAAAAATTTTTTCTGCGCCAAAAAAACAGCCGCATGACGCTTGCGTCATGCGGCTGTTCTTTAAGCTTTACTCAGCGCGCGCTCCTGTTTCAGGCGCGGGTGCCGGTGGCGTTGCGGTACAGGAAGGTCACGATCTGAGCGCGCTGGCAGTAGTTGTTCGGGCTGAAGGCGGTAGTGCTGGTGCCGTTGGTCACGCCCGTGGCGTTGGCCCAGGCCACGGCCTTGGCGTAGTACTCCCGGCTGTTCACATCATAGAAGCCGCTGTTGGTGCTGGCGGCGGGAGAGCCGTTGTAGCGGTACAGGAAGGTGACCGCCTGGGCACGGGTGACGTGCTGACCCACGCCGAACTGGTTGGCACTGACGCCGTTGGTGATGCCCTTGGACACCGCCCACAGCACCGCGTTGTAGTAGTAGCTGCCCGCCTGCACGTCCCAGAACGGGTTGCGCACGCTGCCGCTCACGGTGGGAGAACCCGCGGCGCGCCACAGGAAGGTGACCATGTCCTCACGGGTACAGGTGTTGTAGGAGCCGAAGGTGTAGGTGCTGGTGCCGTTGGTGATGCCACGGCTCACGGCCCACGCCACGGCCGGGGAGAAGTACTCGGTGGACCACACGTCGGAGAACAGGGTGCCGTTGTTCGAGTCGAACTGAGGCGTCACGGTCACGGTGTTGTAGCCGGAGGGCACGGTGAACGTAAAGGTGTTCGCGCCGGTGCGGTTGGCGGTGGCCCCGGTGACGGACAGGCCCATGGTGCGCTGGCCCGCGGCGGGAGAGGTGGTCACGGTCACGGTGGTGCCGGGAGCAACCTGGCTATTGCCCGCAGTGGTCACGGCGGTGCCGCTGCCCCGGATGGGGTTGGACACGTTGACGGTGGGATTGGTGGCGGTCTGGGTCTTGGTGAAGCTGGGCGTCACGGTCACGGAGCCGGAGGGCATGGTGAAGGTGTAGGTGCTGCCGGAGCCGGACACGCTGACCGCCTTGCCGGAGGAGTCCTTCACGGACACGCCGGAGGGGGTGTAGCCCGCCTGGGCGGACAGGGTGACGGTCACCTTCTGGCCCGCGGTGGCCGGGTTGGCGCTGACGCTGGCGGAGCCGCCGGTGGCGCTGGCCACGGTGATGTTGCCGCCGGTGGGCGCGGTGTCGCGCTTGAGCTGGAAGGTGTAGGTATAGCCGCTGGGATTCTGGGTGTCCACGTTCTGGGAGGTGCACTTGATGGGCAGGTCGCCCAGAGCTTTCACCACGATCTTCCGGGCGTAGCCGGTGAGGGTGAAGTCACAGCTGCCCTTGTAGCTGCCCTCCACGGTGATGGTGTCGAAGGTCTCGTTCTGCACGGCGCCGGTGCCGGGGCTGTTGGGCTGCGTCCAGCCGGGCTTGGTGTCGTCCACCGCGGCCTGGAGGGTGTCGTACTTCATTACGTTGGCCGCGGGGGCGCGGCCATTGATGTTGGAGCTGATGGAGATCAGGCCGTCCGCGCCGTTGATCTCGATGGTACCCAGGCCGTTGGTCCCGGCGTGGTAGATCTTCCACCCGTCAGTTTGGGTTCCCTTATAGACATACTTGCCGTCCTGGTGCATGTACTGCTCCTCGAGGGCATCAAGTCCCAGCTTCACCTGGATGGGCTTGGTCATGTCGCCGGTGAGGGCGCCCAGGGCCCGGCCGGCCTGCACGGTGTAGACATACTGCGCGTTGTAAGTGTCCTTGCTCACGTCCACCCGGTAATAGGGGGTGAGGGTGGCGGTCAGGGTGCCGGTGGTGGGGTTGTAGTCGGTGACGTTCACCACCAGATAGGGCACGATGTAAGCATTGGTGAAATTCTTGGTGATCTTCCCAACGTCCGTCGTGGCGCTGCCCACGGTGAGGAAGTCCTTCAGGTTGCCGGTGTGCTTGTTGAGTACCACCGTACCGTCGGCGCTGGTGTAGCCCTTCTGCCAGATGGTGTTCTGGGCGTTGGTGATCCAGTTGGCCACGCTGTCGTTGCTGGTGATGGTGGCCTGGGCGGCGTTGATGGCCTCCAGCATGGCCCGGTTCTCCGCACCAGCGGCGTTGAAGATGAACTTGCCGTCCTTCTCCATCGCGTCGATGAGGTTCTTCTTGGCGTCGGCGGACCAGCCGCTCAGCTTGCCGCCCACGGTGACCACCAGGGGGCTGCCGTCGGCGGGAGCCGCCAGGCCCAAATCGGTGGCGGACACGGCCAGGTTGGCGGTGACGGTGTACCGCGCGCCGGTGCCCCGGTTCAGCACCAGAGCGCCGTCCTGGATGATGGCGCCGTAGGCGTCCAGGCTGGGCTGGATGGCGTTGAAGGACACCGCCTTGGTGTTCACGTTGTAGTCGATCACCACGCCCCGCAGGACCAGGGGCTTACCGGCGTCCGTACCAGCGTCCGACGGGGCGGCGATGATCACATCGGTGGTCAGGTCCACCTGGATGGAGGCGTAGCCGCCCGCCCCGGCCACGATCGCGCCGGACAGGTTGATGGTGTTCCCGCTCAGGGTCACCTTCACGTCCTTGTTCGTCACAGGGGAAGTGTTCGAGACGGTGGCGTTGGTGATCTTCATCACCTCGGCGGAGGTGTCGGTGGCGTCCAGGATCAGAGTCTTGTCAGTGCCGACAAACGGGATGGCCACCTCGGTGCCGGAGGGGAAGCTGGCCCCCGACGAAGCGTTGTCGCCGCTCTTCACGATCCACTTGGCCACGCCGGTGTTGTTCACCCGGGTGGGCAGGGCGATGCCGGTGGTGGAGTTATAGGTGATGTAGGCCCAGGGGTTGCCGCCGAAGTTCAGCTGGAGCGTGCTGCCCCCGGTTCCGCCCTGGCCCAGGATGATGATGGGTTTATCCTTATCCGCGGCAGTGTTGGCGGCGATGTCGGAGATGGCCTGGGTCAGCTCGTTCCGGTTGTAGAGGGCCACATCTCCGGGGGTCTTGGGATTTTTGACCGGCACGATGAACTGGATGTTGGCGTTGTCCACCCAGTTGATGTTGTCCGCCTCGCCCAGCGCGCTGGCGGTGGTCGAGCTGAAGGTGCCGCCCTTGACGCCCTTGCCGGAGTAGCCGGTGAGGTTCAAAGCGCCGTAGTAGTTGTCCCGGGTGGCGGGCCAGCTGCTGATCTTCAGGCTGTTGTCGCCCTCGAGACCGTCAAAGGTGCTGTTGGTGGCGGTGATGGACAGGGTGGTGGTGTCGCCGCCCTTCAATTTCATCGTGCCGATATCATTGTTGTTCCCGGCGATGGTCAGGGAACCGGCCTTCACGGTGACATCGCCCACCGTGGCGTTGGTCACGCTGACGGCGCCCTTGTTGGTGGTGACATCGCCCACCTTGATATCGTTGGTGGTGCGGTTGATGGTGATGGTGCTGGAGGCGGTGGTGTTGGAGCTGCTGTTGTCGATGCTCGTCACCTTACCGCCGTTGACGGTGACGGAGG
The DNA here is from genome assembly GCA_948469375.1 of uncultured bacterium. Lineage (GTDB taxonomy): Bacteria > Bacillota > Clostridia > Oscillospirales > Oscillospiraceae > Enterenecus. The sequence goes on along the minus strand of CAOKLO010000048.1, from coordinate 12,320 downwards.
GGATCGCGCCGTTGGCGGTGGCGCTGGGCTTCCCGTTGTTCTTCACCGTGACCGCGCCGATGTCGGAGTAGCCGCCGATGGTCAGGGATCCGCCGTTGCTCTCCAGGGTCACAGCGCCGCTGGTGGTGTCCTGGAGGCCGACGGTGCTGCCGTCGCCGGTGATGGTGATCGCGCCCGCGGTGCTGGTGGCCCCCTTGGTGGTCAGCCGCTGGGCGGCGTAGGTCACCTTGCCGTTGGCGTCGTAGCTGGTGCCGTCCATGGCGATTGAGGTGAATTTGCAGTTGGTCAGGGTCACGGTGTTGGTCCGGCCCTTCAGGTTGATGTCGCCCACGTCCACGTTGGTGGCGTTCACCGTCACGCCGCTGGTGAGCTTGGCGTTGTAGGTGCTACGGTCGGTGGTGGGGATGACGATCTTACCAGCCTGACCGGTGGGGTGCAGCTTGTCGGTGACGGTGATGCTGGTCATGGCCGAAGCGCCATCCGCGCCGCAGGCGTTCAGGTCGGTGAGGGTCAGGGTCTGGCCGTTCACGTCCACGTTCAGGCTGGTGGGCCAGGGTCTGGTGAAAGTGGGGGCGGCGCCCAGCAGGGTGAAGCTGCTGGGGGCGGTGGTCCCGGTGACCTTGCTCTCATAGGTACTGCCATCGGGATACCAAGCGCCGCTGGTGCCCACGCCGATGATGAAGCCGCTTTTCGCTTCATAGACCGTGATCACACCGGCAGTGTCCGCAGGGGCCTTCCAATACCACTTGCCCGCCTGCAGCACCGCCGGGGCGCAGGACTTGTAGTCTGTGGCGGTCTGGTAGGTGAAGCTCTTGCCCACTGTGTTCCTCGCCGCTTCGGCTTCGCTCGTGCCACTGCTGGCGTCAGCGATGGTGCCATTGTACGTCGTTGCCGCGAAGGCGGACATGGGCAGCAATGTCAGCACCATGGCCAGGGCCAGAGCCGCCGACAAAAGTCGTTTCTTCATGTTTCTCTTCCTCCTTGTTTCTGGTTTGGGGTAGCTGCTTTTGCCGGTCTGGCCGGCTGGTTTGTCCCGTTTCGGGGCGTGGCCGGGCATGCGGCCCTCCTTCCATCGGAATGATTGGCTGACGCCTCCGACGCCACAATTATACGGCTACTATTATACTCTATCGGCAAAAATTTGCAAGGCTTAACCCAAAAAATTTACAAAAATAAATGGAAGGACCGACAGGATCTGTCAGTCCTTGCGTTTCCACCGCAGGTGTGGTATCATAGAAGTAAGGTGCCGTTGGATACGGCGGTCAGTCACTCCCCTTGCGAAAGGGGGTGAGGCAGATGGGAAGCGGGCGCGGGAAGCAATTCCTGCGGTACGTGATATGGCTCATCATCGTGTTCGCGCTGATGATCTACATAGCCCCAAAAGCAAGTTGACCGCCCGGATGGCAGCCGAGCGGTCATTGTAGGACTTTATCCAATTGACACGTGAGGACTGACCGCCACCAGCGGCACCCCATCTATGCTTATGATACAGCACACAAGCTGTTTTGTCAAGGGCAAAAGGACGGTGAGGGTATGGATTACGACCTGCTGCTGGAGGGCTGCTGTGAGGTAGGCCGTCAGCTTTTGAACCACGGCGCGGAGATTCCCCGCGTGGAGGACACGGTACATCGTCTTTTGGCCGCCTTCGGCCTGGAGGGCGAGGTCTTTGCCATCCCCAACTGTCTGTGGGTGAGCGTCCCCTGTCCGGACGGCCGGACCCGCGCGGTGATGCGCCGTGTGCGCCCCGCGTCGGTGGACATCGAGGGCATTGAGCGGTTCAACGACCTGTCCCGCCGCCTGTGCGCCACCCCGCCGGAGGACCCTGCGGAGCTTTTGAAGCAGTGCCGGGAAACGGCGGAGTCGCTGCGGCGGTATCCGGCGGCGCTGTGCCTGCTCGGGTACTTCGTGGGGGCGTTTTTCTTTGCGCTGTTCTTTTCCGGCGGCTGGGCGGAGGCCGCGGCGGCCGGGCTGGCCGGGCTGGCCTGCGGGGCGTGTCTGGTCCTGCTGGGGAACGCGGGGGCCAATCCTTTTCTGTCCACGCTGGCGTCGGCCTTCGTGCTGGCGGCGGCGGCCTGCGGGCTGTCGGCGCTGGGTGCGCCCATCAGCCTGGAGATCACCATTGCCGGAGGGATCATGGTGCTGGTGCCGGGGCTGGTGTTCACCAATTTCATGAGCGACCTGCTCACCGGCGACCTGGTGGCGGGGCTGGCCACCTTTGCCCGGGCGGTGCTGTCGGCGGGGGCCATCGCCCTGGGGGCCGGACTGGCCATGTCCCTGTTTCGGGAGGCGGTTCCCGCTCAGGCTGGGGCGGCTGCGGCCTACGGCCCGGTGACGTACTGCGTACTCGCCTTTGTGGCCTGCCTGGGCTTTTGCCCTTCCTTCAACGTCCAGGGAATCGGGGCGCTGCTGTGCTGTCTGGGGGGCACTGTGGGCTGGGCGGTGTATCTGGCCGGGATGGCGCTATGGGGCAACTCCTTCGCGGCCAGCCTCATCGCCGCCGTGGCGGTGGCGGCCTACTCCGAGTGGATGGCCCGGCTGCGGCGGTGTCCGGCCACGTCCTATCTGGTCATTGCCATGTTCCCGCTGGTGCCGGGGCTGACCATCTACCAGGCCATGGACCACGGCCTCCGGGGGGACACGGACCTGTTTTTAGAGACCTTTTTCCGCACCATGGGCATCGCCGGGTGCCTGGCGCTGGGCCTGCTGGTGGTGTCCTCGGCGCTGGAGCTCCAGCGGAAGCGGCGGGCTGGATGAGCTTTCCTTTCCTGTTACAATTTAGAAACTAATTCGTAACCCTTCGTTCCTTGACCCGCCGGAACGGGTGTGTTACCATGACTCCAGATATCAAAATAAAGGAGTTCTTGTTGAAATGCACCACAAAATGTCCTTTCTTCTGTGCGCTTTTGCCTTGGCGCTGCTTCTGACGGGCTGCGGCACGACCTCCGGGCACTATGTACCCGAACCGCCCACCCTGGCTCCCTCTGACGAGGTCCTCGCCACGCCGGAGCCCACGCCTGCTCCCACCCCCCAACCCACGCCGGAGCCCACGCCCACCCCGGAGCCGGCGGAGCTCTACCAATTCGGCACGCCCCTGGAGGCGAGCGAGCCGGTGGCGGACGACAGCTTTTTCGACAACACCATTTTTCTGGGCGACTCCCGGACGGAGGGGTTTCAGCTGTTCAGCGGCATGAAGCACGGGGATTTTTACTGGAGCCGGGGCATGACGGTGTTCCGCGCGGCCAGCGACGACTACCGCCCCGTCAGCATAGACGGACAGGAGCGCAGTATGCTGGAGGCCTTGGCGCTGAAGCAGTACGATAATGTGTATATCATGCTGGGAGTCAACGAGCTGGGCTGCACCGTCGACAGCTACGAGAGCGGCTTTTCGGCACTGTTGGACAGAATTATAGAAATTCAGCCCCAGGCAGTGGTTTATTTGCAGGTTATGCCTCCGCTCAACGACGCCATGTGCAGGCAGAACAAGCTGGAGGATTACATCAACAACGCCAATCTGGCGGCGTTTAACGAGGTGATCGTCCGGCTGGCGGCGGAGAAAAGGGTGGTTTTGCTCAACACCGCCGAGGTCTACACCGGGCCGGACGGCCAGCTCCCGGCAGAGCTGGCCAACGACGGGTGTCATTTCTCCTACAGCGGCTACGCCCGTTGGGCGGACTACCTGCGCACCCACGTCATGGACCGGGAGCAGTACTTTGCCAACCGGGCGATGGTTGGCTGACCGTCTGTCAAAATAAGGAATGCGGCCGTCCGGGATTCTCCGGACGGCCCTTTTTCGGAAAATTTTTTGGGCGGCTGTGATATTCGGGCCCCCTCGGTCGTTTTATAGGCGTAGCTACAAAGAAGCGCGACAACAGCAAGGCGCCGAGCATCACAACAAGCGGCGGCGAAAGGAGGTGCTGGCAATGGACCCCGAACAACTGACGTACCTGTTCCGCAGATACGGCGACGACGTGTTCCGGCTGGCTTACAGCTATCTGGGCAGCCGGGCCGACGGGGAGGACGTGTGCCAGAGCGTGTTCCTCAAGCTGGCGGAGGGAAAGACGGTCCTTCTGCCGGGGCGGGAAAAGAGCTGGCTGCTCACCTGCGCCGCCAACCTGTGCAGAAGCCAGCTGAGGTCTTTCTGGCGGCGGAACGTGGGGGAGCTGGACGAGTCCGTCCCCTTCCAGGAGGAGTCCGACCGGGCGGTGTGGGAGGCCGTGATGACCCTTCCCCCCAAATACCGGGCGGTGATCCACCTGTACTACTGGGAGGGCTACGACCAGGGGGAGATCGGGGAGATCCTGAACATCTCCCGCACGGCGGTCCAGACGCGCATGGCACGGGCCCGTGACATGCTGAGAAAGGAGCTGAGCGACGATGAACAACTACTGGAGCATGATGGAACAGGTCAAGTTAAGCGACCGGAAAAAGGAGGAAATTATGGAAATGTTGGAGAATAAGGGGGCTCAGAAGCGGCGTATGCCCCGCGCGGGCAAGCTGATTCTGGCGGCGGCGCTGGCGGTGGGGTGCGTGCTGTCCATCGCGGCGGGGCTGCCTGCTCAGGTGTATAACTTCATGAGCGGCGGTACGGTAAGTGTCAATGAAAACGGCGGCAGCAATGATTGGTCGATGGACGAGGTAAATCCCCCCATCGTCCAAGAGGACGGAAAGCTGTGGTTTGTCAACGGTGAGGAGCGCACCGACCTGACCGGCCTCATCGATGAGGACACGCCCTACATCTACGAACACACCGACCCCAAAACCGGAAACAAGGGCTATGTGATTGTAGGCGGCACCGTGGACCATTTCGGCTGGGCCGAGTTCTTTGGGAGTGAGGATGGCGACGGTTCTTTGACGGGACTTGACTATGACGACACCTACCTGACCATCGACGGCGTGCGCCAGCCCTCCTACGAGCTCTCTGAGGAGCTGGTGGAGAGGCTGAACCACGACCCCAGCTATGAGCTGGACACTGTGAACCGCCCCTGGTTCCAGGCTGCGCTGGACCAGCTGGGTCTGGAGTGGTAAATTCAATCAGGCAAACAAAACACCCCGCCCGGAGCAAAGCTCCGGGCGGGACTAAAAGTTCTTTTCGGTTCCTTTTCTTTCAAGAAAAGGAACATTTTAATGCCCTTGTTCCTCTTTTGGCTCTTCGGGCTCTTCGGGCTTTTCCGGCTCCCCTTCTGGGGCGGGCTCCTCCTCCCCGTCCCCTTGGGGGGCGGGCATGGGAATGGGCTCGTCGATGATGTGGACGTGCCGGGCGGGGGGCTCAATGTCCCCGGGGAGCTGGGGCTTGGCCTTGGTGGAGGTGTAGGCCCCCTCCACCAGCGCCGGGTCCCGGCCCTCCAAAATTGCCACCATCTCGCCGCCGGTGATGGTCTCCTTCTCCAGCAGGTAGGCCACGACTTTGTCCATGTCCTCCCGGTTGGCGCGGATGACCTCCACCGCGTCTTTGTAGCACACGTCCAGCACCGCCTTCACCGCCTTGTCCATGACGGCGGCGGTGTCCTGGGCGCAGTCCAGGCCGTAGCCCCCGTCCAGGTACTGGCTGCGGACGCTGCCCAGGGCCATCATGCCGAACTCCTCGCTCATGCCGTACATGGCGACCATGTTCCGGGCGATGTTGGTGGCCTCCTGAATATCCTGGGACGCCCCGTTGGTCATGGTCTCCATCACCACCTCCTCGGCGGCCCGGCCGCCCATGGAAACGGTGATCTTGGCCATCAGCTCTTCTTTCGTGCGCAGGTTGGTCTTGTCCTCCTCGGGCATCAGCAGGGTGTAGCCCAGGGAGCCTTCGGTGTGGGGAACGATGGTGATCTTCTGCACCGGTTCGGCGTTCTTCTGCTTGTAGGCCACCATGGCGTGGCCCACCTCGTGATAGGCCACCAGCTTGCGCTCGAACTCGGTGAGCACGGAGTTCTTCTTCTCGCTGCCCGCGATCACGAACTCGAAGGAGGCCAGCAGATCCTCCTGGGTGACCAGCCTGCGGCCCTTACGGACGGCCCGCAGCGCGGCCTCGTTGACGAGATTGGCCAGGTCCGCCCCCACGCACCCGGCGGTGGCCAGAGCGATCTTGTTCAGATCCACGTCCTCGGCCAGCTTGATCTTCCGGGTGTGCACCTGGAGGGTGGCCAGCCGCCCGGCCAGGTTGGGCCGGTCGATGGTGATGCGCCGGTCGAATCGGCCGGGGCGGAGCAGGGCCTTGTCCAGCACCTCGGGCCGGTTGGTGGCGCCCAGGACGATGACGCCCTTGCCGGGATCGAAGCCGTCCAGCTCGGCAAGGAGCTGGTTCAGGGTCTGCTCCCGCTCGTCGTTGCCGCCCATGCGGTTGTCCCGGGACTTGCCGATGGTGTCGATCTCGTCGATGAAGATGATGCAGGGGGCCATCTTGCTGGCCTCCTTGAACAGGTCCCGGACACGGCTCGCGCCCACGCCCACGAACATCTCCACGAAGTCGGAGCCGGAGATGGAGAAGAAGGGCACGTTGGCCTCTCCGGCCACGGCCTTGGCCAGCAGAGTCTTGCCGGTGCCCGGCGGGCCCACCAGCAGGGCTCCCTTGGGCAGCTTGGCCCCGATCTCGGTGTATTTCTGAGGGGTGTGGAGGATGTCGATAATCTCCTCCAGGCTCTCCTTGGCCTCATCCTGGCCCGCCACGTCCTTAAAGGTGACGCCGGTCTTTTTCTCCACATACACCTTGGCGTTGGACTTGCCCACGCCGCCGATGCCGCCGAAGCCGCCGCCGGACCCCATTTTCTTGAACATATAACGGTACAGGAACAGCAGGGCCACCACCATGAGCAGGATTGGCAGCACATTGCTGACCACGACGGACATCATATACTGCTCGTCCGTCACCGGGTCCCTGTGGAAATTCACGCCGTGATCCAGCAGACGCTGGGTCAGATCAAAGTCCGTCACCGGACCCACCTGGAACCTGATGGAGCTGCTGGCGGCCGCGTCCAGCTCCTGGCGGTCAAACTGGCTGAACAGGCCGTTTAGCGCCCCGTTTCCATAGCTGTCGGCCATCTGGTCCAGCAGCTCCTTCAACGGCGGGCTTCCCTCCTTGAGGGTAAAGGTGTAGGCGTTGGAGTCCAGCACCACCTCCTCCACGTAACCTTCCTCCACCCAGCGGACAAAATCGTTATAATTTACCGGCTGGATGGCGGCGCTCTCCACGGTGCTGCGGCACATCTGGAGCAGGAACACCAGCAGCACCGCCCACATGATGATGTTCAAAAAGCCCCAGGGCGAGCGCTTTTTGTCGTCTCCGCCGCCGCTGGGACCGTCCCGGCGGTCGGGATCGTTTGGCTTTAACGGGCCGGCCATAGGCACAACCTCCTTCTTTTCAACCGGAGCTCGTCTCCGGGCGCTTTTTCCTTTTCAGGGATTCTGTTATGGCAGTATACCATACCTTGCCGATAAAAACAAGAAATGTCTTTCGTTGGGGTGTAAACTTTCTATGACGAAAAATGGGGAGGAAAAAGATGGGCGTTCCCTCTTTCGCGCCGGTAAAAAATATGATATACTTTCACATTAGTAGTATCATTGCAAGCCGCTGTGAGGCTGTGGGGCAATTGCCGATATTGTAACCAAAAACAGCGAAAAGCAAAAGGAGTTTTTTTATGCGAGACGATAAAAACCGCCGCCGGGGCCAGGACGCGGAGGCCGACGGCCTCATTGAGGGGCGCAACGCGGTGATCGAGGCCCTCCGGGCCGGAACCGCCATCGACAAAATTTACATCGCCCGGGGGGAAACCGACGCCACCCTGGGCCATATCGCCTCCACCGCCCGGAATAAGGGCGTCGTGGTCACCGAGGCCGACCGGCGCAAGCTGGACGGTATGAGCCGCACCAAAAGCCATCAGGGCGTCATCGCCATCGCCGCCGTCCGGGCCTATGCCAGCGTGGACGACATCCTCAACGCCGCCCGGGATAAGGGAGAGTCCCCGCTGGTGGTGGTGTGCGATGAGCTCAGCGACCCCCACAACCTGGGGGCGGTGATCCGCACCGCCGAGTGCGCCGGGGCCCACGGCGTCATCATCCCCAAGCGGCGCTCCGCAGGGCTGACCGCCATCGTGGCCAAGACCAGCGCCGGGGCGGTGAGCTACCTGCCCGTGGCCCGGGTGCCCAACCTGACCGCCCTGCTCAAGCAGCTGAAGGAGGAAGGGCTCTGGGTGTTCGGCGCCGCCGCCGACGGCGGGACAGGCCTTTATGAGGCGGATTTGAAGGGCCCTGCCGCCATCGTCATCGGCAGCGAGGGAGACGGCATGGGCCGCCTGGTCCGGGAGCAGTGCGATTTCCTGGTGTCCATTCCCATGCGGGGACAGCTCAACTCCCTCAACGCCTCCGCGGCGGCGGCGGTGGTGCTGTATGAGGCCGTCCGGCAGAGAAGAGGCGCGGAGAAGCGGACAGCGAGGGAGCTGGGAGCGGAGTGAGGATAAAATACAGGCTTGCTCCGCAAATCTGCATTTTATCCGAATCGCAGCGAAAGCAGCCGAGCGTTCTGGCCGCTTCGCAGCGTGACAACAATCCGATAAGGAGAATACTATGTCCGATGAAACAAAAACGCCGGGCGGCCCGGAGTACACCGTAGACGAAATCCTGGCGGAGTACGGCTCCAAGAGCAAAAAGGCCGCAAGCGAACCGCCCAGGGGCGAAAAGGCCAGAAAGGTGGTGGATTTTCCCACCGGAAAGCTTCCCACACTGCCCGCCGGCGGGGGGGATCCCCCCCAGCCTCCCCCTCGTGGAGCAAAAAAGCCCTCCGCCAAGCCCAAGGCGGAGGAGCCCATGCCGGAAATCGTGCCGGAGAACATGGGCCGGGCCATCGGCGCGCACCTGCACACTCTGCTGCGCCGTGCAGACAACTTCGCCGACCATATGTACGACCGGGCCGAGCCCGACCCAGAGGCGCTGAAAGCGGAAAAATACACCCCCGGCGTGGACAAGGAGGATCTCCCCGATGAGGACGCGCCGCCCCCCCGCCGCTCCAGGCTGCGGCTGGTCAAGCCCCGAGACCTGCCCCCGGACACCCCCCCCGCCAAGCTGGCGGCCCAGTACGCCAAGGGGCTGAAGGGGCAGGGCGTCCGGGTAAGGTTTGCCCTGCTGAGCGCTGTTCTCGCCGTTCTGTGCTCCCTGGACCTGCCTTTTCTGACCTGGGACACGCTGGCCGGGAGCCTGGCCGGGCTGGGCGTCACGGTGTTTGAGCTGCGCTGCTGGGTGCTCACCACCCTGCTGCTTGTCACGGCGCTGCTGTGCTATGAGATCATAATTGCCGGGGCAAAGCAGTTTTTCACCCTCCGCCCCCAGGCGGAGAGTATCCTGCTGTTCGCCTGGCTGTTCACCCTGGGCGATGGGCTCACCGCGCCCAGGCTGGAGGGCAGGACGGGCTTTCTGCCCTTCTCGGCGGTGACCGCCCTGGGCTTTGCCTTCGCCCTGCGGGGGGAGCACGCCCGCCGCCGCGGGGACCGGCTGTCCGCCAAGGCCGCCGCCCAGAGCCGCACCCCCTATGTGGTCTCCCTGGACGAAACGCTGTGGTCCAGCAAGCCCACCTATACCAAAATCTCCGGCTCCAACCTGGGCTTCGGCAGCCGGCTTCAGATGGAGGACGGGGCTCATTTCGCCTACCGCATCGCCTCCCCTCTGCTGCTGCTGGGGGCCATGCTTTGCGCTCTCATGGCCTCTGCGGGGCAGGAGGCCCCGGAGCGGCTGCTGTGGGCGGCCTCCGCCTGCTTCACCGCCTCCGCCTCCTGGTCCGCCCTGCTGGCCTTCGGCCTGCCCTACCGGCAGCTGGCCGAACGGCTGAGCAAAATCGGCGCGGCCCTGGCGGGCTGGGCAGGCGCGGCCCGGTGCCGTCACGGCGGCGTCATCGTCAGCGACCTGGACCTGTTTCCCCCCGGCTCGGTGACGGTGGCTCAGGTAAAGGTGTTCGGCGGCGCGGCCACGGAAAAGGTGGTGGGCTACACCGCCACCATGCTGCGGGTGATGGACTGCGGCCTGACCCGGCCCTTCCACGACCTGCTGCGCACCCACGGCGCCCTCTACCGGGAGGTGTCCGGGGTGGAGTGGCACGAGGGCGGAGCCTCCGGCGTCATCCGGAACCAGGAGGTGCTGGTGGGCACTGCCGCCTACATGCACCTGATGGAGGTGCCGCTGCCCCCGGGGCACAACATCAAAAACGCCATTTTCTGCGCCATCAATGGCCAATTATCCGGGCTGTTCCTGCTGAACTACGCCATGAGCGGCGCGGTGAATCCCAGCCTGTCCGCCTTCATGAAAGCGGGCGTGGCCCCGGTGCTGGCCACCCGGGACCCCAACCTGATCCCTGCCCTGCTGGAGCAGAAATTCAAGCTCCCGGTGGACAAGATGGAATTCCCTCCGGTGGGGCGGCGGCTGGAGCTGTCCAAGCCCGACCCGGAGGAGGTGGGCGGCCTGGTAGCCCTGCTGACCCGGGAGGGACTCAGCGTCTACTGCGACGCGGTGGTGGGCGGCCGCCGTCTGCGGCTGGCCACCCGGTGGGGTCTGATCTTCGCCCTGGGCGGGTCGGTAATCGGGCTGTGCCTCACCTTCTACCTCACGTCGGTGGGAGCCTTCGCCTCGCTGACGGTGGTCAATTTCCTCATTTTCATGGCGGCGTGGCTGGTGCCCCAGTTCCTCATCGCCAACTGGGTGAATCAATATTAAGGAGCAGTCTATGAAACGAATTGAGACGCAGGGAATCACCTACATAGAGCCGCTGGACGGCAGCCGAGGAGAATGGTACTGGGGGTCGGATTACGCCAGCGGCGACCTGTACGAGGCGGAGGAGCTTTTCCGGGACGGGCACCCTGTAAGCCAAAACAAGCTGATTTTCGTCCATTACCCGGATGGGCGGGTCATCCAGCCCGTCGCCGCCATGCAGGGGCAGTATTTCGGGCGTCCAATCTTCCATCAAGGTAAAATCACCATTCTGCTGGCGGATTTTCCCGCCGGCAAAATCCGGATTCTCCAATATGACGACGCGCTGGGCCAGACCGCCCTTGTGGCGGAGATCCCCCGTTCAGCGGTAAAGGACTGCTATAACCTGACGCTGGAAACATCTCCGCTGATGCTGATCCGGCAGGGAATGGATGGGGAATTTCAGATGATATGGCCGGAAAGCGCCACGTTTCCAACCGGGGAGCGTGAGGCATTCCTGTTTCGGGACGGCGAAAAGCTGTATTTTACCACCTGGCAGAACGAGCCGGAATACTGGGAGAAAATCCTCGTGCGGAGCATGAATACCGGCGAAGTCATTGAACGGATTTCTGGGGTCTTGATGTTTATGCCGAACGGACAAAAGTGGGTCCTGACGTAATAAAAGACATGAGAAACCCCCGTAAAATCAATGCTTCTAGGGCAGCGGAAAATGGGGCGGCGCAAACAAGTGAACAGCAGCATAAAAAACGGGCGACGTCTGCAAGACGCCGCCCGTTTCTGCGCCCCGGCAAACACCGCAGATTTTAGAAAAGTCTGCGGCGTTTCCTGTGTTCTTGTTCTAATTTTCGCCGTCCTTCTGATCGGTGCAGCCGGTGAACAGCGAGAAGCAGACCAGCGCACACGCCAAAATCAGCATAATTTCCCTTATCACATTTCCCTCTCTTTCAAATGTCCCCGTTTGATTTCCAGCACCACATCCGCCTGTTTTGCCACCTCGCCAGAGTGCGTTACGACCACCACGCACTTCCCGAACGTATGGGCGCTCTCTTTCAAAATCGCCGTGATTTCCTCGGCGGTGTCGGCGTCCAAGTTCCCGGTCGGCTCGTCCGCCAGAATGACCGGGGCATCGGAGGCCAGCGCCCGCGCAATCGCCACCCGCTGCTGCTGTCCGCCGGACAGTTTCAGCACGTTCCGGGTGATCTCGTCCTGCTCCAGCCCCAGCCGTTCCAGAATGGGAGCGGCGTCCAGCTTGGCGGTAAGCCGCACATTTTCAACGGGCGTCATGTAGTCAATCAGGTTATAGCTTTGGAAAATCAGCGAGATATGGTTCCTGCGGTGGTGTTCCAGGCCCTTTGCCGCAATATCCTCGCCGTCAAACAGGACGCTGCCCTGTGTCGGCACATCCAGCCCGCCCAGCAGGGACAGCAGCGTGGTCTTGCCCGACCCGGACGGGCCGAGGATGGCGTACATTTTCCCGGTTTCCAGTGACCCGCTGACGTTCTGCAAAACCGCCTTGCCCTTTTCGTAGGCGTAAGAAACATTTTTCAATTCCAGTATAGGCATGATAGTCCCTCCTTCAGCTCATTTTCGACAAGATTTCACGGGGTTTCAGCCGCATGACCGTGATAGACGATGCGCTGACCGCCACA
>CAOKLO010000047.1 GCA_948469375.1 uncultured bacterium | reverse complement strand
TAGGCGGACGGCCCAGCAGCGCCCCGGCCAGGCCAAGCCGCTGTTTCATGCCAAGAGAATACTTCTTGGCCAGGCGATCACCAAACTCGGACAGCCCTACCAGCTCCAAGGCGTCCTCCACGGTGTTTTGACCCAGGCCCAAAATCCGGCGTATCACATCCAGGTTTTCCCGGCCCGTCAGGTTGGCATAGAACGAGGGGGCCTCAATGAAAGAGCCGATCTCCCGCAGGATTTTCAGCCGGTCATTGGGAAACTGCTTCCCGTCAATGATGAATCGGCCCTTTGTGGGGGCGGTCAGCCCCAAGAGCATCTTCATGGTGGTGGATTTGCCCGCTCCATTGGGGCCGAGAAAGCCGTAAATACTGCCCCTGCGGACGTGGATGGAAACACTGTTGACGGAGGTAAAATTTTTGTATTTTTTCGTCAACTGCTCTGTGGCGATGATATAGTCCATAGACACATCTCCTTTCTGCCCCTATGGTACAGCATCAACCTGACTTCTACATTCTCGTGTCCTTACTTTTAGCTTACTTTTCTGTGAAGGCGTTTACAGAGTAAATTTGCCGTGTTATAATTAGGCTGGTAAATCATCGTTTAACAGTTAAGAGGAGACTTTTTATGAGATTATTAGTAGTTGACATACAAAAAGGAATAACAGACGAGAGACTTTATAACTTCAATTGTTTTATTGAGAATACTATTCGGATAATTCATACAGCCAGAAAATACAAAATAGAAGTTATTTATTTTCAACATGATGATGGACCAGGGACGGGTTTTTCCACTGGAGACGAAGATTTTGAGATTGCAATACAGGTTTTACCAATTAATGGAGAAAAAGTGTTTATAAAAGATATTAATAGCTGTTTTGGAAATAAGAAATTTGTGAATTATTTAAAAGAAGTCAATGAAGATACACTAATGATTGTTGGCTTGCAGACCAATTTTTGCATAGATGCAACTGTAAAGTCTGCATTTGAACGGGGCTATAAAGTCATTATTCCTAAAGATACAAATACAACATTTGATAACGAATACATGGATGGGGAAACTACTTACAAATATTACAATGACATGATGTGGCCTGAGAGATTTGCAAAATGTATTTCTTTAAATGAAGCCATAAATTTATTAAGTAATTTCTAAAGAGTCGGACAAATTGTATTTTATCGGGGAGACATCACGATGGACAATTCATTTTTACACAGCAAAAAGCTCCTGCTGGTCGATGACGAGCCGGAGCTTTTGAAAATGGTATCAGCTATTTTAGCGGACGAGGGCTTTCAGCGCCTTGTGACCGCCGCCAATATGAAAGAGGGAATTGCCGCCGCTGAAACGGAAAAGCCTGATCTGGCGATTTTGGATGTGATGCTCCCGGACGATGACGGCTTTTCGCTGATGGAGCAGATACGCACATGGACGGATATTCCCGTGATTTTTCTGACAGCCCGTGATGAGGCGGCGGACAAGCTGGCAGGTCTTGGTCTTGGAGCGGACGATTATATCGCAAAACCCTTTCTGCCCCAGGAATTTCTGCTGCGGGTTTACGCCGTTCTGCGCCGGTGCTACAAAGAGGACGCAGCCGTTTTGAAGCTGGATAGCTGTACGGTGGATTTCAGCCGGGCCGAAGTGGATAAGGGCGGTGAGATACTTCCCTTGACAGCGATGGAGCATAGGCTGCTGGAAACTCTGGCGAAGAATGAGGGCCGCATTGTGACCGTGGACACGCTTTGCGAGGCTCTATGGGGCGACAATCCTTTTGGCTATGAAAACAGCCTGAACGCCCATGTGCGGCGCGTCCGGGAGAAGATCGAGGCAGACCCGTCAAAGCCTGTTTCTCTGCTGACAGTCAAGGGATTGGGCTATAAGCTGCTGGCGAGGAAATAACCGATGAAAGCATTTGGAACATATATCTCAAAATATCTTCTTTCCTTTTTTACCTTTGCGCTGGTTCTCCTGCTTGTCAATATTCTGGCGTTTGCCTTGACGTTTGGAGGTATCGTGTCCAGAGAATACGGTGCGGCATCTCCGGCAAATATGTTAGAAGCCGTTTCTTCTGATTTGTCAGCATCCGGCATATCGGAAGAAAGGCTGCGAGAGTTAAACCGTAATCAGATTTGGGCTATGCTATTGGATGCAAGCGGACACTGTATTTGGGAGGCATCTTTGCCAGAGGAAATACCGACACAGTACACCATTCAGGATGTGGCCGTGTTCTCGAAAGGCTATCTGCAAGACTACCCTGTTTTTGTGCGGAACACAGATAATGGTCTGTTGGTGTTGGGCTACCCAAAAGACAGCTTTATGAAGCTGACAGGAAACTATTTCCCAATACGGGCGATTAGGGTTTTCCCGCTCTTTATAACCGGCATTTTGGCAATAGACATAGTGCTTCTGTTTTTGGTCTACTATTTCTCTAAAAGAAAAATCTCCAAAAATACGGAGCCGATTATGGCCTCTATCAAAACACTGTCCACCGGCAAACCTGTTGATTTGTCCATTCGAGGCGAGTTGTCGGAAATTGCGGATAGCGTCAATCAGGCGTCCCAGGTGTTGAGCAGGCAAAACCAGGCCCGTGCCAACTGGATCAGCGGCATTTCACACGATATACGCACGCCGCTTTCTATGATTATGGGGTATGCCCAGCGGATTGCCGGAGATCACGAGGCCAGTGGGAATATTCAGCAGGAGGCGGAAATCATTCGGGCGCAAAGCGCAAAAATCAAAGGCTTGGTGCAGGACTTGAATTTGGTGTCGCAGTTGGAATACGAAATGCAGCCGCTCCATAAGGAGCCGGTACGCCTGTCTAAGCTGCTGCGCTCTTATGCGGCGGATTTACTCAACGATGGCATCCCCGAAAAATATTCCGTAGAAACGGAAATTTCCAAGGACGCTGAAGCTGTGGTCATTGAATGTGACGCCCGGCTCATCTCCCGGGCAATTAACAATCTGGTGCAGAACAGCATTAACCACAATCCGCAGGGGTGCAATATTTTCCTGTCCCTTGATTGTTCGCCGGAAGATATTTCAATCACGGTTGCGGACAATGGCGTGGGTATGTCCGCTGAAAAATTGCGAGAGCTGGAAGAAAAGCCCCACTACATGGAAAGCACCGATGAACGGCTGGACTTGCGGCATGGGCTGGGTCTTTTGCTTGTAAGGCAAATCGTGGAGGCCCATGGTGGGGCCATAAAAATCGAAAGTGCGCCGCACGGTGGATATAAGACTATTTTTACACTTCCAAGGCCAATTTCTGATACCTCCGCATCAGCTCCGCCACGCACTTGCTCTCGGTCATGTCCTTGACCGAGAAGCCGTAAGCCTGCATGACGGCCTTGTCGTTCTGCTTGGGCGCGGCGCAGTTCGGGAGGCATTGTAGTTTCATCGTAGAGGTCGGCAAGGCTGGCGTCCGGGTAGAGGGCGCGGGCGTCCAAAATGGCTTGGGCGGTCTGCTCGATTTTGATTTTCTGCTCTTCGGTGGGGGCGGGCCAGGGAAAGTTATTGTAAACAACGTCTTTTGAATAGCGGTAATCGCTCTTGATTCGCCCGCAGACCGCCCTGGCCCATGCCATATGGACATTGGACATTAGAACACCAAAGTGATATATCTCAGCCCCTGAATAAGCTGTACCGCATCATTAACAACTATATCAGGCGATACAAAACCGAATGGGATGTAGCGGCGTGCTTCGGATGAATGACGCGGGACGATGATATACTCACTGATTTCTTGAAACAGAGTAGGTGTATCGGCGCTTTCTAAGCATCTCCGCTCCCGGCCTGGTCTGGGTCGGCGGGCTCAGAGGGCGGACAGGGTGGCGAGCCGCCCCTCCTGCACCACGGCGGCAGGCTCAATCACCTGGGCCGCCGGAATTTCCGCCCCATAGGCGTCCAGGAAGGGTGGGTCCTCCGGGGCTTTGGGCCGGACCCGGAGCAGCGTGGCCCGCCGCGCCAGGTCGCCGCACCAGCCTGAAAGCCCCAGCTGACGGGCCGGAATCACCGTGACGGAGGCCGTCACCTCCGCTAAGCTCATCCCCAGGGCCAGGAATTTGCTCATGGTGTGGGGCAGGCTGTGGACCACGGTGTCCACATTTCGAATATGGGCGTCGGTGCTGATGGAGAATTCGCGCACCCCGGCGCCTATGGCTGCCCGGGCCACCGCCTGGTCCAGGCTGGCGGCCCCGTGGCCCACGTCCAGCAGCACGCCTCGGGTCAAGGCGGCCTCCAGCGGGGGGGTAGGCGTCCCGTCCGGGTTCCACATCACATTGGCCAGACCGCAGTATTTGGGGTTTGGACCAGCCCCCGCCCGTTGGTTGGCGGCCAGGTTGGGCGCTCCATGGAATATGTGGGTGATGATATCCCCCCCGCGCAGCAGGGCCATGGTCTCCGTATTGGAAGGGGGGCCCTCCACCAGGTGGGCCATGACGGGGCGCCCCAGGGCCTGACCGGCCTCCAGCGCCATCCGTATAGGCTCCATCCCGGCGTCCTCCACAATGAGGCCGCTGGACAGCACTTTGACGCCCAGCAGCAAACTGCCGCCGTCCTCCCGCAGGCACCGGACGGCCGCCTGAAGGTCCAGGTTCCGCCGGTCATAGTAGGGCTGCTTGGTAATCAGGCCGATTCGGCTGATGTTGAGGAAGGCCCGGACCTCCACCTGGCAGGTGGGCAGCACATAATCCCGGAGGCAGGGAAAATTGGCGCTGCCCGCGCTGCCCGCGTCCACCACCAGGTGCACACCGGTGGACAGGCCGATCCGGTCCGCGTGGATGCCCAAATCAGTGGCCCCCGGATAGACATGGGCGTGGCTGTCGATCAGGCCGGGGGTCAGATAGTATTCACTCTCTCCTTGGGCGCGGGGCTCCACCCCCAGGCACCGGTCCCCCTCCAAGTGAAGCAAAGCGGGCCGAAAGGTCCGGGCCCCGGCGTCAAAGGCCTGTACGGCAAGCCGTTCCATCGCCGCCCTCCTCACAATAGATGCAGTCTGGACAACAGCTTTTCCAGCTCGTCCACGTCGGCCTGGATGGTATACTTGGGGGTGGCAGCCACCCGCTCCACAACGCTGGGCTGCTTAAAGGCAGTACCGGTTATAACGCAGACCACTGTGTCGTCGGAGCGGATGTTTCCGGCCTTCACCGCCTGCTTAAAGGCGGCCACAGCGGCGGCGGAAGAGGGTTCGGCCCCAATTCCCTCGTGGCCCAGGTCCACCATGGCCTCCATAATTTCCTCGTCACTGACAGCCATGGCCAAGCCGCCGGACTCCCGCACCGCCCGGAGCAGACGCTGTCCCCCCTGGAGGGGGCTGTTGCCCGAGATGCTCTGGGCGATGGTTTTTGTGCTGTCCCCATACATCTCGGCGGTTTCGACTCCCCGCTCCACCGCCTGCTTGAGCCAGCACACCGCCTCCGGCTGCACCGGGACCATCCGGGGCACTCGGTCGGTGACGCCGATGGCGGCCAGCTCATTATAGCCCTTCCAGGTTCCCCACACGCCCCCGCCCGTGCCCATGGGGTGGAAGCTGTAGTCAGGCACCCGGCCCAACTCGCCGTAAATCTCATAGGCGTAGGTCTTCATGGCCTCGTGGCGGATGGGGTTGATGAAGTTGACAAAGGCGTAGCAGCCCAGCCTTGTGACGGCCTCGTCCAGCATGGCCTCAATCTGCGCGAAATTGTCAAAGTTCAGCACCGCGGTATTGGCCCCGTAGAGCATAATCATGGTCTTTTTCATCGGACTGGCCTGATACTCCACCATGACCACCCCGGGGAAGCCCGCTCGGGCGCTGTACGCCGCAAAGGACGCCCCGGC
Organism: uncultured bacterium; assembly: GCA_948469375.1. Taxonomy (GTDB): domain Bacteria; phylum Bacillota; class Clostridia; order Oscillospirales; family Oscillospiraceae; genus Enterenecus. The sequence goes on along the minus strand of CAOKLO010000047.1, from coordinate 19,091 downwards.
GTTGCCGGAGCTGTAGGTAATCCCCCGCTTCACCCCGATGTCCATGGCGTAACTGATGGCCAGAGAATAGCCCCGGTCCTTAAAGCTGCCCGTGGGCATCAGGGTGTCGTTTTTAAAATACAGGTTCTCCACCCCCAGCGAGGGCCCCAGATACTTGGATTTCACCAGAGGCGTGCCGCCCTCGCCTAGCGTGACGATGTTCTGGTCCGCCACCGGGGGCATAAAGTCCCGATAGCGCCAGATGGAGCTGCGGGCATAGCTGCGGAACAGGCCCGCCGACCGCTTTAGGCCTGCCAAATCATACTGGACCTCCAGCAGTCCGCCGCAGTGGGGGCAGAGGTTAACTTGCCTGCGCAGGTCCACCTCTGCCCCGCAGGAGTCGCAGCGGAAGCATAAGGCGTTTCCGGTCATAGACATACTGATTCTCCCTTTCAAAGGGTTTGTGAGAATTTTTTGTTATTTCAGCTCAAAAATCGCTTCGATTTCCACGCTGAGGTTGGACGGAAGAGTATTGGCGGCGATGGCGGAGCGGGCGTGGCGGCCCTCCTCACCCCAAAGGTCGATGAGCAGCTGAGAGGCCCCGTTGACCACGGCGGGCTGCTGGTAAAAATCCGGGGCGCTGGACACAAAGGCCAGCAGCTTTACCACCCGCTGAATGCGGTTTAGGTCGTCCAGATAGGCGTCCAACGCCGCCAGCATGTTGAGTATGCAGTAGCGGGCCCCCAGCTGGGCCTCCTCCAAGGTCACATCGGCACCCACCTTGCCCTCAACCCGGCGGTCCCTGTAGAAGCTCCCCTGGCCGGAGGCGAACAGCAGGCTCCCTACCTGCCGGGCGGGCAGAAACAGCCCTACTGGCGGCGGCGCCTCAGGCAGCTCGACGCCCAGCTCCCTCATTCTCTCATAGATATCCATTTGCGTATCCTCCTTACTCCTGGCACATCGCACAGGCGGCGTAGTGGCCCGGGGCCACCTCCTTCAGCGCCTGGGGCTTCTTGCACCGCTCGGCGGCATAAGGGCACCGGGGCGCGAACCGGCAGCCCGGGGCGGGGTTGATGGGGTTGGCCACCTCGCCGGTGAGCGTACGGCGCTCTCGGTTCCGGCGCGACAGGTCGGTGGTGGGGATGGCGGACAGCAGCGCCTTGGTATAGGGATGGGCCTGGTGCCGGAACAGTTCGTCCTTGGGTGCGTATTCCACCACCTTGCCCATATACATGACCATGATGTTGGTGCTGATGTGCCGCACCACGCACAGGTCGTGGGTGATGAACAGGTAGGACAAGCCCTTGCTGTCCTGGAGGTCCATCAGCAGGTTGAGAATCTGGGCCTGGACGGACACGTCCAGGGCAGACACGGGCTCGTCGCAGACGATGAACTCCGGGTCCACCGCCAGCGCACGGGCCAGACCCACCCGCTGGCGGCGCCCGCCGTCCAGCTCATGGGGGTAGGTGTTCACGTAGCGCTCCGGCAGGCCGCACACCTCCATCAGCTCGTGCACTTTCTGCTGCATTTCCCCTTTATCCTTCAGCGTACTGCACACCTTGATGGGTTCCGCGATGATGCTGCTGATGGACAGCCGGGGGTTCAGAGAGGTGAAGGGGTCCTGGAAAATCATCTGCATATTGAGGTGGACCTTTTTCATGTCCCGCTTGGAGTATTGCAGAATGTTCTCTCCCTTGTACAGGACCTCCCCCTCCGTGGCCTCCAGCAGGCGCAGGACCGTCCGCCCCAGGGTGGACTTCCCGCAGCCGGACTCTCCCACCACCCCAAGGGTCTCGCCGGGCTGGATCTGAAAGCTGACGTCGTCCACCGCGTGGAGCAGGCCCGCAGGGGTTTTGAAGTATTTCTTCAAATGCTTGGTCTCAATCAAAGGCGCCGCCATCTCACTTCACCTCCTCGCCGGCAAACCGGTGGCATTTGATGCCGTGGTTCCCGCGCAGATACATTTTCGGACTCTCCTTTAAGCACCGCTCCGTGCAGTGGGGGCAGCGGGGAGCAAAGCTGCACCCCTGGGGCAGGTCGGTGGGATCGGCCATAAAGCCGGGTATGGGCTGCAAGCGGTCGGTGGTGGTATACAGGTCGGGAATGCAGTTGAACAGGCCCGAGGTGTAGGGGTGGTTGTCCGTGCGGGCATATATGTCCTCCACGCTGCCCTGCTCGATGACCTCCCCGGCGTAAACAATGGCCACAGTGTCGCAGAACTCCGCCACCACCCCCAGGTCGTGGGTGATGAGCACCATGGCGGAATTGAGCTTTTCCTTCAGCTGCTTCATCAGCTCCAGAATCTGGGCCTGGATGGTCACGTCCAGGGCGGTAGTGGGCTCGTCGGCCAGCAGCAGCTCCGGCTCAGACACCAGCGCCATGGCGATGACGATGCGCTGCTTCATCCCCCCGGAAAACTGGTGGGGATACTCCCCCTTCCGGCTGGGCGGGATGCCCACCAGCTTCATAATCTCGTCCACCTTGGCGTCCCGCTCCTCCCGGGACATCTCCGGGAAATGGAGCTTGAGCACCTCCAGCACTTGGTCGCCCACCGTAACCACGGGGTTCAGGCTGGTCATGGGGTCCTGAAAGATCATGGAGATCCGGGCGCCCCGCAGGGCCAGCAGTTCCTTGGGGGAGGCGCTTAAAATGTCCAGGCCGTCGTACACAATGGAACCCTGGGTGATCTTTCCCACCCGCGGTGGAAGCAGCCGCAGCACGGACAGGGCCATGGTGGTCTTGCCCGCGCCGGTCTCCCCCACCAGACCCAGTTTCTCCCCTCGCCGAAGGGTCAGGTCAAAGCCGTTCAGGGCGTGGACCACGGCGTCGTCGGTGTCGTATTCTGCGTGGAGGTCGTGAATTTCCAGCAGCGCCTCCTGGCTGCCGGCCGTTTGCAATACTTTGTCCATATCAAACGCCCCTTTTAATTCTTAGTCCTGGGGTCCAGGGCATCCCGGAGCCCGTCGCCGATGAAGTTCACCGCCATGACTGCCAAGGCAATGCACACGCCGGGAATCAGGCCCAAATAGGGATGATACCGGATGTGGATTTTGTTTTCCGACAGGATGGTGCCCCACTCCGGCGTGGGTGAGGAGACGCCGATGCCCAAAAAGCCCAGAGAGGCGATGCTCAGGATGACCTGCCCCAGGGTGAGGGTGGCCGAGACGATGACCGGCCCCATGCCGTTAGGCAGGATATGCTTCATAATGATGCGGGCCGAGCTTGTGCCGCAGCATTTGGCCGCTTCCACAAACTCCTGGCCCCGCAGGGTCATAATGGAGGAGCGCACAACCCGGGTAAAGCGGGGAATCTGGGACACGGACAGGGCCACCAGCAGCTTGTCCACACCGGTGCCCAGGGCGGCCACCACCGCCATGGACAGCAGCATGGCTGGAATGGCCATAAACATATCCACAAAGCGCATGATGACGCTGTCCACCTTACCCCCGAAGTAGCCCGCGGCGCCACCCAGGGCACAGCCTGCCACAAAGGAGATGGCCACCACTCCCAGCCCCATAAACAGGGAGATGCGCCCACCGTACACGATCCGGGCGAAGAGGTCCCGCCCGAACTGGTCGGTTCCAAACCAGTGCTCGGCGCAGGGGGCGGTGAATTTTTCTACAATATTCTGCTTGACCACTTGGTCGTAGGGGACGTAAAGGGGCGCGGCAAGAATGGCCGCCATCATGAGCAGCAGCAGGAACAGCCCCGCCATGGCCAGCTTGTTCTTCCGGAACCGGAACCAGACCATGCCCCACACGCTGCGCCCGCTCACCGTCTTGGCCGGGGCTTCTTTCTTTTTACTCATAAGGCACCTCTCCCTCAGGCCGCCAGCTTGACCCGGGGGTCAATCAGGGCATAGATGATGTCCACAATCAGATTGATGACGCCCACGAATACAGCGATGAAGATCAGCGTCCCCATCACCACGGGTACGTCGCGGCCCTTCACCGCGTTGATGAGCAGCGAACCGATGCCAGGGATGGAAAACACCGTCTCCGTGATAACCGACCCGCCCATGCAGGAGGCGAAGGAGATGCCTACCTGGGTCACCACCGGGAGCATTCCGTTGCGCAGCACATGGCGGAACACCACCCTGCGCTCGTCCGCCCCCTTGGCCCGGGCGGTGCGGATGTAGTCCTGCTTGACTACATCCAGCATACTGGTGCGGGTCATACGCAGCTGGGAAGCCAGAATGTTCGCCCCCAGCGTGATGGAGGGTAGCACAAAGTGGGTCAAGGACCCCACGCCGGACGCGGGAAGCCAGTTCAAAACCAGACAGAAGAGAATCTGTCCCATCATGGCAAACCAGAAGGACGGAAGAGAGAACAGCACCAGCGCCAGGGCCAGGGACGCGTAGTCCACAAAGTGATACTGGCGGATGGCGGCGATAATGCCCAGGGGAATGCCGATGATGCAGGCCACAAGCATGGATAGGGAGCCCAGCAGGATGGTGTAGGGAATGCGGTGCAGAAATTCCGGGAGAACCTCATAGCCGCCCAGCCAGGAGGTCCCGAAGTCCCCGCGCAGTACGCCTAGAATATAGTTGACATATTGAACCACCAGCGGCTTGTCCAGTCCAAGTTCGACCCGCTTGGCGATCAGGGCCTCTTCCGTGGCGTCCTGCCCCAAAATCATCACCGCCGGGTCGCCCTGGGCCAGATTCAGCACGATAAAAATGATAAACGTGATGCCCAGCACCACCGGGATCAGCAGCAGCAGGCGCTTCAAAATATACTTCAGCAAGTTCTTCTGCAAGTTTTTCCCTCCCTGAATAACGGGCCGCCCCGGATCGCTTCGCCGACTCCGGGGACGGCCGTATTGGTCAATGCTTCAAGCAGATGCTCAAAGACCCCCTGGGTCAGGACCAGTCGTAGAAGTACACCACGCCCAAGGGATAGATCTTAACACCCTGGAGATCGGCGCGGTAGGCCATGGTGCTGGTGTTGGCGAACAGGGGCACCTCATAGGCCTCGTCGGTGCAGATGTCCACCATTTGGAGATAGAGGTCCTTCCGGGCGTCACCCTGGGCCTTGCGGGCCTCCATGCCCAGGTCGTAGATCTCCTTGGTGCGGGCGTGCTGGTTGTTCAGGGTCTGGGCGTAGTTGGCCTCGGTGGCCATGAAGAAGTTGAGGAAGCCGTCGGCATCCAGCAGGGAGCTGCTGGTGTTGCGGATCATGCCGCCGTAAGTGCCGGCGTACCACATGTCGTTGAAGGTGGGGGTGTCCACGGCATTTACCTTGCAGTTGATGCCGATCTCCATCAGCTGCGCCTGAATGATCTGGGCGGCGGTGTCGCTCACGGTGCCGGCCTCCACGATGATCTGGAACTCCTCGTTCTGGTAGCCGGAGGCGGCCAGGCACTCCTTGGCCTTCTCCACGTCCTGCTCCACCACCTTGTAGCCCGTGGGGTGGCCGGAGTAGGAGGGACACATGTCGATGTCGATGCGGGTGGCGTAGCCCTCGGTAGCGCCCAGGATCACGTCCTCCTTGTTGACGGCGTACTGAACGGCCTTCCGGAAGTCGGCGTTCTCGCCGGGCTGGCCCTTGTTGGAGCTGATGTGCAGGGTCACGCGGCCGGCGGAGTCGCCGCTGAGCCAGGTGGCGCCGCTGGCCTCGTTCAGGTTGAGGCAGCTACTGATGGCCGGGGAGCGGATGGCGTCGATGTCCCCGTTCTCCAGGGCAATGATCTGGGTGGAGGCGTCGGTCATGGTCTTGATATAGATGTCCTTGATGGCCGCCTCGCCGTTCCAGTAGTCGGAGAAGGCCTTGAGGGTGATGGTATCGCCGCTGACGGCGGAGACGAACTGATAGGGGCCGGTGCCGATGGGGGCCTTCTGGTAGCCCTCCGCGCCCACCTGCTCATAGTACGCCTTGCTGATGATACCGCCGGCCCGGGAGGCGCAGCCGTTGAGGAAGGCCGCATAGGGGTCGGTGAGATAGATATTGACCGTGCCGTCGTCCACCGCCTCGGCGTGGTCGTAGTTGATAATCAGCGCCTTGCCCGTGGAGTTCTGCACGGACAGGTCAAAGGTATACACCACGTCCTCGGCGGTCATGGCGCTGCCGTCGTGGAACTTCACGCCCTCGCGCAGGTTAAAGGTGTAGCACAGCCCGTCCTCCGAGACGGACCAAGTCTCCGCCAGGCAGGGCTTGAGGGCGCCGTCGGCATCCAGGAAAACCAGGGTGTCATAGATATTGTTCAGCACCAGGTAGTCGTTGCCGTTGGAACCCTCGGCGCCGCAGGGGAAAAACCGGGTGGGCTCGCCGCTGGTGGCCAGCGTGGCCGACTGCCGGGCCCCATTGCCCGGCGCCTGAGAGCTGCCGGCGGGCGCTTGACTGCTCCCTGCGTCGGAGGGCGCCGCAGGATTTCCTCTACAGGCGGACAGAAGGGCAAAGGACATCGTCATCACTAAAAACAGAGCCAGAGTTTTGCGCAAGTTCTTTTTCACGTTCTTTCGCTCCTTTTCATTTGCTCCGTCCCTCTCGGGCCGGGCGGGCTGGGGGTAACTTTCCCACGTCAATAATAGATTAGCAAAAACCGTGCCAAATATCTGGGATGCTTAAAATTATCTTGAAATCCGGCAGGCCCCCCATGATTTGATTCTCTGAAGCCTCCCACGTACAGCGGCGGGAAAGACTGGGCGAAAAGCGCTGCGTCCCATTTATCCCATTCAAACTGCAAAAAGGGATAAATGGGACGCATATTTCGCCAATAGCTTGAGTCCGTCAGGACCCTGAGCGCGTTTCGGAAAAAAGATTTCCCTGCTGAGTCAAATGTACGCCGCTCCTTCCCCGCTCAATGGACACCAGGCCCATTTGAGACAGCTCCAGTAGAATTTTCCGCACCCGGGCTTCCGACAACCGTAGATTCCGGCTTGCCAAATAAGAGCGGATGCTCCGCCTTCCGGCCCCAATCCCGGCGGCGTTGATTATCGCCACCGCCTCCAGAACGGAGACACCCTGGGGCGAGACGTCCGACCCAGAGCGGTCACGGGCTGGGTCCGGCTCCAGACCGTCCAGCTCATCCACTCCGCCCTGCAGATAAGGGGGCAGGTCGGCGGCCTCAATCACCGACAGACCCAGGTTGGACAGATACTCCACGCAGTTGGACAGCTCCCGGACGTTGCCGGGAAAAAGATAGGCCCGAATGTGCGCCTGAGCCTCCTCCGACAGGGTGAAGGACGCGTTCAGCTTCTGCCTGATGTGGTCGAACAGAGGCAGGATGTCCTCCCGGCGGTCCCGCAGAGGCGGGATATACAAGGGCAGCACGTTCAGGCGGTAAAAGAGGTCGCTGCGGAACTCCCTGCGGCGAATCATCTGCGGGATATCCTTGTTGGTGGCGGCGATGACCCGCACGTCCACCGGGACCACCGTGTCCCCGCCCACCCGGACCACCTCCTTCTCCTGGAGGACCCGAAGCAGCCGCACCTGGAGGTGCAGGGGCATCTCCCCGATCTCGTCCAAAAACAGCGTACCCTTATGGGCCAGCTCAAACAGGCCCTGCTTTCCGTTTTTGCTGGCCCCGGTGAAGGCTCCCTTCTCGTAGCCGAAGAGCTCGCTCTCCAAAAGGCTCTCCACAATGGCCCCGCAATTGACCGCCACAAAGGGCTGATGGCTCCGGGGCGAGGCGCTGTGAATGGACTGGGCAAACAGCTCCTTCCCCACGCCGGTAGCCCCGGTAATCAGCACATTGGAGTTGGAGGCCGCCATACGCCGGGCGATTTTCTTGCATTCGCCCAGCTTGGCGCTGGCACCCACGATGTCCCGGAAGGTGTACTTTGCCTTGGACCGCCGGTCGGACGCCTGGCGGCGCAGGTCGCCCTGGCGCTGCTCCTCCGCCCAGTAGTCGGAGATCTGGAGATAGCCGGTCTCCCGTCCCGTCTGCACCACCTGGTTGAGCTTGACGGCGTAGGTCCTTCCCTCGTGGACCACCAGCTGCTCCCCGGCCTCGTCTCCCCGGTGAATCTCGCAGGAGCGCAGGGCAGGAAAGGCGTCGAACAGCTGGCGCCCAATCAGCTCCTGGCTCGGCCTGCCCATCAGAGAGGCCGCGTAGGCGTCGCAGTAGAAGATGGTCAGGGCCTGGGTGAAAGCTACCAGTCCTCGCTGGGGGGCCTCGTTGCCCACCATGGTGTCGAACTCACTGACGGACAGATCGTCGATGGAGGGTCGGAACTGGGTGCACACCCGCTGGCAGTAAGAGGCGAAGGCGGGCAGAGAGACGACGTCGTAACACCCCAGGCACAGGGCCAGCTCAAAGATGGAGGAAGCGTTGAGCATTCGCCCGCGTACCCGGTAGTCGGCCTGCCGCCCCTGAGGCAGGGGCACGTCGCTGAACAGAACCACCCGGCCCGTCAGCCCCTCCTCTCCCAGGCCGGGATACCAAACGCGCAGGCTGTCCGGGGCCAGGCCCAGCCGCTGCAGCAGGCTGCGCCGGGTCATGGCCGCCCGGCGGTTTTCATGGACCACGGTGACGGGCCCGCCCCGGCTCAGGCCGCGGATGGCCTCCAACTGCTCCTTCAGCAGGGTATAGCCGCATTGGACGATGGCCGTCCCCGGCGTCAGGTACTTCTGGGCATAGGGCACGATATCCATGGCGGTGACCAGCGCCGCGTCAGCGCGAATCCGTCCCCTGCGGGTCTCGGATACCGGGAACACCTCGATGGACGTATTGGGAAAGATGCTCTCCAGCACCGCCCTGTGGTTGTCCGCAGTGAGGGGAATGTTGCTGATAATGGCGATTTTTTTCATTTCTGTCTCCATAAAGCCGGCAAACCGTAGGCTTGGCACCAAATTTGCTTATTTTTGATATACGGAAGGGCTTTCTCATTATACCGGCAAACGCTATCCCCGTCAAGGACCGCCGCCTGCTCCCAGGGTGGCCAAATGATTCCACAAGGAGGACGTCACCATGAAAATTACCGCTGTTAAAACCTTTGTTGTGTATGTCTACCGCACCAATTTCATATTTGTCAAGCTGGAAACCGACGCCGGGCTGTCCGGCGTGGGGGAGGGCACCTTGGAGTACAAGGAGCGCGCCCTGCTCGGGGCCCTGGAGGATTTGAAGGATTACCTCATCGGCCAGGACCCCCGCCTCATCGAAAAGCACACGTTTATGATGTACCGGGAGTCCTACTGGCGTACAGGGCCCGTACTGATGAGCGCCATCAGCGCAGTGGAAATGGCTATGTGGGATATTCTAGGAAAGTCCTGCCAAATGCCGGTCCATGCGCTGCTGGGCGGTGCGGTCCGGGATGAGATCAGGATGTATGCCAACGGCTGGTTCGCCGGGGCCCAGACGCCGGAGGAGTTCGCCGCCAAGGCCCGGGCCGCCGTGGTCAAAGGGGTTCGGGCGCTGAAATGGGACCCCTTTGGCGCCGCCTACCTCACGTTGGACCGCCGTCAGTTTACCCAGGCCATGGACTGCGTGGCGGCAGTCCGCCAGGCGGTGGGAAACGATGTGGATCTGCTCATCGAGGGCCACGGGCGCTTTAACGTGGATACCGCCGTCCGGATAGCCGCCGCACTGGCTCCCTACGAGCCCATGTTCTTTGAGGAGCCCGTCCCGCCGGACAGCCTAGACGCCCTGGCTCAGGTGCACCGCCGATCCCCCGTGCCCATCGCCGCCGGGGAGCGAATCTACTCCCTGAGCCAGTTCCACGACTTTTTGCACCGGGGCTGCGCCGACTTCTTCCAGCCCGATGTGAGCCACTGCGGGGGCGTCCTGGCGGTGAAAAAAATGGCGGCTATGGCGGAGCCCTGCTACCTCAGCATGGCCCCCCACAACCCCAGCGGACCTGTGGCCAACGCGGCCTGCCTTCAGCTGGCCGGGTGCACCGCCAACTACGCCATTTTAGAAATCATGCTCACCGACGTGGCCTGGCGGCGGGAGCTCACCGACGAGAGGGTGGAGTTCAACGACGGGGCCATCCGCATCCCCCACGCGCCGGGGCTGGGGGTGGAGCTGAACGAAGCCGCCTGCGCCGCCCATCCCTTTCAGCCCGTCTGCCTGCGCCACTACCGGGGGGACCTCACCGACATCAGGCCCCAGGGCGGCACAGCCTGCTACTTCCAGGGGATGGAGTAGACGGGGACCGTCTGTAGCTATGACGCCGATTATGATCCCCAGCGCATATCGGAAATTATTCGAGCAGGGAAACGGGCCGCAAAAGAGCGGGACAAAATCGAACTTTTTGCGGGGCAGACCAAATTGCAGTGAAACTTTTTCGGTGCTTTCTGCACATTGCGTCCCAGGGACAGATAGCAGGGGCTGGCCGTCTCAGCAGACAGCCAGCCCCTGATTTGGACATTTCAGTTGTAAGCCCGGTACAGGAATGTAGCGATCTCACCGCGGTTACATACCTTGTCGGGGGAGAAGGTAGTATCAGAGGTGCCTTTGGTGATGCCCTGTTTCACGGCCCAAGACACTGCCGCAGCGCAGGCCGAATTGGCGTCCACGTCGGCGAAGCTGCCGGCGCTTTCGGTGGGATTGCCGAAAACGTTCCAGATGTAGGTCACGGCGGTGGCGCGGGTGCAGGGCGCGTTCGCGTCAAAGGAAGCGCCGATCATCCCCTTATCCCTGGCCCAGTTGACGGCGTGGGTCATGTCCTCCGCGCCGGCCGCGCCGCCGCCACGGGCGGCACGGTACAGGAAGGTCAGGATCTGGGTCTGGGTGCAGTTCTCATAGGGAGAGAACTGGGTGGGAGAGGTGCCGTTGGTGATCTGGTTCTTCAGCGCCCAGCCCACGGGGGCGTCGAAGTAGTCGCCCTTGGACACGTCGTTGAAGGCGCTGGCCGCCGCCTGGGCCAGGCTGTCTGTGGTCTCCTGGGGCTTGGGGGTGGTGGGGTTCGTGGGTGTGGTGGGATTGGTGGGCGTGGTTGGATCGGTCGGGTTGGTGGGGGTAGTCGTACCCGGATTCGTGGTGGTCCCAGAGTCCTCCTTGAGCTTGTTCCAGCGGGCGTACAGGGTCTGTTTGCCATTGCTGCTTGGCGGAACAGTGCTGTTGGGCCAGATGCTCACGTGGCTCCGGGTCTCCCAGTACCAGAACTCATAGCCCGGACGGGTGGTGGTGGGAAGGGGGCCGTAGGTCTGCCCGGTGGTGACGGTGATGCTGTCCACGGGGGTGCCGCCCTGGCTGTCGAAGGTGACCACCACCTGTCTGTTGTTCGTGTTGGAGCTGGAGCCCTTATAGTCGGAAGAGCGGTAGATGTTGTTCCAGGCCACATCGGCGGTATAGGACGCGCCGTTATACTCCGCTACGGCGTGGCAGGTCAGCCGGAGGTTGGATACGGTGGAATAGGGCGACTGGATCGTACAGCAATTATACTTGTCGCTGGTGCTGTTGTTCGTGGGCCGCGCGCCCAGCCCGATCAGGGACCAGGAGTAGGTGATGTGATAGGAGGACTCCGGGACCTCCACACCGTCCACCACCAGCGTGGGGTAGCAGTAGAACCGGGCGGGATAGTCCATGTCGCTCAGATCCACGCTGTCGCTGTCCGGCCCCCGGCGGATGGTCAGGGCGCCGCTCTGGGCGCCGGGGTTGGTGGTTCCGGGGTCGGCGGCGCCACCGGCATAATGGACAGTAAGCAGAGTGTTGCTCGCATAACTGGGTTCTTTTTTCATGGTCCTCCACTGTAACTGCGAACCGCCATAATAGATATCGGGCTGTGGGCAATTGGCAAAGGCCGTAGTGCGTATTATGGAGACACTGGCTGGGATGGTCACGCTTCGCAAATTGGAGCAGTCGTAGAACATCGACCGAGAGATGTGCGGCACACCTTCTTCGATTGTGACCTCGGTAAGGTTCTTACACGTATCGAATAGGCTATTGCCCACACTGGAAACACTGCCGGGGACAGTCACGCTGGTGAGTCCTGATCTGCTGAACACCGAGCTACCAAGAGAAGTCACACTGTTAGGGATCGTTACACTTGTTAGATTCTTACACATGGAGAAAGCACCGGTGTCAATTGTGGTAACGCTGGACGGGATGGTTACGCTGGTCAAGCTGTCACATTGGTGAAACGCATATGCGCCGATGTAGGTCACGCTGTTCGGAATGGTCACACTGGTCAGGGAACGGCAGGGGCTGAATGCACTTTGTCCAATACTGGTCACGCCATCGGGGATGACCACATTGCCTCCGGGGCCGTTGTACTTTTTCAGAACGCCGTTTTCAATTTCAAACTCCGGCAGCTCTACTACAGGCTCTATCAGTTCTACGCGCACAGAAATAGTGGTACCAAACAATAAATCCCACATTATGAACTCTTGAGGCAGGTTAGCGCGAACTCCCGCAGGTACTCTAAAATCATAAAAAACTTCTGTTGAGTCGCCGGGTTCCAATGTAATCTCGCCCCGTGTTAAAATGGGACGAGGAGACTGAGAGAAATTTTTGGGGTAGCACTTAACTTCTTTCCAAGTTATAGACCGGGTTCCGATGTTGGAAACAGTATAGGAAAACGCATTTTTGATAATCTTCTCTGTGCCATCATACTCAACGCCCTCCAAAACAAACTCCGTTTCGCTGATGGTATAGCCATAGCCGGTGTCATACGGGCCAGCGGTGACTCCATCCGCCAGCGCCACGCCGGGCAGCAGGGTCAGGCACATCACCAGCGCCAGCAGCAGGGCCGGGAGCCGTTTTTTCCATGTTTTCATCTTGTGGTCCTTCCTTTCGTTTTACTGTTCCGCCTGGGGCGCGTACACCCAGTTGTACACATAGCTGTATTCGGAATGAGACTTGTTTTCGTTCACTTTTTGGATGTTGGGGTAGTAGACATAGAGAATGCTTTCCCGCACATAGCCGGTCTCCCGTCCGTCCGCGTCGTAGCTGTAAACGGTCGTACTCGTGGATGAGGGCCCGTTTCCCCGGTCCTCCTCATAGGTCATGGTACGGCTATTCTTGGTACACTGTCCCTTGGCGTTATACTCATAGAGCGTCACCGCCTCGGAGTAGGGGTCCCCTGTTTTTCGGCTGACGGTGCTCACGGTCATCCGCGTGACCTGGCCGGAGGCGTTCAGCTCATAGGCATAGGTTCTGATATTGCCGCCGCCGCTGCTGTACAGGTCCGTAGACCGGATCAGCCGGCCGCTATCGTCATATACTTCTTCCACATCGGGGAACAGGCCTTTCGTGGTAACCGTCTTTTTGTCGGCGCTGTAAGTGTAGGTGACGTCATCCATTTTGACCACATCGCCGTCATTGTCATACGCATAGGTTATTGTATTTTTGCTGGTTCTGATTTGAACCGGCAGCCCCTTTTCGTTGTAGAAATACTGTTGGCTGACCTCGTTTTTTGACACGTTGATATCCGCCACCTTGAGTTGCACGAAGCCCTCAAAATAGGTTTTGGAGTCCTTGTAATCCCCCAGGGCCTCAAAGGCCTCCCGGGCCGCCGGGTGGTCCTCCTGGTCCTCCAGCAGGGCGATGGCATCCTGATAATCCGCCTCCAGGATGGCCGCGTCGATGGCGGCGTCGACCTCTTGGATCTTCTGGGCGCTGTCCTTGTAGCCGTTCAGCTTCTCCAAAATGGCCTTCGCCTTGCGGTAGCATTTCACCGCCGTGGAGCTCTCGGCGCTGCTGGGCCTGCTGTCATCGCTAGAGCCTTCATAGCCTGCACTGGCAGGAGCGGCGGGGGCGGCCTTGTTCCCGTCCTCGTCCTCCTCCTCCGTCTTGACCTCGCCTTTGACTTTTGAGGACACGCTCAGCCCCGCCTTGTCCTCCTGCTCCGCGCACTGGATGAGGTACAGCGCCTTTTCGTAGGCCACGCCCTGTTCGGCCATCTCCTTGCTGTCCTTGAAGTCCCCCAGTTCGGCAAAGGCGTCCATGGCGTCGTCGAACTCGAGCTCCTCCAGCAGGGCCGCGGCGGCGCTGTAGGCGTCGCTTTTCTTGGTATAGTCGGAAAACAGCGCTCCGGCGATGATGACCACCAGAAGGATGGGGGCGGCGATGAGGGCGATCTTTTTCATCTTCTTCGCCTGGACCTCCGCCGCGGCTTTGGCCTCGGCGACCCGTCTGGCCTCCTCTGCCAGCCGCTGGTCCCGCTCCTCCCTCAGCTCCGACAGGTCCGCGCCGCTCAGGATGGCCGGGTCCTTGCCGCAGTGGTGGCACAGCCGCTCGCCCTCCCGGTTCACCGCGCCGCAGGCACATAACCACAGGTCCCGTTCACGCCTGGTTTGATATCTGCAGTCCCGGCCGTATTTCAGCTGATACTGCTTGACCAGCTCCGCATTTTCCAGGACCTCCTCCAGCGGCGCGGGCGGGGCCAGCGGCTCCCACGCCCCTTCGGTCCCGGCCCAGACTGAGCCGTCGGTGAACACCGCCTCCGTCACCGACACGGTGAACGAGCGGGTGCTGGCGTCCGCCAGCTTGATGGGGGATTTTTGCCCGAATTCCCCGTCCCGTGGGGCGGACAGGTCTAAGTACTGGTGCTCGATGGGCCCGCCCAGGGGCTTGCCCGCCGTGTCAAAGGGGGAGACGGCCACCTTCACCGCCTTGATGCTCCTGTCCTGGATGTTTTTCAGCTTGAGCTGTCCCAGTACCCGGCCCGTCTCGTTGTCCTTCTGGATGGCTCCGGCGGCGATCATCACCGGAGCGCCGGGGCAGTACAGGTTTTCCGGCAGGGTGAACAGCTTGGAAAATCTCTCGCTCATGGCCGGCGCTCCTTACAGGTCGGGAAGGTCGTCGCTGACGGGGACCTCCTCCGCGCCGCCGGTGCGGATGGCGTGGACATCCTCCACCAGCTGGCCGAAGGCGTATAGGGGATAGGAGGTAAAGGCCGCCACGGCAATGCCCGACAGCACGGCTACCAGAAAATACAGGGCGTCGTTGTCGATCATGGCAAAGCCGATGATCAAGCCGCCCAGGATCTCCAGCACAAAGAACACCACAGCCATGACCTTCAGGCGGTGGCCCACGTTACCAAACAGTGCGTTAACAAATCCGTTCATTTTGTTCACCTTTCCCTTCCTAAATCATCACTTGTCGAACTCAGCGGCGGATTTCAGCTCCGACATATCGTTCTCAAAGCTCTCGTGGTTGGAACGGTAGTTCATTAAATTGCCGCTGGGATTGGTAGCGAACTCCACATAAGCCTGGAGCTTGCTGAAATACTTCTGGAGGGCGTCAATGCCGTCGTCATGGTCGTCTCCGCAAGCATCTTTCAGGGCCTTGATGTCGGTTTTCAAGGTTTCCATCCCGGTGGAGATGGCGGTGTACTCTTCCTGATATTTCTCCACATAAGTCCACGCCTCGGAGTCCCGGCTCGTATCGAATGCCACCCGGATATCTCCTTGACTGCGCAGATCATCGAACTCCTTCGCAGTCAACATACTTGCCAGCACTGTCGCCACATCCTCAGGCCCGGTCTCCTGCCAAATCACAATGTTCACGGTGGATACGAAATCCGCCTTCTCGCCCAGGTCCTCCACGCGCTCCATCAGCGCGTCGAACTCCGTGTCATAGTCCACCTTGGGCTTGCCCGCACCGCAGGCCGTCAGGGACAGCGCCAGCACACCGGCCAGCATCAGGGACAGAATCTTTCTATACTTCATCAGGATCAGCTCCTCCATAAGATTGACGGTACGCCAAGCCCCGCACGCCCGGGGCCCAGCGCACCGTTGTATTCAACATAGCATCTTTTGGAAGGAAATCCAATTACCTGGCTGCATAGTGTTTTGATGTTTTTTTGCCTTTCAAGCGGGAAAAGGAAGAAAAAATGCGTTTTGCAAAAGGATCAGGACAGGGTCTTTTCATTCTCGGCGAACAGAACCTCGTTGATCTCCCTGAGCGGGCGGCGGTGCGCCAGCCCATGACTGATGATGGCATCCCTCCGCAGCCGGGGATACAGCTGGGCGTAGGCCACCTGCTTGAGCAGCTGGTTGGCCTCTTCCAGGGACGCGCCCATCCCCACGCACAGGGCCAGCAAACGGTCCCGGGAGGGGCTGCGCCGCCCGGAAAACACCTGGTGGAGATATACCTCGCTCATGCCCGACCTGCGGGCGATCTCCGCCTTGGACAGCCCGCAGCGCACACGCAGGGACTCCAGAAGCTCTAAAATGCCCTCCTCCATGAAGCAGGACCGGTTTTTGCTGAGATATGCCTTGATGTTGGGCTGCTCCATCAGCTCCTGCTGAAGCTCGCCGGTGGTCTTGTCTGCCATATCCGCGCCTCCTCTTTACATGACCGGTGAAATCGTGTATACTTATTTTACTAAAACACTGCGGATCATACAATATGCCGGCTGCATAGGGTTATAAATTTTTTGATTTGATGCGAGGGTGGTTGTGTTGTACACATGGCTGGAGAACGTCCTCAGGAACGAATATCAGCAGGTCCGCCTGCTGAAGGAGAGCCCCCGGGGCAGCGTCCGCCTCATCCGGCACCGGAATTCCGGCAAGCAGTTCATCCTCCGCCGGTTCAGCGGGAACGGAGAGGTGTACCAAAAACTGCTGGGCTGCTCCTGCCCAAACCTGCCCCTGGTAATGGAGGCGGCGGAACAAGATGGGGAAAACCTGGTGATCGAGGAGTTCATCGAGGGGGACAACCTGGGCTTTTTGCTGGAGGGGGCGCTGCTCACGCCCAGGGAGACACGGGACATTGTAAAGCAGCTTTGCCGGGCGCTGTGGGTGCTCCACTCTATGGCCGCCGTCCATCGAGACATCAAACCGGAAAATGTCATCCTGCGCGGCCCGGACGCGGTGCTCATCGACTTCGACGCCGCCCGCCTCCACAAGCCGGGAGCGGAGACGGACACCCAGGTGCTGGGCACCACCGGCTTTGCCGCGCCGGAGCAGTACGGCCTGTCCCAGTCCGACACGCGCACGGACATCTACTCTCTGGGCGTGCTCATCAACGTGATGCTCACCGGGGAACACCCCTCCAAGCGGCTGGCGGAGGGACATATGGGCCGGGTGGTGCAGCACTGTACCCAGGTGAATCCCAGGAAGCGTTATAAAGATGTTCTGCATTTGATGGAGGCCGTTTGATATGAAATCCTGTCCCCATTGCGGCGCTTCCCTTCATGAGGAGGCGTCCTTTTGCCCCTATTGCACCCAGGCCGTTAATGAGCGGAAAGAGGTTTCGCCTCCGAGGCATATGCCTCGGAGGGCGCTGTACAGCGCCCTCCTTGTCTTTAGTGCAGCGGCAGTATTTCTGCTCCTGAGCTTCCTTTTCCGCAGCCGCCCCAGGGTCTACGACAATGACAGCGCCGATATCATCTACAGCAGCCAGGGAGTGGATTACCAGCTCTGTATTGCCTGGGCCGACACTCCGTTCACCCACGTCCGCCAGCGTTCCACCGGCGGCGTGATGAATGAGTCATACCGTTACCCTGTCCTGCTCTATATCAGTCTTGCGGATCGTGAAACGTTCGCCGCAGACGCCTTTCTGGAGCAGGTGGACCGTATCACTGCCGAGGTTTCCGGGGCGGACGAGGGACTGGACATATCCTGCACCCAGCCGGTGCGTAACACGGACTATGTTCCCGACAGCGCCGCCATCGTCTATATGGACTACATCGCCACCACCGCTGACCGCCATTTCGCGGAATTGACCATTTCCGTCCAGATGAAAAACGGGGACGTCCTCCGGCTCCACCAGACGCAGATCATTGACGTCTACATGACCTACGACTATACGGTTGACGACGCGCCCATGGACACTGTCCAAGACCTCCAGGCCTTGCTGAAACAGATTGAGGCCACGACAAGGGTGGACGATGAAATCAATATCCATCTCCCTCCTGTGACCTATACAGAGGAATTTGTATGGGAAGGGCGGCCGGTCAGCTTCATCGGCAGTTCCGATGGGACGGGACACCGCACCACCTTTGCCGCCCCTGTCCGGGTGACGAACCAGAGCGGATGGCTTTTCTTCTTTGACAACATCTCCTTCACAGGCCCCGGGAGCGGCACAGGTCTGTCCGCCTCGGCCCGGGTACACCTGACGGACTGCCGGGTCGCCGGATGGGATACCGGGGTGCTGGCCCACACCAACGCCTGGGTCAACATAGACAACAGCATCATTGAGGACAACACGGTGGGCTTCCACTTCAATGCTGAAACCGGCAGCCCTTCCGACACCCAGTTCCAGGACAATATATTCCGTGATAACACTGCCGCTGTGCTGCTGGAGCAGGTTCCCAATCAGGTATCGCTGAAATTCCCCGGCAGCCGGTTTGAGGGAAACGGCCGGGACATCGACAACCGCTGCGGCCAGCCGTTGGAACTGGAGGGCGCCCTGTTCAAGTGAGATGCATGTCAAGTGTTCATAACGCAACGGAACGCTCCTATGTAGCGGAAGTTTGAGTGGAAAAACATCCTGCGGGTGAAGAGCCGAAAGCAAAACCATCTGCATCGGCTCTATCGGTGATGAGGCAACTGAACGTGTCCTCGTCCAAGCGTGGGGTCAACAATTACGGCCACGCTGGACCCTGTCGACCCGGTCAATCAAAACTACGATTTGACCACCTCCGGCTGATGTAGTAAGTTAAATGCAGAAAAGGTTTTTCAACCTTTTCTGCATTGTTTTTTACCCAAACGGGGGCAGACTGTGTATGAGAGGAACTTGCGGAACCGTGGACGCCGCCTGAAGAGGGTCATTGAGCAGAAGGGAGCGGACGGAGTATGACCAACTTTGAGAAAATAACGGAGATGCCGGAGTCGCTGGGTGAGTTTTTAGCTTCTCTCCCCGTGGCCATCGGGCCGTGGGACGCGGCCACATCAGCTCCAACGGCCTGTATTTTACCGATAAGGACGGCATGATCCAGCTTCCCCAATATGCTTATCTTGACCGGGCTGGTGAAAGGCGCCGACAGGGTGGTGAAGGAGATGCTGGGGCTATAGGGAAAAACAGCATCATCTTACAGCGTAATAGAAAATCATTACTATAGAGAGCACAATGAGAACTCCAAACATTAAGCAGCAAAGTTTAGCGCCCATGCGCGTATGAAAATATTTTCCATACTTGATTTCAGGGTCCAAAAGAGAGAAACGTTGCAATTCTTTCGGCAAAAGGTTTATCAGTTTTTGATAAGTTTTTCCAATGGCTTCCAGATAGTGTCTATACGAGTTAAGCACGAATAGCAGCCCAAATAGCGATACAACGGACGT
>CAOKLO010000046.1 GCA_948469375.1 uncultured bacterium | reverse complement strand
ACAATCAAGGGTAATTTCTCTAGGGAGAAATTACCCTTGACAAATGCTCTCTTGACTTTCGATACTGTCGGAAACGCCATCCCCACGGAATTGGTTTTGACGGTTGGCCCGGTCCTCGGGACTTCTCCGGGCATATATAGCGGCTTTGGCGGTGGTGTGATTCTGCAACATCTTTTTTCGCTCCTTTCGTCTTCCTTGCAGAATCACAGCACTTTTTGAGATGCTTTTATTATACCAGAAAAAGACTTGATTTGCAAGCGTTTTGCTCTATTTACTACCGTTCTCCGCAACTTTTTCGTCGATAAATTCGTTGTAGATTTTTTCAACGTCTCCCGTATCTGCGAAAGAATGACGGACCAGAACGACCGATTTTCCGACTACTACAACGTTCGCGTATCTGTGCGGCTCTGGCGGCTGGTCCCAGGAAAGACCGCTATGATCTGCGGGTTCTGCGTTCAGTGATTCCATATGTTCACCCCCTTTCGTATGAGAAAAGCCCCCCGGTTGGAGGGCTTTTTTCCTCTTTTTCAAAGGTGGCGCTGCGGCGCTTATTGTGTAGGGGTTAGCGGTGGCCGCTGCGCGGCGATTTTTATTCTTCCGCTCCCCTGGGGACCGCCTGGATGTAATAGGCGGTCCGGCAGTGATAGTCCTCCGACTTCTCTGCTGCCGCCCAAATTGCCCCGTCACAAATTGGGGCCGTTTCAGGAACAACCGTTGCCGTTTCCCCCTCGATAGAGACAATGCGCTCCACCTGGACGGCGATTTTATCACGGTGACGGTCCACCGTCACCACATGGTCCCCAACCTCAATCGGGATCAGCGCGTGCTCTTTGCACGCTAAGTCCCCATATGTACGAACGTGTAGGGCACGCTTGGGATAACCCTGTTTGTCCGTGATGATCTGCGCCTCGCCCGTGTTGGTGTAGCCGCCGCCACTCTCCCATAAACAAGGGATGCCGCTTCTACTGATTTCCAGTTGATACATATTCATGTTGTTTTCCATTTTTATGACCATTCCTTTCCGCTGCGCTCCAAGGCACCAAAGGGAATGAAACGCAGGTGCCTCAAACGTAGCAAGTCAAAATTTGTTAGAATATGCTTGAGGAAACAGGCACACTACAGAGCACGTGGAGGTGAGTAGGCCCAGCGGTGAGCTGGACTGAATTTTTATGTGTGCCGGACGCTCTTTCAAGCACCAATAAGTAGGGTGTTGAACCCTGTAACCTTATCTTTGGAGAGACGGACTACTTCAATCTTTCAGTGGGCGTCCAGTCCCTGCTTGCTTCCCTCAAATACTGTTTCGAGGGGATGTGTTATGCTCAAAATCGTTTACCCCATCTGCTGTGGGATCGATGTTCACAAGGGCTTTATTGTGGCGTGTATTGCAACAACCAACGATCATGGCGTTACAACCTACAAGAGCAAGCGCTTTTCCACATTTACCAATGAACTGCGGCGATGCGCTGCTTGGCTGGCCGAAAACCGTTGCAAGGATGTGTGTATGGAATCCACCGGGAAATATTGGATACCCGTTTACAACATTCTGGAGGGCGCTTGCACAATCGTCCTGGCTCACCCAAAATACGTTAAGGCGATCCGGGGAAAGAAAACAGATAAAAAGGACGCCAAATGGATTGCCGCCATCTTCAAGCACGGCTTGGTATCCGGCAGTTTTATCCCACCAGCAGATATCCGCCAACTTCGGGATCTGATGCGCTACCATTGGAAGCTGACCAATTTCACCACCGGGGAAAAGAACCGTGCCCAAAACTGCCTGACCGTTTCCAACATCAAGCTGGACGATGTGTTTTCCGATGTCTTTGGCAAGGCAGCCTCCGCTATCACGACCCGCATGCTGGAAAGCAGTGAACCCTTTGACGTGACCCCTTATCTCACAAAAAATATCAAGGCTCCTGTTGAGAAGATCCAGGCCGCTGTGGACGGAGAGATGTGTGCTGAACAGGCTGAAAAGCTCCGCATCATCCGTTCCCACATGGATGCCTTGGAATTGTGCAAGCTGAACCTGCAATCGCTGATCCTGACTACCGCTGAAAAGTATCTTCCTCAAATCAACATCGTTGCAACGGCTCCGGGTATCCAAGCCTTTTCCGCCATAGGCGTTATCTCTGAAATTGGCGTGGATATGTCCGTGTTCCCTACCTCAAAGCATCTTTGCTCCTGGGCTGGGCTTACGCCGCAGAACAATGAGAGCGCCGGGAAGAAAAAGACTACCAGAATCAGCCGCGCCGGGGCCTATATCAAGCCCCTGCTTGTTCAGTGTGCTTTGTGCGCCATTCGGGCCAAGCAATTTCCTGAAGTCCGCCGCCGTTACCTCGCATTGAAAAAGCGGCGGGGCCACAAGAAAGCGATCATCGCCATTGCCAGGATGCTCCTGGCCGCCGTTTACAATATGCTCAAGAAAAATGAGCTTTACGATCCTGAACTCTACCGCAAAGCAGACCGTCCTCCTGTACATCGTGAGGTTTCTCTTGAGAAAGCCATCTACATCATCCAACGACAAGGATATTTGGTGACTGTGCCGTCAACACCTTAGACTTTGAGCATAACTTCTTTTTAGCCCGCTTTCAGGGGGGGCTTGGTTTTGTGTACCTTTCTTCGGGATGGTGCTTAAATTACAATGTTTCAACCTTATTTCCTCCTGATTTTTAACTGCGCCCGGCGGATGGAAGACCACCCGCCGGGCCGATGTATTGATGGATGCAGAATCTTATTTTGCCAGGTTCTTATAGCTCTCCAGCCGCTCCTTGGCGTCGGAGGCGGCCTTGGCGTAGAGTTCGTCGGCCTTGCCGGGGAAGCTGAGCTTCAGGGAAGCGTAGCGGTTCTGGCCCATCAGGAACTTCTGGAAATCGCCGGTGGGCTCCTTGGAATCCAGGGTGAAGGGATTCTTGCCCTCGGCCTTCAGAGCGGGATTGTAGCGGTACAGATGCCAGTAGCCGCACTCCACGGCTTTCTTTTCCTCCGCCTGGCTCAGGCCCATGCCGCACTTCATGCCGTGCTCGATGCAGGGGCTG
Organism: uncultured bacterium; assembly: GCA_948469375.1. Taxonomy (GTDB): domain Bacteria; phylum Bacillota; class Clostridia; order Oscillospirales; family Oscillospiraceae; genus Enterenecus. The sequence goes on along the minus strand of CAOKLO010000046.1, from coordinate 21,954 downwards.
TAGCAGATCACCAGGGAGGGACCGGGATACGCCTCGGCCTCCCGGATGGCCTTGAGGGTCTGGGCGGGGTCCGCGCCCATGGCCACCTGGGCCACGTACACATAACCGTAGCTCATAGCCATGAGCCCTAAGTCCTTCTTCTTGGTTTCCTTACCGCCCGCCGCGAACTTGGCGATGGCCGCCGCTGCCGTGGACTTGGAGGACTGCCCGCCGGTGTTGGAATAGACCTCGGTGTCCAGGACCAGGATGTTGATATCCTTGCCGGAGGCCAGCACATGGTCCAGTCCGCCGTAGCCGATGTCGTAAGCCCAGCCGTCGCCGCCGAAAGCCCAGACAGATTTCTTGGTCAGGAACTCTTTATTCTGCCGGATGAACACGGCGGCGGCGCTGTTCTCGCCCTCAATGGCGGCCAGCAGGGCGTCGCTGACCTCCCGGGAGAAGGCGGGGTCGTTACCCTTTTCCAGGTAAGCGTTGCACTCGTCCACCGCCACGCCGCTCTCGGCCAGGGCCTGAACATGGTCCACCAGCTGGCGCTTGATAGCGTCCTGGCCCAGCAGGTAGCCATAGGCGTACTCGGCGTTGTCCTCAAAAAGGCTCATGGCCCAGGCGGGACCAAAGCCCTTTTTGTCCGTGCAGTAGGGGGAGGAGGGGGTGGAGCCGCCGTAAGCGGAGGAGCAGCCGGAGGCGTTGGTGATGTACATGCGGTCGCCAAAGAGCTGGGTCACCAGCTTGATGTAGGGGGTCTCGCCGCAGCCCGAGCAGGCGCCGGAGAACTCGAAGTAGGGCTTGGCGAACTGGGAGGCTTTCACGTTCTTGGCACTGACCGCGTCCTTTTTGATTTCTACGTCCTCCACGGCGAAGGTCCAGTTGGGTGCCTCCTTCAGCTGGCTCTCCAGGGGCTTCATCTCCAGGGCACAGTCCTTGGCGAGGCACACGTTGACGCAGCTTCCGCAGCCGGTGCAGTCGTAGGGAGAGACCTGCATCCGGTAGGTGTAGGCTTTCAAGCCCTTGGCGGGAACCGTCTCGAAACCGGAGGGCTTTTTCGCCTCCTCGCTCTCGTCCAGCAGAATGGGACGGATGGCGGCGTGGGGACAGACCAGGGAGCACTGGTTGCACTGGATGCACTTCGTGGCGTCCCAAACCGGGACCTCCACCGCCGCGCCGCGCTTTTCGTACTTGGTGGTCCCGGCGGGCCAGGTGCCGTCCTCCAGGCCGTACTTGATCATGGTGGACACAGGCAGAATATCGCCCTCCTGGCGGTTTATGACCTCCACAACATCCTGCACGAAAGCGGGATTGTGATTTTCCGCCGGGGCGTCCTGGGCGGTCAGCCAGGAATCGGGAACCTGGACCTCCACCAGCTCATTGATGCCATGGTCGATGGAGGCGTTGTTCATATCTACGACCTCTTGGCCCTTCTTTTTGTAGTAGGTTTTGTAGATGGCGTCCTTCATTTCCGTCACCGCCTGGTCGATGGGGATGACCCCGGTGAGGGTGAAGAAGGCGGCCTGGAGGATCGCGTTGGTACGGGAGCCCAGACCCAGCTTCCGGGCGATGGAAATGGCGTCGATGGTGTAGAACTTCGCCTTCTTCTGCGCCAGAGTCCGCTTCATGGAGGCGGGGAGGTTTTTCTCCAGCCCGTCCATATCCCAGCCGCAGTTCAGCAGGAAGGTGCCGCCCTCTTTCAGATTCTTCGCCATGTCATACTTATGAACATAGGAGGGGGTGTGGCAGGCCACGAAATCGGCGGAGGAAACCAGATAGGGGGAACGGATGGGCGTTTTCCCGAAGCGCAGATGGCTCTGCGTCAGGCCACCGGACTTTTTGGAGTCGTAGACAAAGTACGCCTGGCAATACAGATCCGTGGCGTGGCCAATGATTTTGATGGAGTTTTTGTTCGCTCCCACGGTGCCGTCGGAACCCATGCCCCAGATTTCCACGTCGGTCTGTCCGGCGGGGGTGGTCTGTATCTCCTGGGTGACAGGCAGGGAAGTGAAGGTCACGTCGTCCACGATGCCGATGGTGAAATCGTTCTTGGGGCTTTCGGCCTTGAGGCTTTCATAGACCGCCAGGATCTGGCCGGGCGTGGTGTCCTTGGAGCTGAGGCCGTAGCGCCCACCGACGATCTCCATGGGGATACCCCGCTGCTTGTAGATGGTGCAGACATCCTGATACAAGGGCTCTCCCATGGAGCCGGGTTCCTTGGTGCGGTCCAGCACGGCGATGCGCTTGCAGGTGCTGGGGACCGCTGCCAGGAAGTGCTCCGCGGAAAAGGGGCGGTAGAGGTGGACATTCACCAAGCCCACCTTCTCGCCCTTGGCGGTGAGGTAGTCCACGGTTTCCTTGGCGGTTTCGGCGGCGGAGCCCATGAGGATGATGACCCGCTCCGCGTCGGGGGCGCCGTAGTAGTCAAAGAGGTGGTAGTTCCGACCCGTCAGCTTGTTGATCTCCTGCATGTACTGCTCCACGGCTTCGGGGATGGAGGCAATCTTTTGATTGCACGCCTCCCGGCACTGGAAGAAGATATCCGGATTGACGGTGGTGCCCCGGGTGGCGGGGTGCTCGGGGTTCAGGGAGTTCTGCCGGAAGGCTTTCAGGGCCTCCATGTCCACCAGCGGCCGCAGGTCCTCGTAGTCCAGGGCCTCGATCTTCTGGATCTCGTGGGAAGTGCGGAAGCCGTCGAAGAAGTGGAGGAAGGGCATCCGGCAGTGGATGGCGGCCAAGTGGGCTACCGCGCCTAGGTCCATGACCTCCTGGGGAGAGGAGGACGCCAGCAGAGAGAAGTCGGTGGACCGCACGCCCATGACGTCGGAGTGGTCGCCGAAGATGGACAGGGCGTGGGCGGAGAGGGTCCGGGCGGAGACGTGGAACACGCCGGGGAGCATCTCGCCCGCGATCTTGTACATATTGGGAATCATCAGGAGCAGGCCCTGGGAGGCGGTGTAGGTGGTGGTCAGGGCCCCGGACTGGAGGGAGCCGTGGACCGTGCCGGCTGCGCCGCCCTCGGACTGCATCTCCACGACTTCGACGGGCTGGCCGAAGAGGTTTTTCTTCCCGTTGGCGGCCCACTCGTCCACGTGCTCCGCCATGGGTGAGGACGGGGTGATAGGGAAGATACCCGCCACCTCGGTGAAGGCGTAGGAGACATACGCCGCCGCCTGGTTGCCGTCCATGATCTCGATTTTCTTTGCCATTTTGAAATTCCCCCTTGTAGAATAGTAAGGTTGTTTGGATACTGGGAGGGTTTGCTTTCACGTTTATTGTAATGGACCGCCCTCCTGGGGGATTTGCTTCCCTTCGTGTGTTTTTTGCAGTTTCTGCGCTGTTTTACTTCATGAAGAAGGACCCTTTATAAATTCTGGAGGGTATACCTTATAAATAAGTGACGGAGGAAAAATAATCGAATGATAAAACTTCCCACTATCCGAAAGACTGCAAAAAACAAGAAAGATTCCGCAAAGCTAAGGCCATAGGCGGCGGTTACAATAGCCTCAGACGGTAGGTCAAAGGACTGACGGACGGAAGACCATCACTACCAAATATTATAAGGAGGAAATCACAATGGACATGAGTTATCTGAAGGACATGCCGATTGCCATCTTGGGCGCTGGCGCCGTGGGCAAGACCATGGCCGCCGACTGCGCACTGGAGGGCAAGGAGGTCCGCCTCTGGGATCAGCCCCGTTTCGCTAAGGTGAACTTCACCAACATTGAAAAGACCGGCATCACCCTGAGCGGCGCCCAGTTCAGCTTTTTCGGCTATCAGCGCAAGGGCACCGTGAAAATCGCCCTGGCCACCGACGACATGGCGAAAGCCGTCAAGGGAGCGGGCATCATCATCGTGGCCGCTGTGGCTATCGCCCATGAGGACATTTTCCGCGAGCTGATTCCCCTGCTGGAGGACGGCCAGGTCATCCACATCCTGCCCGACAACTGCGGCACCTTCATCTTCCGCAAGCTCATGCGGGAAATGAACTGCACCAAGAAGGTCATCGTGGGTGCCTGGTACACCGCTCCCTACGGCATCCGCATCGTCCGCCGGGGCGGCGTGGTGACCAACGAGTGCAAGGTGGAAGACCGCATCACTACCATCCGCGGCTGCGCCCTGCCTGAGAGCGACACCGACGCCTTCATGGCCTCCGCCTACTACATCCCCGCCTTCGGCGCCATCATCGACGCGGAGGGAGAGGTCACGGTTTCCAAGACGGGCGAGGAGTTCCACCACGGCTTCGTCCGGGGCAACACCGTCTTGGACATCAACCTCTCCAACGTGAACCCCGTCATCCATGTTCCCGGCGCTGTCCTGGGCGCGGCTGTCATGCAGAACTTCGATACCGTCCTGGGCCAGGAGAAGAAGAACTACTCCCTGTACGGCTTCGCCCTGTGCCCGGCCATCGCCGAGGTCCAGGCCCGGTTCTGGGAGGAAGAGAAGGCCCTGGCCAAAGCCATGGAGGTCGGCCTGTGCACCGTGAACTACGAGGACTTCTTCTCCCGCACCACCATGTACGGCAAGGAGTACATGGGCCCCGACTTCGCCGTGCCCTTCACCGAGCGGTATGAGAACTTCTACGGCGACGGTCCCTTCGACCTGGAGAACCGTTACATCACCGAGGACGTGCCCGTGGGCTGCTACCTCATGAGCCAGCTGGGCAAGAAGTACGGCGTGGAGACCCCCGTCATCGATGCCATGATCCTCCTGGCCAGCACCATGCTGAAGCGGGACCTGACCTCTGGCAGCAAGTACACTCTGGACTATCTGGACATCGGCCACATGAACCACGAGCAGCTCCAGAAGTACCTCCGCGAGGGCGTGTTCGCCGCGAAGTAAGTTCCTCCTGTTAAACCTGGGAAAATCGGCATCCTGCCAAGGACATATTTACCGACATTGCACTCACACAAATAACGGCGCATGGAGCTTCTCCCTCCATGCGCCGTTATTTGTTTTGAATGATAGCATTGTGCAATTTCACGAATACATTGAAAACGCCTGCAAAAAATTTTGCGCCCTGCAAAAAGAGCAAAAAATTTTGCATCAAACTGATTGAAAAAGTACATATATGAAGCTGATATAATGAGAAATATGATTTGTGCAAAATAGAGTTTATGTGAGGTTGAAGCGTCTGAATAGTTGCCTTTTCTAAAAGTGGATATGGTCAAACTGCACAAGTGCAGCTCTTAAATGCTTATGCGACTCTGCGGGCTTTCTCCTATTGGCACATTTTTTGCTTCAAATTATTGCCGATAGCAATTTTAATGTTTTTGAGTGGGGAAAGTGATTTTAAATCAAGGAGGCAATCATATGACAAAAAAGTACATGGAGCGGATCGAGGCCCTGCGTCAGCAGTATCTGGCTACCCGAGTGGACATGGATGTCTACAACGCCAAATACGTCACCGAGGGCTTCAAGGACACCGAGGGCCAGCCCTGGATCATCCAGAAGGCCACGGGCTACAAGTATGAGTGCGAGCGCAAGCAGATCTACATCCAGGACCACGAGCTGTTAGTGGGCGGCGTGGGATTCAAACCCCGCTGCGGTATCCTGAATCCCGACAGCGCCTCCGGCGTCATTGAGAGGGAAGTGGATACCATCTCCAATCGGCCCTTTGACCCCTTTTTCCTCAGCGACGAAGGCAAGCAGGTCTACCTGAACGACGTGAAGGACTACTGGAAGAACAAATGCGTCCTGGACCGCTGGAACCTGATGCTCCCCGAGGACGTGAAGCGACTCCGGGCCAACGGGGCCATCTTTATCGACCGCAAGGCCGTCTGCGGCTACGGCGAAACCACCGTAGACTGGCGCATGATCGTGAACAAGGGCATCGGGGCCCTGAAGAAAGAGGCTGAGGAGGCTCTGGCGAAGCTGGATGACGCCGTACCCGGCGATCTGGAGAAGTCCTTCTTCTATAAATCCGAAATCATGGTGGCCGATGCCATTATCCATCTGTCTCACCGTCACGCGGACCTGGCGGAGAAGATGGCCGCCGAGTGCGCGGACGAGGTCCGGAAGGCGGAGCTGCTGAAAATCGCCGAGGTCTGCCGCTGGGTGCCGGAGCATCCCGCCCGGAACTTCTATGAAGCCTGCCAGTCCATCCTCTTTTATGAATACGCCTGCTACATGGAGCAGAACGCCTCCAGCTATAACCTGGGCCGCCTGGACCAGTACCTCTATCCCTTCTTCAAGGCCGACAAAGAGGCCGGTATCCTGACAGTCGACGGTGCCCAGGAGCTGCTGGACTGCCTGTGGATCAAGATCGCGGAAATGAGCCTGTTCCAGGATGAGGTCACCGCCCAGTACGCCGCAGGCTATTGCATCACGGTGCAAACCAGCTGCGGAGGTATCGACGAATACGGAAACGACGCCACCAATGAGCTCTCCTACATGATGATCCAGGCCACAGAGGACGTGAAATTCAAGGAACCCAACCTGTCTGTGACCTACAGCATCTCCAAGAACCCGGACTCCCTGCTGAACAAGGCCGTGGAATGCATTGGCATGGGCCTGACCATGCCCGCCGTGTACTCCAACGACGTGGGCGTGCGGATGATGCTGAATAAGGGCGTGCCCCTGAGCGAGGCTTGGGACTGGAATCCCTGCGGCTGCGTGGAAACGAACCTCTCCGGCAAGCTGAAAGAGTACACCGATATTGCGGATATCAATATGGGAGCCATGGTGGAGTTTGCGCTGAACGACGGAAAGAGCCGCATCACCGGCGAACAGGTCTCCGTCCACACCGGCGATCCTCGGGACTTCAAGACCTTCGAGGACTTCTTCGCAGCCGTGAAAAAGCACATCGACTTCGCCGTGGACGCCATCACCTCCGGTAACCAGCTCCTGGATTATCTGAGCATGAACTACCGTCCCGTCCCGGCCCTGTCTCTGGGCTTCCCTCACTGCATGGAGGTGGGAATGGACTACAGCCAGCCCGGCGCGGCCAAGTACAGCGTGGGCGGCGGCGTGATCACCGTGGGCCAGGCGGATATCGTGAACTCTGTGGCAGCAGTGAAGTACCTGGTGTTCGACGAGAAGAAGCTGACCATGGACCAGCTGGTGAAGGCTCTGGACGCGGACTTCGTGGGCTATGAGGACGTGCAGGCCATGTGCCTGACGGCTCCCAAGTACGGCAACGACGACGAGCGGGCGGACTTCTGCGTGGGCGAGATCTTCACCCATGTGGTGGACCAGTTCGAGAAATACGACACCAAGTTCGGGAAGATGACCTGCGGAATGCTGCCGGTTTCCGGCAACACCCCCATTGGCCAGTGGGTGGGCGCTCTGCCCTCCGGCCGGAACGCCAAGACTCCGCTGACCGACGGCATCGGAGCCACCGACGGCACGGACGTGAACGGCCCCACGGCCCTGCTGAAGTCCGTCAGCCGCATCCCCCACGCCCGCTTTACCCAGGGCACCCAGCTGAACATGAAGTTTGAGCCGGAGATGCTCCAGGGCAAAATCGGCATTGCCCACGGCATGAATATGCTGAAGACCATGTGCATGTTGGATGTCTACCACGCACAGATCAACTGCGTGGACCGGCAGACCCTGCTGAACGCCCAAGCGCATCCTGACCAGCACCGGGACCTGCTTATCCGGGTCGCGGGCTACACGGCCTTTTTCGTGGAGCTGGGGAAAGAGACCCAGGACGAGATCATCGGCCGGACGGAAATCAGCAGCTGGGCCGACTGCGGCTGCTGCGGCTAAATAGAACTTGTTCCGGCCCCGCTTAGGGGCCGGAACGGAAGGGACAGGCAATGGACGCAATCTGGATTCAAATCATCGGCTTTGTGGCCATGGCCTTTTGCATCGGCAGTTATCAGGTCAAAAGCGGCAGGGGACTGATCCTCTGCAAAACAGCTGGAGACCTGCTGTACGTGGTCCATTACCTGCTTCTGGGCAGCTACAGCGGCTGCGTGACCCTGGGGGTCAGCGCGGTAAATCAGATCGTCTACAGCTTCCGGGGCCGTCAAAAGTGGGCGGACTGGAAGGGCTGGCGCTGGCTGTTTTCCGGGCTGATGGTAGCCACGTGCCTGCTGGTTTGGCGGGGCAGTTTTCGCATCTCCAACGTGTTTGCAATGGTTTCCATGCTGTCAGTAAGCCTGACTGCCTGGAGCGATAACGCGCAGGTTATGCGAGTCAACAAGCTCTTTCTCGCGGGCCCACTGTGGGTGGTCTATACCATAGCGGCGGGGTCCATTTCCAATCTGCTCTGTGAGGTCATCGGCATGGCCTCCGCCGCCGCAGGGATTTACCGCTACCGCCGGAATGCGAGAATCGAAAAAAAGGCAATGTATGTTCAGGGAGGGAAAGAGCATGGAGCTCATTGACAAAGACCGCCAGGGCATGGTACTGCGGATCGAACGGTCCTCCATCCACGACGGAGATGGTTTCCGCACGGTGGTATTTTTGAAGGGCTGTCCGCTGCGCTGCCAGTGGTGCTCCACACCGGAAAGTCAATCCTTCGAGGTAGAGAATACCGAGAGCGGGAGCTACGGAACACTGATGACGGTGGATGAAGTCATGAGGGAACTGCGAAAGGACTCGCTGTTCTTCTTCATCTCCGGCGGTGGTGTGACCCTCTCCGGCGGCGAGATGCTGGCCCAGCCGGAGTTCTCTGCGGCTCTTCTGAAAAACTGCTGCCGAGAGGGCATTAACACTGCTATTGAAACCTCTTTCTTTTCCCCGTGGAATACGGTGGAGTCCATATTACAATATGTAAACACCGCCTATGTGGATTTGAAGTTGTTCAGCGTTGATAGGCACCGGAAATACTGCGGTGCGGGCAATAGTCTGATTTTGGAGAACCTATTGAATACCAGTGATTGCCAGGGGAACTTTCGTTTGGTGGTACGGACCCCTATCATCCCCGCTGTCAACGATTCGGAAGAAGATCTACGGCTCATCGGAAAATTCTGCACCAGCTTGAAAAGGCTGGACCACATCCAACTCCTGCCTTATCACAAGCTGGGCACGGCTACCTATGAAAAACTAGGTCGGCCTTATGAGCTGTCGGGTACGCCCACGCCTACGGAGGAGCATATGGCCCGATGCCGGGAGATCGTCGGAAGCTGCGGCGTAAAGGTGCGCTGAACTTAGGAGAGGAGGCTTATCATGCGGCAGAAACTTGATATCCAGGAATTTCGCGAGTGCAGCGGGGAGCACAGCCACGGCTATCCCCAGATTCTCGTTCCCCTCCAGCAATCCATGAGCATCCAGGTAGGGGAGGAGGAGTACGACGTCACCTGTCAGGAGCTGTGTTTCGTTCCGGCGGGCATGGACCACCAGTGCAGCTACCGGGGACGGCTTCTGGCCATCAACCTGTCCCAAGTGGACGACAAGGACGCCGCCCTGCTCTCCCGGCCCATTATCGTGTCCATGCGGGGCCAGATCATGCAGCTGGTGGAGCTCATCCAGGCGGAGCTGAGGCAGAACCCGGAGAGCAAGTCCGTCCGGTATCTCTACAGCTATCTCTACAGCAAGCTCTTGGAGAACTGCGCCGCCCCGTCCATCCGGTACATCAGCGAACACTACGATCTGCCCATCACCGTCAATCAACTGGCGGAGATGGAGCGGTATAACGTCACGTATTACAACGACTGGTTCAAGCAGCAGACGGGCTGCTCCCCGAATCTCTACCTCCGCCGCATCCGCATTGACCGGGCCAAGGAGATGCTGGAGGAGACCAGCTTCAGCGTGATGGAGGTGGCCGTTATGGTGGGCTACAGCAGCAACGCCACCTTTACGCGGGCTTTCCACTCCATCACCGGCATGACCCCGAAGGAGTACCGGGACTGCCCCTGCTTTCGCCAGAAGCTGGGATAAACAAAATATCTCATCAGAGAAATACAACAAGGAGGACTTATCATGATCACCGGAAAGCAAGCGAACCGCAAATTTAAGCTGGGTATGCACACATACACCCTGCATCTCAGCGGCCTTGGCGAAAGCTGGGGTTTTCAGAGCGAGGGGAGGACCCATGCCTTTGAAAAGGTCATCGACCTGGACAAGCTGATGGACCTGTGCGTGGAGGAGGGCATCGAGGTCATCCACATGACCCTGGTGGACCTGGATGACGATCTTTCTGATGCCCATCTGGCCGCCGTCAAAGAAAAGGCGGAGCGCTTGGGCCTGGACCTGGAGCTGAACATTTCCTTCAACGCCCCTTCGGACCCCCGGGTCAACTGCACCATTGAGGAATCTCTGGAAATTGCCCACAAGCTGGGCTGCACACTGGTCAAATACTCCACCGACGTGGAACATCCCCATCCGCTGTCCCACTCCTGCATGTGCCCCGAGGCCATGGAGCAGATGGCAAAGATCGTCATGGATTTCCGCCGGAACATCCCCACCATCGAAAAATATAACCTGAAAATTGCCATTGAGAACCACTGCGACCTGTTTGCCGACGAGGTGGTTTGGATGGTGGAGCAGCTGAACCACCCCCTGATTGGTGCCTGCTGCGACACTATCAACTCCCTGATGCTGGCTGAGGGCATCAAGGATTGTGTGGATAAAATGGCCCCCTATTGCTATTGCGTCCACTTCTGCGACAATCGGGTCTTCGCCGATCCCGATGGCACCCACTCTCTGGGCTGCGCCATCGGCGACGGCGACGTGGACGTGATTCAAGTTATGAAGATCCTGCGGGAGAAGGCTCCGGAAGAGTTGGATACCATTGATCTGGAAATTGAGCTTCCTCTCAGTGGCTATACCATAGAAGAGGGTCGGAAGTTGGAGATTGAGGCTATGCGTAAGAGCATCAAATTCATGCACGAAGTCCTGGATATTGGTATCCGGGGCAGGTAATATGCGGAGCGTACGTCTGTTGGAAAGGAGGGAGAGCATCGGCGGACGCAAGAAGAGAAGTTTAACAACATGAAAGAAAGAGGGAACTACTTATGGATTTTGCGAGCATTATTTCTACAGTCAACAACGCCCTGTGGGCAACCCCGTTGATTGCGCTGATTTTTGTCGGTGCCTTAATCTACTGCTTTGCAATCAAATTTGCCAACATCAGCAAGCTCCCCCTGCAAATTAAGCTGTTGATCTCCGGCGACGGCTCCAAGGACGGTCTCTCTGCCTATGAGACTTTCTGTTCTGTTGCCGCTTACCGCGTGGCGGTAGGCAACATTGGCGGCGTCATGGTGGCCATTATGTACGGTGGCCCCGGCGCGGTATTCTGGATGCTGGTCACCGCTTTGGTGACCTCGGCCATCGCATACGCCGAAAACAGCTTGGGTCAGATTTATAAGGTCCGGCAGGACGGCCAGTACCGTGGCGGCCCCTTCAACTATATGGAAATGGGCATTCCCTGGAAGGGTGTGGGCAAGGTTTTTGCCATAATCTTCGCACTGATGGTCACTATCGGCGTACCTCTGTTGGTCACTGGACCCAGCGCCAACAACATTGCCATGGCCCTGGAAAATAGCTTCGGCATGAATCATGTGGTCTCCGGCGCGATTATCGCTGTGCTGCTGTTCCTGGTTATCTCCGGCGGCATCCGCCGCATCGCAAAGTTCTCCACCATGATCGTCCCCATCATGACGATTGCGTACCTGGTAGTCACGGTTATTGTCCTGATCTTCAACGCGGCGGCTATCCCTTCGACAATAGCCATGATCGTTGGGAGTGCCTTCAACACTCACGCCATCTTCGGAGGCATGATCGGCGGCGCATTTTCCTACGGCGTTAAACGTGGTGTGAACTCCTCTGGTTCCGGCTTCGGCGAGACTCCTGCGATTGCCGCTGCCGCTGAAAGCAAGCATCCCGCTGTCCAAGGCTTGGTAAATGCTTCCTCCGTTTACATCGATGTAATTGTCTGCTTCTGCTCCGGTATCATGGCTTTGGTTACTGACTGCTTCAATGTCCTGGGACCTGATGGGACCTTTATGCATATCGGCGAGGGTTCCGCCCAGATGGCGACTCAGGCTGCCACCAACACCGCCGGCGTGGTTTGGGTGCAGGAAGCCGCCAACACGGCGATTCCCGGTATCGGCGGCATGATTATTGCTCTGGCGCTGACCTGCTTCGCTTACTCTACCTGCATTGGATACTACTATGAGGGTGAGGCTGGCCTTGCATATCTCGCTCGAAACCTCTCTCAGTCTACTCGCGACAAGATGATCTGGGCCACCCGCATCATGATGCCCATTTTCTTCTTTGCCTGGGCCAATGTAACGGCTTCTACCGCTTGGGCTATCAGCGAAGTCATGTTCGGGCTGATGGCTTGGCTCAATGGCATTACCCTGCTGATCCTTCTGCCTGTTGTTAAAAAAGTCTATGATGACTATATGGAACAGCGCAAAGCTGGTGTTGAGGAGCCTTATTTCAACCCAGAGAAGCTGGGAATCAAGAACTGCGATGTCTGGATGGATATCAACGCAGAACTGATTAAGAAGGACACGAAAGCCTGATATAAAGCGGAAGAACAGGAATCGGCATCCAGTCCGGTTCCTGTTCCTCCAAACAAATTTTTGCGGAAGGAGCTCATTTATCATGAATGATAAACTCCCTACTATTGGGTTTCTTGGCAGCGGGGCAATTACTACCGCAATGGTTACCGGATTTTGTCTTCGGGCATCCGTTACGCCGTATCCGATCATTGTTTCTGATATGCGCCAGGAAGCCTGTGAAAAGCTGGAGCAGCAATTTCCCGACCGGGTTACTGCGGCAAAAAGTTTGCAAGAGTGCGTGGATCATTCTGACTGGATCGTCATTGCCGTATGGCCCCAGGCGGGGAAAGAGGTAATAGAATCCCTGACTTTCCGTCCGGACCATAAAGTAATCAATGTCATGTTCGATAAAACGGTGGAGGAGATATCCACTTGGATGAACTGCAAAGTTGATACCATGCTCCATATGATTCCAGGCACCTTCCTGGCATTTTACCCGGGCCCCATTGTTCAGTGTCCTCCAACACCGGAGGCCGCCGAGATATTCGGAAAGATCGGTAAAATTGTCAGCGTGGAAAGCCGGTATCAGGCCGCTGTGTTCGGTGCAGTTACCGGCTGCTTTGCTCCAATGTTTGCGGTACTGGACCATTTGATTGACTGGTCTGTTTCTGAAGGAGTACCGGAAGGGGCGGCGACAGAGTATATCACAAATATGTTTGCCGCTGTGACCCAGGAAGCCTGTGGGAAGGACCGGGCAGGGGTCCACACCATGGCCACTGTAAGCACACCGGGCGGCATCAATTTGCAGGCTCTGGACCTGATTACAAAAGCCGGGGGGTTCGATGCATGGGTTAATGCCATGAAGCCTGTGTTTGCCCGGACGGCGGAGAATATTCCAAAAACCTGAAATCAGACTTTGCGCAAGAGGACGGGGCCGCACGGCGGCCCCGTCCTCTTGCAATGGAGTATGAAAAAGGGAGAAAGAAAAGAGCAAATTTACACCGCCATGCGGTAGATCTCCGTAGCGATCTCGGGAGTGAGCTTGACAAAGTTTCCGTGGTTCGGCGCACCGTGGAACATGTTCTCCACCATGCCGGGGATGTCCGCTTCTTTGCCGCCCAGCTCGCCGATGGTGGCGGGCATACCGATCTCAGTCATGAAGTCCCGGAACGCCTGGATGCCTTGCATGGCCGTGACCTCGGGATGCTCGAAATCGTTCTGGAAGCCCCAGATCCGAGTGGCATATTTCACAAACAGCTCCGGTCCGTTGGCCTTCATGGCGTACTCCATCCAGTAGGGGAACAGCAGGGCCAGGCCCGCACCGTGGGAGGCTCCGTAGTTGATGCCGATCTCATTGTCCATGTGGTGGGTGCCCCAGTCCTGGGCCCGGCCCACGCCGGTGGAGTTGTTCTGGGCCACCATGGCGGCCCACATGATGTTGGCCCGTGCGTCGTAGTTCTGGGGGTCCTTCATGACCCGCTTGCCCTCTTTGATCATGGTGAGCATGACGGCCTCCAGCAGCCGGTCGGTGAGTTCACATTCCTTGGTGTTGGAGAAGTAGCGCTCCATGCAGTGGGCCATGATGTCGGCGATGCCGCTGGCGGTCTGGTAGGGGGGCAGGGTCATCATCAGCTCCGGGTTCATGATGGCGAAGAGGGGCCGGAGGATGTCGCCGTCGGCGCAGCGCTTGTACTGCTTGCCGTCCTCGGTGACCAGGGTGACCACGGAGTCAGTGGAGCCCTCGGAACCGGAGGCGGCGATGGTCACCACGCAGCCCACAGGCAGAGCCTCAGTGACGGGGCCCTTCTTGCCGCAGTAGAAGTCCCAGAAGTCGCCGTCATAGGGCACGCCCAGGGCGATACCCTTGGCGGAGTCCATGACGGAGCCGCCGCCGATGGGGAGCACAAAGTCCACGCCCTCCTTGCGTGCCAGCTCGATACCCTGATACACCAGATCGCTGAGGGGGCTGGCCTTGACGCCGCCAAGCTCCACATGAGCGATGCCCGCCGCGTCCAGGGAAGCCTTCACACGGTCCAGCAGGCCCGAGCGGACCACGCTGCCACCGCCATAGTGGATCAGCACCTTATGGCCGCCGTATTTTTTGACGAACTCGCCGGTGCGGTTCTCGGTCTCCTTGCCGAAAACAAAGTAAGTGGGGCTGTAGAACTCAAAATTTTCCATGCCGTATTCCTCCTGTTTTTTGTTTGCCGGTATGGCAGTTCGATTGTGTACCCTTATCATAGCGGAGCCGGGAGGGGGATGATTTGCCCCCTCTCATTGTTTTTTTGCCGTGTCTCGCCTTTTGGCCTTTCTGGCGGGAAACCGACAAACGGCAAAGAATCCGTGAAAGCGGGCAAAGCCGCGAAGCCTTGGCCTTGCTATCATGAGGAAAAACCGGAAAAAGGGGGATGGATATGGACTGGGACGCGAAACGATTCTATCAGGAACTGGATCAAAGGTATTCCCGGGGCCTTGAGGAGGTGGAGCGGTTTCTCCTGGAGAGCCGGGGGGCCTTCCGGGAGACGGAGAACGCCGCCGGACTGGTAGCCGTCCACAACGAGCTGGGGTCCTTCTACCGGGGGACCAGCCGCTACGCCGAATCGCTGGAAGCGTTTCAAGCGGCCGGGGAGGAGATCGTCTGCCGTATGGGTGCGGACTGCGTGGAGTATGCCACGCTCTTGAACAACATGGCGGGGACTTACCGGCTTATGGGCCGCCCAGCGGAAGCGTTGGAGTTGTTCCGGCAGGCTATTGACATTTACCAGAGCCAAAACGCGGAGGATAGCTACGCCTTTGTCAGCGTCTTAAACAACATCTCCCTGGCTTATCAGGAGCTGGGGCGGCTGGAAGAAGCCGCCGCCAATCTGGAACGGGCCCTGGCGATGCTGCGCCGGATGCCGGGATATCTCCATGAGGTGGCGGTCACCTATCACAATCTCACCGCCCTTTACCATCGGATGGATCGGCAGGAAGACGCCCGGCGGTGTCTGGAAATGGCTCTGGTCGCCTTTGAGGACTGCGGCGGTGAAGAAGATCCTCATTACGCCGCCGCTTTGAATAGTCTGGCGGGCTTTCTCTACAGCGCCGGGGATTATGACAGGGCGGTGGAAACCTACCAAAAGGCGGCGGCGTACACAAAGCGTTGGTTTGGAGAGAACGTAGAGTATGCCGTGACCTTTCAGAACATGTCCTGGGCTTATCAGGCACAAGAACAAATAGCAGATGCCCGCCGGAGCCTGGAGGAGGCGGCGCGGGTGCTTTCCAAGCTCTTTGGCCCGGAGCATGAGCGGACCCAGGCTGTTCAGGACGCGCTGCGGCGTTTGCGGGGCGCGGCCTCATGAAAGGGCTGGAGCTCAGCCGCCTCTACTATGAACAGATCGGCCGCCCGGCTCTGGAAGAACATTTCCCGGAACTGCTGCCCCAAATGGCGATGGGTTTGGCGGGGGAGGGTTCGGAGTGCTTTGGCTTTGACGACGAACTCTCCCGGGATCACGACTGGGGGGCGGGCTTCTGCGTCTGGCTGGATAGGCCGGATTATCAGGAGTGTGGAGCGCAAATACAAGCAGTCTACGACGCTCTTCCCGGAGAATGGGCGGGTTATCCCGCCCGCCGTGAGAGCCCGGAGGGGCAGGGCCGGGTGGGCGTACTGTGCATTCAGGATTGGTATGCCCGCTACACCGGCACGCCGGGGGGACCCCGGACCTTAGACGAGTGGAGGCGGGTCCCGGAGGCGTTTTTGGCGACAGCGGTCAATGGTGAAATATTCTCTGACCCCTTGGGGCGCTTCACGGCCATCCGCCGCCGTCTGCTGGAGGGATACCCGGAGGATCTGCGGCTGAAAAAGCTGGCCGCCCGGGCCGCCGTCATGGCCCAGGCTGGACAGTATAACTATCCCCGCTGTGTCAAGCGGGGGGAAACCGCGGCGGCGGGGCTGGCGCTGGCTGAGTTCGCCAAAGCGGCGATGTCTATGGCTTACCTGTTGAACCGCCGCTACGCCCCTTTTTATAAATGGATGCACCGGGGACTCCGTGGGCTTCTAAAGCTGCCCAGGCTCTACGACCAGATAGAGGCGCTTTTCCGGGCGGGAAGCGCCGCGGAGGAATTAGTAGAGGGCATCTGCCTGAACGCCGCGGCGGAGCTGCGGCGGCAGGACCTCTCAAACAGCCGGGACCCCTTCCTGCTGGCTCACAGCGCCGAACTGATGTCCCGCATCCGGGACACGGAGCTGAGAAAGACACATATCATGGAGGAATGAGAAATGGAAGGTATGATTAAGTCGGTAGTCACCATTGAATGGGCGCTGTTTGACAAGGTTCAGAACTGCGGCGGGCGGGCCGCCTGCCAGGATGACGCCAAGACCTTTTCCATCATGCGCGCCAGCCAGTTTCGGGCCTGGAGCCTGGAACTGCTGGAAAGCTACAAAGAGGACCTTCTTTACGCCCAGGCCCAGGGCCGGAATCCGCTGTGTGAGAAGTACGCGTATATGATGGAACGGACCTCTCCTGACGAGTACCAACAGATCAAAGACGCCCTTCCGGTCCCAAGCCTGGAGGCTCTGTTTCTGGCGGACCTGATCTGCGCCACCCACGTCGCCTGGCAGGAAGAGCTTGCGAAACGGTATCCCCGCCTGACCGGCCAGGGCCGGCCCATCCGCAGGGAGGCGGACGCCCCCGGAGTCACCTCTTTTGAAACATATCTTCGCGGGGAGCTCTTGACATATTCCGTGGAAACGCTTAGACTGTATGTCGCTTTTGTAGAAAAGGGTCAAAAGGAGAAGATCAATCTATGCGAACAAGTGCTGCGAAATACGGTCCTGCGGTACGGCTATCCCGACCTGGAAGCGGCGGAGGAACATCAGGCAAAGAGAAATTAAGATCCGCCGGGGCTATGGACATGACTCACGGCCCTCTGTTAGGAAAAATTCTGATTTTCGCTCTGCCGCTGATGGCTTCCAACCTCTTGCAGCTGCTGTTCAATACGGCGGACATCGTGGTGGTGGGCCGCTGGGCGGGCCACGCCAGCCTGGCCGCCGTGGGGAGCACAGCCTGTATCATCAATCTGGTCATCAACCTGCTGGTGGGCATCTCCGTGGGGGTAAACGTGGTCATCGCCCGTTACTTAGGCGAAACGGGCCGGGAGGAGGAAATCTCCAAGGCCCTCCACACGGCCCTGCTGATCGGTATTGTGGGCGGAACGCTGCTGGGTCTTGGCGGCATTGCTGCCTCCGGCTGGATGCTGGACTTGATCTCCGCCCCAGCGGACGTGCGGCCCCTGGCCCTGGTGTATATCCGTATCTATTTCATAGGAACGCCCTTTATGATGGTCTACAATTACGGCGCGGCGGCTCTCCGGGCGGAGGGCGACACCCGCCGTCCGCTGCTGTTCCTGACTGTCAGCGGCACACTGAATGTCATCCTAAACCTGTTTTTTGTCATTGCCTTGCGGATGGACGTGGCCGGGGTAGCGTTGGCGACCATCATCAGCCAGGGCCTCAGCGCGGGGCTGGTCCTGGCCTGCCTGGCTTTTTTCAAGGGGGAGCTGCGGTTTTCCTTCCGCCGTCTGCGGATTGATTCCTGGAGCCTGAAAGCCATGGCCCGGGTGGGGATTCCCGCCGGAGTTCAGGGATGCCTGTTCAGCCTGTCCAACGTGGCCTTGCAGGGGGCCATCAACTCCTATGACAGCATTGTGGTGGCGGGCTACAGCGCCGGAGCCAGTATCGAAAACTTCCTCTACATCTCCATGAACGCCTTCCACCACGCCTGCCAGACCTTTACCAGCCAGAACCTGGGAGCCCGGCAGCACAAGCGCATCTTCAAGACGGTGCGTCTGTGCCTCCTCTGCACACTGGTACTGGGCATTGCCCAGAGCGCTGCTGTGTCGGCCTTCGCCCGGCCCCTGGTCAGCATCTACAACAATGACCCGGCGGTGATTCAAGCGGGGGCGGAGCGTATCTGGACTGTGGTGCCCTTTTACGTGATCTTCGGCATGGCGGATGTGCTGGTGGGAGCGATCCGGGGCTGCGGATCTCCGGTCATCCCTGTGGCGGTCAACCTGATGGCTACTTGTGTGCTGCGGCTGCTGTGGGTGCATTTCCTGGATACCAGCGTGGTGAACGTGGCTTGGGTCTACGCGTCCTATCCCGCCAGCTGGACGGCGCTACTGATGACCCTGACTGTGTTCTGGCTGTTCAAACGCAAAAAACTCCGGGCGGAAATGAACCCGGACGAGGAGGAACTATGAGAGAGTCTATTGAGATTCGCGGCGTGTCCGTAAACAATTTGAAGTGTTTGAACGTGGATATTCCCAAGGAACAGCTGGTGCTGCTTGCCGGAGTTTCGGGCTCCGGCAAGAGCACCCTGGCCTTTGACACCATCGCGGCGGAGGCGGGCCGCCAGTGGCAGGCCACCTATCCGCTGTTTCTCCGAAACCGCCTGCCCCGGTACGAGCGTCCGGCGGTAGAGGGCATCCGAAATCTGACTCCCTGCGTGGTGGTGGACCAGCGGCCCATCGGCGCCAACGCCCGCTCTACGGTGGGCACGGCCTCCGACGTGGCTCCACTGGTCCGCCTTTTGTTTTCCAGGGTGGGGAAGCCCAGTGCGGGCGGTTCCATGGCCTACTCCTTCAATCATCCCCATGGCATGTGCCCTGACTGCACAGGTCTGGGAGAGCGGGTAGAGCTGGACGAGGCGAAGATGTTCGACACGGACAAGAGCATCAACGAGGGGGCCATCCGTTTCCGGCAGTTCTACGGCGGGAGCTGGCAGGAAATCTACTACACGAATAATCCCTATCTGGACCCAGACAAAAAGCTCCGGGACTACTCCGATGAGGAGTGGCAGGTCCTGCGGATCGGGACCAAGGAACCCCTGATCATCGACCATATCTACAAGAACACCGGCCAGGTGTCCCATCTGCCCTACGAGGGCGTGGTGACCCGCTTCAACCGGCTATACCTGAACCGGGACATCTCGGGGCTGAAAAAGGAAGTCCAGGAAGAAGCGATGTCCTTTGTCCGCCGCTGTCCCTGCCCCAGCTGCGGCGGGAGCGGCCTGAATCCCAAGGCCCTGGCGTCAAAAATCAATGGTTACAATATTTCGGACTATTTTGCCTGTCAGGTCAGCGACCTCCTGCCCGTACTGGAGGCCGTCGATGATCCTCTGGGCCGCTCCATCGCGGGGCAGATCGGGTCGTACCTCCAGCACATGGTCCAAGTGGGCCTGGGTTATCTGAGCCTGGACCGGCGGACGGACACCCTCTCCGGCGGCGAAGCCCAGCGCCTGAAAATGGTCCGGCACCTGGGCAGCAGCCTCAGCAACATCACCTATATTTTTGACGAGCCCACAGCGGGCCTCCATCCCTCCGACGCCCACCGTATTGGGAAGCTGCTGTTGGATCTGCGGGACCGGCACAACACGGTGCTGGTGGTGGAGCACAGCCGCCAGATGCTGGAGCTGGCGGACCACGTGATTGAACTGGGTCCTCTGGCGGGAAGCCGGGGCGGCGAGATTGTCTACCAGGGAGACCTGGAGGGCCTGAAGGCCGCCGGGACGCTCACCGCCTCCGCCATGCGGGAAAAGCCTGTCCCCAATCCCGCGCCAAAGCCCTGGACAGAGGGGTATGCCATTGAGCACGCCAGCCTCCACAACCTAAAGGACGTTTCCGTGACAGTTCCAAAAGGTATCCTTACCGCCGTTACCGGCGTGGCGGGTTCGGGCAAGAGCAGCCTGATCCGCGGCGAGTTTGTTGCCCGGCACCCGGAGGCTGTGGTCATTGACCAGAAGCCCATCGGCGTTTCCAGCCGGTCCACCCCGGCCACCTATACTGGGGTCATGGACGAAATACGCAAGCTCTTCGCCAAGGAAAACGCCGTGGGGGTCCAGTGGTTCAGCTTCAACTCCAAAGGGGCCTGCCCTGTCTGCAAAGGCAAAGGGGAGATCACGCCGGAGGTGGCCTTCGCCGACCCGGTGACGATCCGCTGCGAGGAGTGTGGAGGACGGCGGTACAACCCAACAGCCCTGGGCTATACTTTTCAGGGGAAGAACATCGAGGAGGTCATGTCCCTGACCATCGACCAGGCGCTGGAGTGGTTTACACAGCCGAAAATCCGGGGGCCACTGTCTGCGCTCCAGGAGGTGGGCCTGGGTTACATGACCCTGGGCCAGCCAACCAGCACCCTCTCCGGCGGAGAGACCCAGCGGCTGAAGCTGGCCAGTGAGCTGCAAAAATCCGGCAATATCTATGTGCTGGACGAACCAACTACCGGCCTCCACAGCCGGGACGTGGCGCGGCTGCTGGAACTGCTGCGCCGCTTGGTGGACCAGGGAAACACGGTGGTCGTGGTTGAACACCGCCCGGAGCTGATCACCGCTGCGGACTGGATAATTGACATGGGCCCCGGCGGCGGAAACCGGGGCGGGGAGGTGCTGTTTGCAGGGACGCCGGAGGCGCTGGCAGATTGCAAGTGCTCGGAAACCGGGAAATGTCTTCGAAACAAGGAGGAGAAAGACACCTAAAAACGGTTTGATGAATCGCTGAACAGATGTGCCAGAAGCTGTTAAGGACATACTTAGATACGGCAATGAGCAGCGAATAAAGCGCGCTTGCGCGGATTCCATATGAAATTGGAAAGGAACTGCTCTATGGAAAAAGAAAAGATTTTACTGATAGATGATGACTTGAACGTCTGCCAGTCCATTCAAAGTCGTATGCGGAACGACCAAATAGAGGTTATCTGCACGACATCTCCAAAGGAGATTTTGGAAAATGGCGTGGTTCTTCCGCATTGCCTGGTTATTATGGATACCTGCCTTGCGAAAACGGATGGAATGAACCTGCTCCAAATGATACGAAATTCTATAAATTCACCAATTTTGGTGCTTGAGCGAGAACTCTCCTCAAAAAGGCGGGTCGCGCTGTTTCAAGCGGGAGCAGATGCCTGTTTGGAAAAGCCCTTTGACCTGGATGTGTGCGTGGCGCAGGCATTGTCATTGATCCGGCTTTACAAAGGAAGTAAAGGACGTTGCCGGCCGATTACGTTTGGAGCAGAACTGATTATCAGTCGGTGCCACAGGCAGGTTCTGGTTGAGGGAAAATTCCTGCAACTCACAAGGAAGGAATTTGATTTGCTATACTGTCTTTCCAGTTCCCCGGGACAGGTTTTCAGCCGGGAACAGCTTTATGCGCATGTTTGGGACGAGGTATGTCCAATAGGAGGCGATGAAACCGTAAAAGTTCATATCAAGACTCTCAGAAAAAAGTTGGATTCAGTTGGCAAGAGGTATATCCAGAACGTATGGGGGATTGGCTACAAATTTGTTTTAAACGGATCATAAACCATCAGAAAAATCAGACGCAAAAAACAGAGGTGTCGTGATAATCGGCACCTCTGTTTTTTGTTTCAATGTCGAAAAAGCACGAATAATTTCCCTAAAATTTCCACAAGATTTCCCTATGATTTCCAAAAGTTTTCGTATACTAACCGCCTAACCGCCGTGGCAGATGTTCTATATATTCCACTAGGCCTTGTTTGAAAAATAGCGAGGAGTAGGCTAAATCAACAAAATAGCAA
>CAOKLO010000045.1 GCA_948469375.1 uncultured bacterium | reverse complement strand
GTCAGCCACCAACAAGCACGCACCGGGTATATACCGGTGCCTTGCTTGCCGCTACTTTACAAGGTATACTCTCCCCTTGCTGGATAAGTCTGGCACAGTAAGTAGTCCATAAACGAACCTCCCGAAAAATCATTTGTAAACTAAAGGCAGGGCAGACCCCAGCACTGGGGCCTGCCCTGTTACGCAGCTGTTACCGCCGTTTCTTCGACAGTATCACGCCCCATATCACGAGATAAACCAGTATGTACGCCGTGCTGCTATACTAATCCAATGAGTTTACGCCATTGTAGAGCGGCTGCACAGTTGGCATTTATTCCACCATATTCCTTGTCTATAAATGGTTCTATTGTCCAAAACTCATTTCCAACTAATCCTATTTTTAACAGATTATCTATGTAGCTTTCAAAGCTTTGGGCCAGTCTAGGAAAACCCTCATATGATGAATCGTGGCTGTAATACACAATTGGCTTTTGAGGTTTAGGACAACTTAAATCAAAGAATATTTTGTCACCATTATCCACATCACATAAATATAGCTTTTGTTGTAAAACTTCAAGATTTCTTGGATTTTCAAAATAGGAATAAATATCATCATCTAAATATCTATTTATGTCCCAAAATAAATATCCATTATCTGGCCTGGAGAACGGCAGTTCTTTACACCTTTCATACCAATCCTCTGATAGAATTGACCAAGAAATGTCAACATTACCTGCTATATTTGTAACAAAGTAAGTGAAGTCAATTGGGAAAGACATTTTATATTTTTCTTCAACTTGTCTCAATTTTTTCGCTGATAGATTTTCCTACTTCAAAAGAGTACACTTCACCGCCAGCTATCAACACCTTCTCTTTAATGGCCTGGAGGGTGTCAATAAAAAATATACTATCCATTTTATATCCTTTCTGAATTTTATCTTCTGGCTAAATTGCCTATGGGGTTTGGAACATTTGGTACTTCAGTTTTTCGTTTTATTATTGAGATTCACAGTCACCGTACCAGTCATACCAGTGAACTCCGGTTTCGGGAAATCATACCATGGAACATATAGTTTTACCTTAACTTGAACGCCGTCCTCCGAATCGTATGTTGCGTATGAATTGATACGCACATTCGCAACAGCGGTCGGCATGGGTACACTGGGGTCCAAATAATCAGCCAAGAGACCGTCAAATTCCCCAATGATAATTGGTGCCTGCTGTGATTCATCTACGGCGGTGCTGGAATTAGCGTCCAAGTAATTACCCAGAAGGCCATCGAACTCACCGATAATTGTTGATTCACTAACATCGGTAGCTGCGAACGCGGTAACGCTTCCTAAGGAAGCGACCAAGTATAAGGCCATAAAAAAGGAAAAGAGTTTTTTCATAATGTACCTCCTATCGTCAATGTGAGCGACTATTCCGCAAAACTGACAGTAGAACCAGCGATAGCAAAACAACAGTATGTAAACAGGATTAATATTTGCAGAATTTCATCACTTTACTTGCAGAGGTCTCACTATAAAAATGAAATACAAATTGTGAGCCTGTTTGGTATGTAACTGATACTTAACCCCTTCTCATTATTAGATAAGAGCGTACCAACAGACACATAATCTTGGCCTTTGACTTCTTCGGACACATCCTCAATTACAGAAAAGCCCTCCTGTTTAAGAAGTTCCATATAAAAGTAAGTCGCCGAAGGCACTTATTTCTCCTCCGCCATCCTGCGATACCGGGCGCAGCGCGCCTTGACATCGGCGACGGCCTTCTCATAGAGAGCATCGGCCTTGCCGGGGAAGTTGTTCTTCAAAGAGGCGAAGCGGTTCTCGCCCATGAGGAAATCCATGAGCTTCCCGGTGTCAGGCTCGGCAGAATCCAGCTGGAAGGGGTTCTTCCCCTCCGCTATCCGTCGGGGATCGAAGCGGTAGAGCTGCCAGTAGCCGCACTCCACGGCCTTCTTCATCTCATCCTGAGAACAGCTCATGCCCTTCTTGATGTGCTGCTCCAGGCAGGGGCAGTAGGCAATGATGATGGAGGGGCCGGGATACTCCTCCGCCTCCCGGATGGCCTTGAGGGTCTGAGCCTGGTCCGCGCCCATGGCCACCTGGGCCACGTATACGTAACCATAGTTCATGAAGATCGCCCCCAGGTCCTTCTTGCCGATCTGCTTGCCGCCTGCGGCGAATTTTGCCACAGCGGAAGTCGGGGTAGCCTTGGAGGACTGTCCGCCGGTGTTGGAATACACCTCGGTATCCAGAACCAGCAGGTTTACGTCCCGGTTCTGGGCCAGAACGTGGTCGATGCCGCCGAAGCCGATGTCATAGGCC
This sequence comes from uncultured bacterium, assembly GCA_948469375.1. GTDB lineage: Bacteria > Bacillota > Clostridia > Oscillospirales > Oscillospiraceae > Enterenecus. The sequence goes on along the minus strand of CAOKLO010000045.1, from coordinate 22,955 downwards.
CAGCCGTCGCCGCCGATGGCCCAGACGGACTTCTTTGCCAGGAACTCGCGGTTGTCCAGGATGAACTGCACGCCCGCCGTCTTTTCCACGGCCTCCAGGGCGGCAATCAGGGCGTCGGACACGGCCCGGGACTTCTCCTTGTCATCCCAGCCGTTCAGGTAGGCGTTCACAGCCTCCGCGGCCACACCGGCCTCCTTCATGCGCTCCAGGCAGGCCAACAGCTCCTTGCGGATGGCGTCCTGGGCGTGGAAGAAGCCGTAAGCAAACTCGGCGTTGTCCTCAAACAGCGAGTGCTCCCAGGCGGGACCATAGCCCCGACCGTCCTTGCAGTAGGGCAGGATGGGCGCGCCGCCGCTGTATGCGGAGGAGCAGCCCGCCGCGTTGCCGATGTACATCCGGTCGCCCACCAGTTGGCTGACCAGCTTGAGATAGGTCGTCTCGGCACAGCCCGCACAGGCGGCGGAGAACTGGAAGTAAGGCTTGGCGAACTGGATATTTTTGACGCTCTTGCTGCTGATGATGTCCTTCTTCAGGTACTTCTCGTCCATCGCCACCTCGTCGAAGAGGGGCTGTTCCGGCTTCATCTCCTCGAAGGGCGTCATGACCAGGGCGTCGGCGCTCTTCTCGCTGGTGTTGGCAGGGCAGACTGTCAGGCACACGCCGCAGCCCAGGCAGTCATAGGGGCTGACCTGCATCCGGAAGGAATAGGCGGGGGCGTCCTTCCCCAGGCCCTTGGCGGGGACGGTCTCAAAGGCGGCGGGAACGTTTGCTTTCTCCTCTTCCGTCAGCAGTACCGGGCGGATGGCAGCGTGGGGGCAGGCCATAGCGCAGCGGTTGCACTGGATGCAGGCCTCAGCGTTCCACTTGGGCACGTTGATGGCCACGCCCCGCTTGGAGAAGGCGGAGGTGCCGTTCTCCCAGGTGCCGTTCAGCACGCCGTGCTTCTTGAAGACGGACACGGGGAGCTTATTGCCCTCCTCGCGGGTCATGGGCAGGACGATCTCTTTGACGAAATCGCTGGCGTTCTTCAGTTCCGGCGCGGGAGTGTCAGCGGCATCGGCCCAGGCGGCGGGAATCTCCACCTTTACGGCGGCGCTGACGCCCATATCCACGGCGGCGTTGTTCATGTCTACGATTTTCTGGCCGGCCTTTTTGAAATAGCTGTTGTAGTTGTTTTTCTTCATGTCCTCCACGGCCACGTCCAGAGGAATGACCTTGGTCAGGGCGAAGAAGGCGGCCTGCAAAATGCTGTTGGTACGGTTGGCTCCCAGGCCCACCTCCACAGCCAGCTTGGCGGCGTCAATGATGTAGAATTGGGCGTGCTTCCTCGCCAGATCCCGCTTCATCTTGCCGGGCAGGCGGGCGTCCAGCTCCTCCACGCTCCAGGGGCAGTTCAGGAGGTAGATGCCGCCGTCCTTCAGGTCCTCGGTGGTGTCATACTTGGTGACATAGGTGGGGGCGTGGACCGCCACGAAGTCCGCGGAGGACACCAGGTAGGTAGACCGGATGGGCTCGTCGCCGAAGCGGAGGTGGCTCTGGGTCAGACCGCCGGACTTCATGGAATCATAGGAGAAATACGCCTGGGCGTACTTGCCCGCAATGAGGCCGATGGTGCTGATGGCGTTCTTGTTGGCGCCTACAGTGCCGTCGCCGCCCAGGCCCCACAGCTTGCAGGCCACCTCGCCGGGATGGGCCAGCTCAATCTCCTTGTAATCCAGGGAGGTGTGGGTCACGTCGTCGATAATGCCGATGGTGAAGTTGTTCTTGGGCTGGTCCTGCTTGAGATTGTCGTAGACCGCCACAAACTGACCGGGGGTGACATCCTTGGAGCTGAGGCCATAACGTCCGCCCACCACCTGGATGCCGGTCCGGCCCGCCTGGGCGAGAGCGGTAACCACGTCCAGATACACAGGCTCGCCCACGCTGCCAGGCTCCTTGGAGCGGTCCAGCACGGCGATTTTCTTCACCGTCTCCGGCAGGGCGGCAGCAAAGTGCTTCACGGAGAAGGGGCGGAACAGGTGGATTTGCAGCAGGCCCACCTTCCGGCCCTGGGCGTTGAGGTAGTCCACGGTCTCCTTCACCGCCTCGGAGGCGGAGCACATGACCACAATCACTTCCTCCGCGTCAGGAGCACCGTAGTAGTTAAAGAGCTGGTAGTTCCGGCCCGTCAGCCTGTTGATCTCGTCCATGTAGTGCTGGACGATATCCGGCAGGGAGGCCACCGTCTCATTGACGCCCTCCTTGCACTGGAAATATACGTCGGGGTTGACGTTGTTGCCCCGGTTGGAGGGGTGCTCCGGATTCAGGGAGCGGCGGCGGAAGTTCTTCAGCGCCTCGTAGTCGATCAGGCCCCGGAGGTCCTCATAATCCAGGGCCTCAATGCGCTGCATCTCGTGGGAGGTGCGGAAACCGTCGAAGCAGTGCATAAAAGCATAGCTGGAGTGAATGGCGGAGAGATGGGTCACCGCCGCCAGGTCCATGGCCTCCTGGGGGGAGGAGGACATCAGCATGGCGTAGCCCGTGGTCCGGCAGGTCATGAAGTCCGTGTGGTCGCCGAAGATGGAGTGGTGGTTGGAAGTCACCACCCGGGAGGCGATGTGCATGACGTTGGGCAGGAACTGGCCGCCCATGGCGTACATGGCGGGGATCATCAGCATCAGGCCCTGGGAGGAGGTGAAGGTGGTCGTCAGAGCTCCGGCCTGGGCCGCGCCGTGGCAGGTGCCCGCCGCGCCGGCCTCGGACTGCATCTGGATCACGTCCACCGTGGAGCCGAACAGGTTCTTCCGGCCCTTGGCGGACCACTCGTCCACCTTTTCCGCCATGGGGGAGGAGGGGGTGATGGGATAAATGGCCGCGACTTCCGTAAAAGCGTAGGCCACATGGGCGGCGGCGGTGTTGCCGTCCATGACAACGTACTTTTTGTTCATGGAAACTACCTCTTTCTTCTCTTCATGTCTTGGGAAAGCCCGCAAGCCTCCGGCGGGCAGACTGCCCGCCGGAGGCCGGTAATCTTACCGCTGGACCCGCCCGGAGGCGTTGCCGCCGGCCAGATTCTCCACCTCGGAGACGCTGACCAGGTTGAAGTCATGCTCGATGGTGTGCTTCAGGCAGGAAGCAGCCACCGCGAAATTGATGGCCTTCTGATCGTCATAGCCGCTCATCAGGGAGTAAATCAGGCCGCCGCCGAAGCTGTCGCCGCCGCCTACGCGGTCCACGATGTTGATGCGGTAGGTGGGGGAGAAGGAGGCCTTGCCGTCACTGTAGAGCATGCCCGCCCAGTCGTTGACGGAGGCGGAGAGGCTGCCCCGAAGGGTGATGGCGACCTTCTTGAAATTGAACCGCTCAGTGAGCTGCTGGGCCACGCTGATATAGCCGTCATGGCTGATTTTTCCGGTGTTCAGGTCGGTGTCGGGCGCGGCGATGCCGAAGACATCCTTGGCGTCCTCTTCGTTGGCGATGCACACGTCCACATAGGGCATCAGCTTGCCCATGGTCTCCCCCGCCTGCTCAGAGGACCACAGCTTCTTGCGGAAGTTCAGGTCACAGCTGACGGTAACGCCCATCTCCTTGGCGGTCTTGCACGCCTCCAGGCAAATCTCCGGCAGGTTCCCGCCCAGGGCCGGGGTGATACCAGTGAAGTGGAACCAAGTCACATCCTTGAAGATCTCTTTCCAGTTGAAGTCGGAGGGAACGGCCTCGGCGATGGCGGCGTGGGCCCGGTCATAAATGACCTTGGAGGGCCGCTGGGAGGCGCCCTTCTCCACAAAGTAGATACCCAGGCGGTCGCCGCCCCGGATCATATTGCTGGTGTCCACGCCGAAATGGCGCAGAGTATTGACGGCGCACTGTCCGATCTCATGGGCGGGCACCTTGGTGACGAAGGCGGCATCCAAACCGTAGTTGGCCACGGACACGGCCACGTTGGCCTCGCCGCCGGCATAGGTGGCCTCAAAGCTGTCGGCCTGCACAAAGCGCTGATACCCCGCGGGATTCAGGCGCATCATGATTTCGCCAAACGTAACAAGTTTCATCGTTGTTCTCCTTCCCTTTATCCATATGGTTTCAGGTCGTTTACGCGTTCTTCGCGATCTCCACCAGCTGCCGGGCAACCTCGGTGATCTTATCGAACTCGCCGTTCTCGATCCAGGTCTTGTTCGCCAAATTGCCGCCCACGCCCGCGCCTACCATGCCAACCTTCAGGAAGCCGGCGAAGTTCTTCTCGCTGACGCCGCCCACGGCCAGCAGCTTGACCTGGCTCAGGGGGGCCCGGATGGCCTTCACATAGTCCATGCCCAGATTGGCGGCGGGGAAGAGCTTGACAAAGCCCGCCCCGGCCTGGTGGGCCGTCATGATTTCCGTGGGGGTCATGGCTCCGGGCATAGACACCATGCCCAGCTCCACCGTGCGGCGGATGACGTCCACATCCACATTGGGGGCGATGATGTAGCTGCCGCCGGCCTTGGCGGTCAGCTCCACCTGACGGGTGTTCAGCACAGTGCCCGCGCCTACCAGCATGGTCTCGCCGTACTTCTCCACCAGGGCCGCGATGCAGGCGGCGGTGGTCTCATCTCCGGCGGGGTCCTTGGCGTTGAAGGGGACCTCCATCAGGCGGATGCCTCCGGCATACAGCGCCTCGGCCACCTTGATGCACTGGGCGGTCTCCACACCCCGCACGATGGCAATGACCTTTTCCTCCAAAACTCTTTGGGTAATTTCCTGCTGCGTCATAACGTCCTCCTTTTTATAATGTGAAAACTATTTTTATATAATGATAACCCAAAACAGGCGCTTTGTCTACTCTACAGAAGGAATTTCAGAAATTTTACAAAAGGACTTGCAAAAAGGCGGCGGTCCATGATATCTTTGTAAGAAGAGTTTTCATATCGTGGAAAGGGGCGATCATATGCCTGAAAAGAAGCATTCCGTCCAGTCCATTGACCGAGTCCTGGACATTCTGGAAATGCTCTCCTCCGTTCCTCAGGGCATGAGCCTTTCCGATTTGGCGGAAGCCACGCATCTCCATGTCAGCACAGCCCACCGCCTCATCGCCGCCCTGGCTGACCGGGGCTATGCCCGAAAGGACGGCAACAGCGGCAAATACCGCCTGACCCTGCGGCTGTTCGAGATTTCCCGGCGGGTCTCCGCCGTGCTGGATTTGCTGCCAGTCTCCGAGCACTATCTGGAGGAGCTTGCCAACTTCTCCAGGGAGGCGGTGCATCTGGTGGAGCGCAACGGCAGCGAGGTGGTATACCTTTACAAATTCGAGCCCTTCCAGCATCTGGTCAACATGGGTACTTACGTGGGCCGGTATAACCCCATGTACTGCACCGGCGTGGGCAAGAGCATCCTGGCCTATCTGCCTCCCAAGGAAGTGGAGCGCGTTTGGAACGCCACGGACATTCAGGCGTTCACCCCCAGCACCATTGTCCGCCTGGAAGATATGACCCAGGAGCTTGAACAGGTCCGCCAGCGGGGCTTCGCCTACGATAACGAAGAGCACGAGGTGGGCATCCGCTGCATCGCGGCCCCCATTTTCAACTGGGAAAACGCTCCCATCGGGGCCGTCAGCATCTCCGCTCCGGTAAACCGGCTGACGGACGCGGCTGTGGAGCAGCTATCTCCCCGGCTGCTGAGTGTCTCCAACGAGATCAGCCAGCTGCTGGGCCGCGCCTCCTCTTAAACGCGCCCCCCTGGACTCCCGGACAAATGCCCGGGAGCCAAGGGCGTTTTTTTGCGCTTTCAGGGCTTAGAGGTCCTTCAGCTTTTCCAGCTGCATTACAGCGCCCTTCGCGCCGGAGGCCGCCAGCTTGCAGTACAGGCTCAGCCAGCCCCGCTTGAACTTGGGCTCGGGACGCTTCCACTCCGCCTTCCGGCGGGCCAGCTCCTCGTCGTCCACCAGCAGGTCCAGGGAGCGCTTTTCCACGTCAATAACAATGCGGTCGCCGTCGTGGACCAGGGCGATGGGGCCTCCCTCGGCGGCCTCGGGGGAGATGTGGCCCACGAAGCAGCCGTTGTTGGTGCCGGAGAACCGGCCGTCGGTGATGAGGGCCGTGGACAGGGCCAGACCCCGGCCATAGAGGTATTTCATGGCCTTGAACATCTCCCGCATGCCGGGACCGCCCTTGGGGCCCTCATAGCGGATAACCACCACATGGCCCTCCCGAACCTTTCCGGCCAGGATGGCCTCCTCGGCCTCCTCCTCGGAGTCGAAGCAGATGGCCTCGCCCTCAAAGTGGTGGAGGCTCTTGTCAAAGGCGCCGGGCTTGGTGATGCCGGTGTCGGGAGCCAGGTTGCCCCGGAGCACCGCCACGCCGCCGGTGTAGCCGAAGGGGTCCTCCAGGGAGCGGACCACGTTCCGGGTGGCGGGATAGAGGTAGCGGTGGGAGGCGATGTTCTCCGCCACGGTCTGGCCGGTGACGGTCATCTGGGCGGTTTCGATGTGGTCCTTCAGCTCCTCCATCAGCCGGGAGACGCCGCCGTCCTTGTAGAAATCGATGACGTTGTACTTGGAGGCGGGATTCATCTTGGCAATTTGGGGCGTGGTATCGGAGAGCTTGTCGAACTCGTCCAGCACGTCGATGTCCAGTTCCGCCTCATGGGCGATGGCTGTGAGGTGCATGACGGCGTTGGTGGAGCCGCTCATGGCCAGGCAGACCTTGATGGCGTTGCGGATGGAGCCGTTGGTGATGACCTTCCGGGCGGTGACGCCCTTCTCCAGCAGCTCCATGATCTTCACGCCGGTCTCCTCCGCGATGGCCAGCCGCCGGGCGGATGCAGCGGGAACCAGACCGCCGTCGGGCAGGGTCATGCCCAGGGCCTCGGACAGGGCGCACATGGTGTTGGCGGTGCCCAGGTAGGAGCAGGAGCCGCAGCCGGGGCAGGCGGTGTCCTCCAAAGAGCAGTACTCCTCCTCGGTGATCTTCCCGGCGCTGAGCATGCCGTAGGCCTCGGTGCTGGAGGTCTGGTCGGACTCCCGACCGTCGAAGACCTTGCCGCCCTCCATGGGGCCGCCGGGGAGCAGAATGCAGGGGATGTCCAGCCGGGCAGCGGCCATGAGCATACCGGGGACAATCTTGTCGCAGGAACCCAGTAGCACAATGGCGTCAAACAGGTTAATCTGGGCCATGGACTCCACGGAGTTGGCAATCAGCTCCCGGGAGGGCAGGATGAAGTGCATGCCGTCATGCCCCTGGCCCATGCCGTCGCAGCCGCCGATGACGCCGAACTCCACCGGCGTGCCGCCGGCGCGGTAGATGCCGTCCTTCACCCGCTGGGCCACCTGGCGGAGGTTGAAGTGGCCGGGGACGCTTTCGCTCCAGGCATTGGCGATGCCGATGATGGGGCGCTTGAGGTCATCCGTGGTGAAGCCCATGGATTTGTAAGTGGCACGGTAATACTGGTTGCCGAGACCCTGCAGGATCTTCGTACTGCGTTCCATACGATCTCTCCTTTACTCTTCACTCGTCTTGTTCTTCGCCGCTGTCGAGCCCCTGGGCCAGCTCCTGAATCAGGGGCAGCAGCTCCGTGAGCCGCGCACTGAGGGCATTGGCGCATTCGCAGCTCATGCCAATGGTAATGGCGTCCGCGTCCAGCATAATCTTCATCACAGCGACGGTATTGTCACTGTCGAAGGACAGGTTCATGATGGCGTTCAGCGGGACGCTCTCGAACCGGGTGCGCCAAAAGGATCGGGTCTGCGCCATAAGAATGCGCCGGTCCGTAATGGCGTAGGCGAAATTGCGCTGGTGGGAGGACATGCTGCGGAAACGGTGCAGGCCCACGAAGGTCAAAAACGCGTACTCATCGGGCTCCAGCTTTTTTTCCAGAAGGCCGAAATTACTCAGGCCCCAGCCTTTTCCAAAACCCGTGCCAAAGCCGTTGTCACAGCTGTATTGATACAGCTCCCTGGCGCTTCTCAGCCGAATGGGCAGCTCCATGCGCGCGCCTCCTTCGTTCAGATTATCCAACTGGCCCGGCGGTTCGCCGGGCCAGTTGGCCAGATGGGACAGGCTTTAGCCGGCGTAAGCGGCCTTGGCCTGGTTCAGCAGATCCATGATCTCGGAGCCGGTCTCCTCGGCGATCATGTCCTGGATGTGGGCGGTCTTGTCCACGAAAGCCTGCTTGGCGGCGTCATCGAGATAGGTAACCTCAATGCCGAAGTCGTCGATGCAGGACTGAAGGTTCTCCGCGGCGGCCTCACGGTTGACGCGCTTCTCCTCCTCGCCGAAGGCCTCGGCAGCCTCGCGGACAACGTCCTGGACCTCCTGGTCATAGGTGTCCCAGATCTGCTTGGACATATCAAACAGGAAGGGGCTGTAGATGTGGTTGGACATGGTGATATAGTCCTGAACCTCCTGGAACTGGTAGGAATAGAAGTTCGCGATGGGGTTCTCCTCACCGTCTACGGTGCCCTGCTCCAGAGCGGTGTAGAGCTCGCTGGAGGACATGGGGGTAGCGGCGGCGCCCAGGGAGTTCCACAGCTCCTGATGGAACTTGTTCTCCATGGTGCGGATCTTCAGGCCGGCCACGTCATCCACTGTGGCGACGGCGCGCTTGGAGTTGGTCAGCTCACGGAAGCCGTTCTCGTTCCAGGCCAGGTTGATGATGCCCTTGGTCTCCAGCTTGGCGTTGAGGTAGTCGCCCACCTCAGAGGCCATGATGGCGTCGGCCTCAGCCTCGTCGTTGAACAGGAAGGGGATGTCGAAGATGCCCAGCTCGGGTACGTAGCCCACCAGGGGAGCGGTGGAGGTGTTGTTGATCTCCAGCTGTCCGGCAACCACCATCTCGGTAGCGGTGGTGTCGTCGCCCAGCTGGGCGCCGGAGTAGACCTCAACGCCCACGCGGCCGTTGGAGTTGTTCTCCACCATGGGGGCGAAGGTGCTCAGCTGCGCCTTGACGCCGGGAGAGGTCTCGCCAGCGCCGTTGGAAACCTTGATGACGATCTCGTTGGTTTTGCCCTGGGTCTCAGCGGAGCTGCTGTAGGCGCCCACGGTGCCGGTGTCACCGCCGGCAGCGCCGCCAGTGGAGCCGGTATCGCCGCCGGTGGCCGGGGCCTGGGTGGCGGCCAGTCCGCAGCCGGCCAGAGAAGCCGTCATGCAGAGGCCAAGGAGCAGTGCAAGAAAACGCTTTTTCATGTTGTATCCTCCTATGAGTTGTATCTAATGAACGGCAAAAGCCGGTTCATCCATAAAGCTTCCCGCGATCAGCCCAGCACGTTGGGGACGAAGAGAATCAGCTCAGGGAAGAAGGTAATCATCAGCAGCACCAGGTACATCACGCCGATGAAGGGCAGGGACGCCTTCACCAGGTCCGCCAGCTTCACCTTGCCGATGGAAACGCCGCAGTAGAGCACGTTGCCCACGGGAGGCGTCGCCAGGCCGATGCAGAGGTTGGCGACCATGACCACGCCGAAGTAAACGGGGTCCAGGCCGAAGTTCTTGGCGATGGGCAGCAGGATCGGGGTCAGGATCATGATGGCGGGGCCGGAGTCCATGACGCAGCCCACCAGGACCAGCATCACGTTGACCATAATCATGAAGGTCACGGGGCTGTTGGTAATGGAGGTGATGGCCTTGGCCAGCAGCTGGGGAATGGCGCAGGTGGTGACCATGTAGGCCGCGACCTGGGCCGCGCCCACCACGAACATCATGATGGCGGTGGACTTCATGGCGTTGACCATCAGCTCGGGCCACTCGCGGAACTTGAACTCCCGGTAGATAATGCCGGAGACGATCAAGGCGTAGAGAACGGCCAGAGCGGCGGTCTCGGTAGCGGTAGCCACGCCGGTGGTGATGCAGATGATGATGAAGAAGGGCAGGAAGATGGCCAGGATGGCCTCCTTCGTGGCCTTCCAGATGCCCGCCAGGCTGGTCTTGGGGCCGACCGGATAGTCACGCTTCTTCACATGGAAGAACCAGGCGACCATCAGGCCGATGCCGATGAGGATGCCGGGGACGATGCCGCCCAGGAACAGGGCGGACACGGAGACCTCCGCGCACACGCCGTAGAAGATCATCTGGGTGGAGGGCGGGATGATGGGGCCGATGCAGCCCGCGCAGCAGACGATGCCAGTGGCCTTCTTCTTGTCATAGCCCGCGCCGCCCATGATAGGCAGCAGCATAGAACCGACGGCGGTGGTATCCGCCACGGCGGAGCCGGACACGCCCGCGAAAATCATGGAGGCCAGGATGCCCACGTAGCCCAGGCCGCCCTTGAACCGGCCCAGCACGGAGTAGGCAAAGTCCACGATCCGCTTGGAGATGCCGCCGCGGGTCATAATCTCGCCGGCGATCATGAAGAAGGGGATGGCCAGCAGGGGAACGCTGTCGCAGCCGTTTACGAACCTCTGCGCCAGGGCGAAAACGGACCAGGACGCGGGGCGGCTCAGGGCCTGGGTCAGCATCATGAAGAAGCCGGTGCCCACCAGGGAGAACGCGATGGGCACGCCGATCAGGACCAGGCCGAACAGCGCAATCAGAAATACTGCTAACATGATTATTCTGCCTCCTTATGATTCAATTCGTGGTTCGAGGCCTTGATCACATTGACGAGCTTGGTAAGGGTCTGAATGAACATGTAGCCAAAGCCGATGGGCGCGCACAGGTACACGGCGCCCCTGGGAATCTCCAGGGCGGAGGTCAGGAAGGGCCAGGTCTGCTGGACCACTTCCACACCGCCGATAAACAGCGTGCCCAGTATCACGAGCACAATCAGCAGCGCCACGACCTCAACAAGCTTGCGGGGAACGCCGGTGAGCTTCTCCACGATGAAATCCATGCGCATATGCTCACCGTGAAGCGCGGCGTTATTGGCCAGAATCGAACCCAGGAACGTGACCCAGATGAACAGGAACCGGCTGGCCTCCTCCGACCAGCTCAGGCCGGAGTTGAACACCTTGCGCAGGATGACATTCATGATGACCAGGATGGTCATGACTGTTCCGAAGAGGATCAGCACGACTTTGACGATTTTCATCACAGTGTCATTGATTTTTTTGAGTGTACTCATTTTACATCTCAGTCCTTTCTTCCATTTGATTCATATACCGTTTTCAATCGCCTATCCCTTCACCTTCTCTTTTCTATTTCAATCAGCCGCGTCCAGCAGGGCGCCGGCAGCGGCAAGATCGCACCAGACGGCCGTCTGCCCGTTGATCTCCACAGCGCATCTACGCCCGTCCATCTGGCGGAAGACCATCTCAATGGCTTCTCCCGCGACATTGGTCGTGATATGGAGCCGCAGCAACTCGGTCCCGGCGGCATCCTCACAGGGCCCGCCGGCGGAAATATGATTCAGCGCCGAAAATACGGTGTTCTGGAAAACGGCGGCGTCACAGGGCTCTCCGTCCCGGGTGACGCGCAGCTGTCCGGCGCCGCTTTCAATCTCGTAGGTATGCTGGTTCAGGGTCAAGGCCTTGATGTCGTTGATGTTCAATCTCAGCAGGACCCGGCCCATGACCTCCTCCGCCGGGGCGTCCATAAAGGCCAGGCTGGCGGTGGGAACCGACAGCACAACGCCACTGCCCTCCGCCGTGACCGGGGTGTTCTCCCCGTCTCTCTTGCCCGCTAGAACCGTAACCGCGGTCCCGTCCCGATAGCTCAGGCAGAGGGAATCGCTCTCCGCCGTCAGGCCGTAGTCCTCCGGCCCGCCCTCCAAAACACTGACGCCTTCCAGCTGCCGCAGCGGCGTCAGCAGAGCGCTTTTCACCGGTTCGGCCCCAAGCAAAAGCTGCCAAGGGGCCTCCAGGGCAAAGTAAACCGTGCTGCCGCTGGCGGCCGCCTGACGGAGGCGGTAAGCCGTCTCCCCATCCCGCCGGACCTCGACGCCGGTGAGATTTGCCAGGGCGGAACCCTCCAGGGAAGGGTACAGGCTCAGGTCCAGGAACCGCTCCACGCTGCCGAGAAAAAGCTCCGCGTAGGCCGTTCCCATGACAAAAACCCGCTCGTCTCCGGCGAGGCAGGTATAGACCCCCTCCCCGCCGGGAACCGCGCCGCCTAACAGGAACATCGCGCCCCCCTGGCTCACGTCCTGAATCAGGATTGTGGCCTGAGGCTCCGTCAGACCGTATTGACTGTCCGACGCGGCGGCGTCCTCCACCATGCGGCTCAGAGGCAGATAGCAAACGCTTTCAAAAAAGGCCGCGATTTTCGCCTCGTCACCCTGGACCGGAGAGTCCGTCAAGGCCCGGTAAGTCCCGCCGGCCTGGGCCAGCACGATACTGCCTCCGGCGTTCTCCACGCTCACCGCCAGCAATGCCTCCGGCGAGCTGTAATTAGTAAAGTAATAGCTGCTTCCCGACGCCTCCTCCGGCTGTCCCCGGCCCGTCAGCATCAGTACCAGAAAGAGGACGACGCAGGCCGCCAGGGCGCCGCTCAGCAGCGTCAGCTTTTTTCTCGTCGCTCTCATGCCCGTCTCCTTTTCAGGAACACCACGGCTCCCGCCGTCAGCAGCGCGATGGGCGCCGCCACCACAAATACCAGCGAAAACAGGATCACGGCTCCCCGGGAAATGGCGATGTCATTGGCCGCCAGGCGCTTCACCGGAATACGCAGGGTCACGTCCGTGTCGTTCATATAGGCCAGGGCTTGGAGGATCAGGTCCGCGTTGCCCAGGCTCTCCGTCTGAAGCCAGGGCTCCTGGTAAAAGCCTGTGCAGGCGGCGGCAAACACGTACTGGGTTTTTGTCTCCCCGTTTGCATCCGTGAAGCTGCGCTCACTGGTGGCCGCCACAATGAAGGGGCCCGCGCTGTCGCCTTCGTCCCGGGTCAGGGTGGTCATGGCGGCGTAGTCCTTGCCATAGGCGGCGGAGGTGGAGCGCAGCACCGCATTGGTGATGCACCCATTGGGATTGTCCAGACTCAGGGCCCGGCATTCCGGCAAGACAAGATAGGAGGAATGCTCCGAGAAATACACGCTGATCATGCTGAGGCCGAACACCGGAATAATATTCAGAGGGCTGTCCAGCTGCTGGCTGGACTCCAGGACGATCTGGTCCTCCACGATGATGCCCCACGCCCGGAGATAGCCGTCCAGGTTAGGCAGGGCCGCGGTCTCCGGGTCCCGGAAGACCACCAGGTTTCCGCCGCCGGACATGAAACCGTCCAGAATCTGCAATTCTTTTTCGGAGAAGTCCCGCTTCGCCCCGGCAATTACCACCGTGGACACCGCCTCGCCCAGGGGCTCCACGCCAAGAACCACCTGCTCTGTTCGGTATCCGCTCCCCGCCAGGAGGTCCAAAAGGGCCTGGGGAGCGTCCTCGCTGTGGCCCGCGGTAAAGGCCACGGCGGTCTCCTCCTGGCCGGCAGCGGCGGCAATGGCGGAGGTCAGCATGGTCTCCGCCTGGAGGCCCGCCAGGGTATAGCGCTGGGCACCGTTCTCATCGGTGTACGTATTCAGAGCATAGAGGCTGCTCCAGCTGAGAAACCGCGCGTTGGACCCGCAGAGGACCAGAATGCCGTCGCTGCTGAGCTCGATGTTTTTTCCGAACCATTCCTCCACCATGGCGGGGTTGGCCTCCAAGTCCAAATAGGAGACGCTAATCTGGTCCGAGGCCCCGGCGTAGCGCCGCAGGACCTCCTTGATGTTGCTGTCCGCATCGTTTTCCGTGTTGCAGTAAACAAGCTCCACCGGCTGGTCCAGCTCCGATAAAAGATCCTTAGTAGTATCCGTCAGGCGGAAAACCTGGTTCTGGGTCAAATCCAGCGTCCAGCCAAAACGGCTCACCGCCGCGCAGGCCACGGCAAACACCGCTATGGCCACCGCCGCCAGCAGCAGCACATAGGCCCCCAGCACCAGCCGGGACCGGCGGCTCCGGCGCAGGGCCTCCTCCGGAATCTCTCGTTCCTGTTTGTTATCTTGACGCACCCGGCCTCACCCCCGCTTCTTCTGTATGGTGCAGGTGGTGAGAACCAGGAAGACGAAGGCAATCACCACATAGAGCAGGATTCCCGCCGGGTCCAGGATGCCCATGACCAGCTCGTGATAGGTCTGCATAACGGACACCCGGTTCAGCAGGGCCAGCAGAAGCTCGTTCTGCACCGCCGAACCCAGGCCATAGGAATACCACAGCAGAAAGATCATCACATAGGAGAGGACCGCGGCCACAATCTGGTTTTCCGACAGAGCTGAGGCGAAAATCCCCACGGCGATAAAAGCGCTCATCAGCAGAATGATGCCCAGGTAGTTTCCCAGGGTAATCAGGGGCTGGACGCTGCCGCACAGGGCCAGGATGACGGGGAAAACCAGGGTCGCTCCCAGACCTATCAGGAACACACTCTCCGCCGCCAGGAACTTCCCGAGAACGATACTGCGCTCGTCCACCGGCATGGTCAGCAGGAAGACGTCCGTCCGCTGCTTGCGCTCCTCGGCAAAGCTGCGCATGGTCAGCATGGGGATGAGAAACATCTCCAGCGTCACCACGGCCTGGAAATAATCGGTGATGTCCCCGCTCCGGACCAGCAGGTTTTGCAGCAAAAAATAAAAGGCGTTGATAAACAGGAAGATGGCCAGGAACACATAGCCCACTGGGGAGCGGAAATATTGGCGCATCTCCTTGCGGTAAACAGCTCTCATGCTTCCTCATTCCTCCGGGTGATCTCCAGGTAGAGGCTCTCCAGGGACACCTCCTGGGACCGCAGCGTCAGCAGCGTGCAGGGCAAAGGCTTCAGCGCCTCGTAGACCGCGCCCCGCACGTCCGTGCCGGGCCGGTGGGAAATCCGGAACTGCCGGGTCTCCCCGTCCTCCTCCGCTTCCACAGAGAGAACGTCGGAAACCGCCGCCAGCGCCTGAGCCACGGCCTCTCCGCCGCCCCGGACCTCCGCCAGCAGGACCCGCCTGCCGCTGAGTTCCTCCTGCAAGCGCTCCGGCTGGCCGTCGGCGATGAGGGTTCCCTCGTTGAACACCAGGATGCGGCTGCAGCTGGATCGGATCTCCGAGAGGATATGGGAGGAGAGGATGATGGTGTGCTCCTGAGCCAGCTGGGCCAACAGGTCCCGGAACTCCCGGATCTGCCGGGGGTCCAGGCCCACGGTGGGCTCGTCTAAAATCAGGATCTCCGGGCTGCCCACCAGCAGCTGCGTCACGGCCACCCGCTGCCGGTAGCCCTTGGAGAGGTTCCGGATCAGCCGGTCCCGCACGTCCAAAAGCTCCGTCCTGCGGCAGAGGGAATCCACGTAATCCCGCAGGGCTCCGCCCCGCTGGGGAAGCCGCCGGAGTTCGCAGGCGAAGGAAAGCTGCTCCGCGACCGTCATATCCATATACAGCGGCGGAATCTCCGGCAGGTAGCCGATGTGCCGCCGTGCCTCCAGAGGCTGGAGGGCCATGTCCACGCCCGCGATTTCCACCTTCCCCCAGGTGGGCTCCAGATAGCCGCAGAGCAGGTTCATGGTGGTGGACTTCCCGGCCCCGTTGGGGCCGAGAAATCCCACCACCTCGCCTTTTCCGATGGAAAAGTTCACATTGTACAGCGCCATTTTCCCGCCATAGCGCTTGCTGAGGTGGGTTGCCCGAATCATGTCCGCCTTACCACTCGGCGACGGAGCCGTCCTTGTGGTGCCAGACGGGGTTCTTCCACTGGTGGGGATTCTTGTTCTCCTCCAGCACCAGCTCCTTGTTCACCTCGATGCCAAGGCCCGGGCGGGTGGGAAGCTT
The DNA here is from genome assembly GCA_948469375.1 of uncultured bacterium. Classification (GTDB taxonomy): domain Bacteria; phylum Bacillota; class Clostridia; order Oscillospirales; family Oscillospiraceae; genus Enterenecus. The sequence continues at coordinate 7,308 of CAOKLO010000045.1, read as the reverse complement.
CACGAAGCCGTCCACGAACTTGAAGTCCTCCTTGTTCAGGGCGTAGTCCAGCACTTCCTTGCCCACGTTGTAGTGGATGCCCATGGACTGCTCCTGAATGACGGCGTTGTAGCAGGTGGCGTTGATCTGGAGGCAGGCGCTGAGAGCAATGGGGCCCAGGGGGCAGTGGGGGGCCAGGGCCACGTCATAGGCCTCGGCCATGGAGGCGATTTTCTTTACCTCGGTGAGGCCGCCGGCATGGCTCAGGTCGGGCTGAATGATATCCACGCCGCCGGCCTGGAGGAGGCGCTTGAAGTCGTAGCGGGTGAAGATGCGCTCGCCGGTGGCGATGGGGATGTTGCAGCAGTCGGCGATCTCCCGGAAGCACTCCATGTTCTCACAGAGGACGGGCTCCTCCAGGAACATGGGGTCGAACTCCTCCAGCTTCTTGGCCAGGATCTTGGCCATGGGCTTATGAACGCGGCCGTGGAAGTCGATGGCGATGCCGAAGTACTTGCCGCAGCTTTCCCGGATGGCGGCCACGCGCTCCAGCACGGCGTCGATCTTGTCGTAGCTGTCCACCATCTGGAGTTCCTCGGTGGCGTTCATCTTCACGGCGGTGAAGCCGGCGTCCATGCGCTCCTTGGCGGCGGCGCCGGTGTCGTCGGGACGGTCTCCGCCCACCCAGGAGTAGACCCGCATGCTGTCACGGCACGCGCCGCCCATCAGCTGATAGACCGGGGCGCCGAAGACCTTGCCCTTGATGTCCCACAGGGCCTGGTCGATGCCGGAGAGGGCGCTCATGAGCACGCCGCCGCCGCGGTAGAAGCCCGCGCGGAAGATGGTGCTCCAGATGTCCTCGATCCGGGCGGGGTCGTGGCCGACCAGATAGGGGGCGTACTCCTTGACGCAGGCCAGGACGGCGTCGCAGTGGCCCTCCAGCACGGCCTCGCCCCAGCCGGTGAAGCCCTCGTCGGTCTCGATCTCCACGAAGCCCCATCTGGGCCGGACATAGTAGGTGTTGACAGCAGTGATCTTCATAAATTTGCTCCTCCCTTTTCTTCGTACCGCCAATTTTTTCATATTATGAAAATGATTTTCAAAATATGGACACAAATAAGAAGACGTCTCGCAAATGAAACCAAGGACATAAAATCCGTTTTACAAGAAAAACCCATTTATTGGGTGCCGGCAGTTCGGCGCACATGTGAAACCGCCATCTAACCAGCGCTTTATTTAACATGATTTTATGCAATTGTCATGAATCTGTCAAGGCTGAATCCGATTCACTGGGCAAAATTCGCCGTTTCCACTATTTTCAATCCATCTTTTTTGTTGAGAATCACGTCCCGCGCGTCCTTCTCTCCCCAAAAGACCCCTTGCAAAGCTGAGACCCATCCCGTAAAATAAAGAAAACAAAGCGGGAGGAATGCAACATGCGCCTGCTCAGCCTGCAATCGGATCTTTGGGACCAATATCCCGGCGCTTACGGCAGCGTCCGGCAGGAGGTGGCCGTCCTGATGGGCGAAGCGCCCCTCACCCCCCAGAACCCCCTCCGGCGGCTGGACCCGGAGGAAAGGGACGCCGAACGGACCGCTTTTGACAATCTCTGTGAAAACCTGTCCCATCAAATGAGTTTTTATCGCGCCCTGTATCCGGTTCTTCCCTATATGGTGAAGCTGCTGGGGCAAAAGGCGGGAGATTTTCAGTGGCAGCTTTTGATTTTCTCAGAGATTGGTCTCTGCCTGGCCGCGGATACACCCTGGGAGCACGAGAGTGAGAAGAATGTTCCCGCGGAAATCCTGGACAGCTATCGGGAAGCCACCCAAATTTTTGCCCAGTGGGCGGAGCGTTTTTTAAAGGAGAACCGGAAAAAGCTCCGACAGGAAGAGATTTATGAACGCCGCCGCTTTTGCCTGGGGCTTTACGCCCTGCTGGGGGACCGGCGGGAGGCCTTCGCCATGGTGATGAACCGCTTCGAGACCTGCTATGTCCAGTGCAAGTTCTGCGGATACCTGGACGAGGACCTGGAGCTCATTGACGGCAAACAGCGGCGGAAAATCCAGCCGGTCCATTTCTGACAGCGGGAAAAACCGGAGAACTTCCGGCGCTTTTGCCGTATCCTCCACCAACTGGGGGACTGGGAGGGTGAGGAGCTGCTGGCCTGCTATTACGGCGTCTATACCTGTCCCTGCTGCGGCAAACAGGAGCAGGTGATGGATGGCCTGACCGCCTCCTTTGAGCCGGACTTTACGCCGCCCTCCCCGCCCAAGAGCGGCAATCCCTCCGCCGCCCCGGCAGAGGCGCGGCAGGAAAAGCCGGAGCCCAAGCACGAACCGGAGCCCCCCGAAATTTTGGAGGACAACGCCCTCCGCCATGCCGCCGCTTTGTGCCGGGAGCCCTATCCGGAGGCGCTGGCCCTGCTGGATCAGGGACAGTACCAGGAAACTCTTGCCTGGTGCGCCCGGCGTCTGGAGGAAACCCCGGACTGGCGGCTCCACGTCCTGCGGGCCTATTGCTATAAAGTTCTGCGCAAAACGCCGGAGCTGGACCGGTGCCTCGCCGCCGCCCTGGAGCTGGACCCGGACAACATTCTCATACTCCGGGCCCGCTGCCCCACCGTCTCCACCACCAACCGCTACCGCCGCCATATCCAGGACCTGACCCGTCTGATGGAGCTGGACCCTGAAAATACCGGGGCCTATCTAGTGAACCGGGCTTACCGCCTCCACTGGACCGGGGACGAAGAGGGGGCCCGCCGGGACCTCCGGGCGGCGACCGCGCGGCCCGATGGGGAGGCCCTCCAGGATTCCGTAGATTTCCGTTATCTCTGGAAGGATCTGTTCCCCGATGGGGCGGGGCGCTGAGGGCGGAGAAAAAATTTCCAGCGCCGAATTTTCCGTCCGCGCTCCAGGGCAACAGCATTTAAATTTTAGCGAAAAGGATATCAAGAAAGCGGTCGGGATTGAGGGCAGCGGCGAATCGTTTTTTCTGTATACTGAAGCGTTTGCCAAAATCAGCGTGTTTGCATAGAGACAAGGCAGTTTTACGCAAGACGTTTAAGTTGAGAGGAGACATATCCTTACGAGCCTGGGAAGAATCCTCGTCAAAAATAACATCCAGACACCAGTGCAGTTGGTTTTCGATAGACCAATGCTTGCGCACCGCATAAGCAAAACGTTCTATCTCCGTTAAAGAAGTAATAAAAAAGCGTGTATCTGTGCTTGTTGTGCCATTTCTGGTTACCGTTGAGCGCACGGAACCAACCGCCCGCAAGCCAGCCCACTCGCTGCGCTCCGGCAGCCAGGACAGATCAGTCAGCAGGCGGTATTCCCGTTTTTCGATTCTTCCGTGGCCCTTATCTCTGGTGACAAGGCTGGGCAGTTCTTTCCCAAAATCTTGGAAATAGAGAGAAACCTCTTCCAGCAGAGTTGGTTGATTCCCTTTCAAACCAATCACATAGTCCGCTTTGCGCTCCTGAATCTTTTGGGCAATGCCCTTTTGGCAGCTCATTGCATCCGCGCTCACGATGCTGCCCACTATATTCAAGGAATCCAAAAGTTCCGGCACGGCAGTTATCTCATTGGATTTCTCCTGTGTGACCAGTTCCCCAAGTACCAACTGGTTTTCCGCCGCAAACGCACTGACCACATGATACGCTTTGTGACTTTTGCTCTTGCTGCCACGAATGGTTTTTCCATCTATTGCAATCACAGCGTCTTTTTCCCAGTGACAGCCCAACCAGTCATACAGGCATTCTGACAGTGCTTTCGGGTCGATTCGTTCAAATACTCGCCGAAATGTGTCGCTATCTGGTATCCCGTGCGGCAACTCTAGGAATTTTCGCAGCCATTCCTCCCTTAGCTCCCCGAATGCCTCCATATCCGTAAAGTCTTCTCCGTTGCACAGCAGAGTACACAGTCCGATGATTATGATGTCTTCCAGCTTATGCAGTATGTGCCCGCCTACTGTCCGCCGCGGGTCTTCCAATTTCTCCAGTGCTGTTTTTAATCTTTCTAGTTCCATGCCTTTAGCTTACCATAGCCTTTTCTAATTTTCAAATGCTGTTGCCCTGGCCGCACCAAAATTTATGAGCTGCTTGAGATGGCAAAGACTCGCAGCGACTATACGGAGGGAGATATTTTACAGAGGAATGATGTCATCTTCTCCGCCTTTTTGGAGTTTGTGCGGGACAACGGGTTAGGGCAGTAAGCAAAGCGTAATTGCTCTACAACTGCCTAGGCCTTGTTTGAAAAATACAGTAAACTGGTCAAAGTAACCAAATCATGATAGCAGCCATATAAACAAAAGCAAGAAAAGATTTGTCCAGTTTATCAAATCTTGTAGCAACTCTGCGAAACCATTTGATCTTCTGAAAGAAACATTCAACGAGGTGACGTTCTTTGTACAGGTAATAATCAACGGCCCACGGCTCCTTCGTATTGCTTTTGGGCGGGATTACAACCACTGCGTTGTGTTCCTTGATATATGCGAGGATTTCTTTGGTGCCATAGGCTTTATCGCCAAGTAAATTGCTGCCCGTGATATCTGTCAGGCCCATAAGTTCAATGGCGTGAGAAGAATCATTGTCATTACCGGGAGACAGCAAAAAGGCAGCCGGATTCCCCAGAGCGTCAACAATGGCATGGATTTTCGTGTTCAAACCGCCTCTTGTGCGTCCGACCGCCTTATTTTCTGTTTTTTTCCCCACCATTAGAACTTTCATGGACTTTAACGCAAGTCGAATCAATACTGAGATTCTCAGCATCAGCATCCTTACTCAGCTCGGTAAAAATTTTCTCCCAAATGCCATCATCCCGCCACTTGGCAAAACGAGCGTAAACGCTTTGCCAGGGTCCATAACATTCTGGAAGCTGCCTCCACTGCGCTCCGCTGTGATTCATCCATAGCATACCGTTCAGCATCGTCCGGTCGTCTTTTCTGGGGCGTCCTTTCTTCCCTGTATTTTCCGGTGGCAGCAGTGGCTGAATGCGCTTCCATTGTTCATCGGTGAGTTCATAGTTCACATAATTTTCCATGCATCTATGATATCCTATACACTGGCTTTGTGCAACATTTATTTTTCAAACAAGGCCTAGTAACCAGCGTGTTCCTATCTTCGCCACTTGTTTAAATATCATATAGTCTTATTAAGCAATCTTTTGACATAACAGCAAGTCCCGATAATATCCCTTATGAGAAAGTCGGGGATACAGTCATGCCGCTGGAGGTGCCGTTTGAGATTCCGGAGAGCTGGGAGTGGAGTAGAATTGAAAGTGTTTTTTATTTGCAAGCGAGGAAAAATATTCAAGCATCGGAGATAAAGGAAACCATCTTTGAGGGAGCATTCCTCTGCTATGGAGGAAATGGTATCCGGGGATATGTTGGCCGTTATAACCGTGAAGGTGATTATCCTATTATTGGACGGCAAGGAGCGTTGTGTGGCAATATCAATAGAGCATCAGGGAAATTTTATGCCACTGAGCACGCTGTTTAGGAAAATCATTATAATTTTCTTCAATCATATCAACGAGACTGATACTGCAATTTTCATGTTCTGTATCAAGTATTGCCCATCTTACAGTTCCGGCTGGGACGGGAAGTCCATCGGCATATGTGTTTTTAGGCCATACGCCTGTTTCAAGCATAGTTGCATTTTGGGGTTGATTGCTTTCCTTTGTTCCCGCTGGAGCAGGTATTGTATTTTGAGCGGAACACGCTGATAAAACATTTATCAACAACAATATTACAAGGGAAGCACTGATTAAAGCGTCGAAAAAGGAAGCAAATAGTGAAAAGAGGAGATGAAAAAAGAGAATAGGTCGACATTACAGGGGAATAATCTGGTTTTCGTAATCCTGTCCTGCTCAAAAGGCGCAGAAACCCGGGGCGGGAGACAAGGAGCCGCCCGCCCTGGCAAGCATATACAGGTTTGCGCTGGCAAAGAGTACATGCAGTCGGTTGAGATTTTTTCGCAGACCTCGGTAAACCGTCTTTCGGAAACCGAAGATATTCTTCACGATCCGGTAGGGGTGTTCCACTTTGCAGCGTACAGCGGATTTGCGGTTCTCCATATACCGCTCCCAGTCAATGGCGTTGTCTGAAACCCTGGGCAGTCTGCCCGGTCGGCGGTTGACGCGGAACTCAATTGCGGAGCGCTGAGGATCCTGTTTGATTTCATCTCGTTTTTCAAGTCCCAGATAAGCGCTGTCCCCGTAGACGACTTCATCGTCCTCCCGCAGCAGCTTTGCCGCCACGGTGACGTCGTGGACATTGGCGGCGGTTGCTTCCACCGTATGCACGAAGCCGCTGCCGGCATCCATGCCGGTGTGGCACTTCATGCCGAAATGCCACTGGTTTCCCTTTTTCGTCTGGTGCATCTCAGGGTCCCGTTTCTTGTCCGCGTTTTTGGTCGAGCTGGGCGCGCTGATCAGCGTGGCGTCCACGATCGTTCCACCCCGCATCATCCGGCCCGCGCGCTCCAAGCAGCGGTTGATCGCGTCAAAAAACAGCTTGCCGATTCCTTTCTCTTCCAGCAAGTGCCGGAACTTCAGCAGCGTGGTGGCGTCCGGGACATCCTGCTCAAAAAAATTGAGTCCCATAAATTTCCGCATGGCATAGCTGTCGTATATGGCGTCCTCCACCCCTTCGTCGGACAGGCTGAACCAGCATTGCAGCAGATACATCCGCAGCATGATCTCGATCTCAATAGGCGGACGGCCACGTTTCCCGGTGGGATAATGCGGCACGATCAGGGATACCCATTCCTCCCACGGGATGATCTCGTCCATGATCTCCAGAAATTCTTCCCGTTTTGTCTTCTTTTTCCGGCACTGGTATTCCATATCGCTGAAGCTTTCCTGTTTCATTTCTTTCGCCCCTCCTATCCCTCTACATTATTTTATCACACTTTTTCTTCTGTGGGGCGATTAAATCAGTGCTTCCCAAGGATTTTTTTCATAGTTACCTCCTGCTATTCCGAATAATACGAATAATTTGTATCACGGCAATCAAGGCGGCTATTAGTCCAACTACTAAGATTATTTGTGCGCCATCTATACCAAGACTTCCCTCGACCCGAATGTTTGTTATTGCATCCGCGTACCCGATTGCATTGTCAGGTGCTTTTTCAAATTGTGTGATTGCATATATCGAAAATGAAGCAACGGCAACAAGCAGGGCGAGTATACTTGATACAATCCCTGTTCTTGTCTGTGGCGCAATACGGTTAGCACCTAATTCCTCAACAGTATTTTTTACGAAATCGCTTGGAGTTCCTAGATAGTGTCTACACAAGGAGAAAGGAGTGTGATAGAATAGAAGCATCAT
>CAOKLO010000044.1 GCA_948469375.1 uncultured bacterium | reverse complement strand
TCCGTTCTGTCAAGCATATCCGATCATTAAGAATTGGAGGGGCACGCAGTAACATTAGTTTAACCCCACCGAAAGGTGGTGGCCAAGTTGATTTTTTATACACAATAGCCGCTAAGGAGGGCCTAAAAATGACAGTTACAAGTATTCGGGACGCATGGGCAGAGGTAAGAAAGATTTTCCCCACTGACTATGAGTATAGCACAGAGCGTAGCGAGCAGGCGGGCTACCCCATTTATTACAGCAAGGCCGGTGGCGTGAACGCCTAGATCAGCGACCTGGGCAACCGCCTGGAGGTCAACCTGCCGGACGGCAAGAACGTGAACATCTGGATCAAGGCCCCGGTGGAGGCCGCCACTAGCGACAGCGCGGAGGAAACCGAGGACACCGGGAGCGCCACCAAAGAGGAGCGGCGCGAAACCGCAAAGTGGATACAGCGTCTTACTTACTACTACACAAAGGAATATGTCCATGAGATGGACAACAAAAAGCGCGAGGACGCCGCCGTGAAAGAGATGGAGGCGGCGGCAGAAAAAGACGGGAAAATCAGGTGCATGGTGCTGACCGCCGAAAACAACGCCAGGGTGGCTATGAGCTGCATTACTGACTGCATGGCGGCGGTGGACATTCTGGTGAACATGGAGGAGGACGTGGACGACTGGATGATTGCGGGGATCAACGCCATGCTGGACAAGGTGAAACCGAGCCGTGGGATTCCGTTTAACCTCTCCACTTCCATCTGTGGAGTGCTGGGCGCACAGTACCGATAAACCAAAAGCCCGCCCCGGTTACGAGGGCAGAAAGGAAACAGCATGAAAGACTACGAGTATATCCGCGCATGGGGGATGATGCTACATTCCTACCCGTACTACATCGAGGGTGAAGTTGAGAAAGCCCGCCGGGATGGTGCGCCTGAAACAGCTATCTACCGCCACGACGATGGCACCTGGGCAACCTTCGAGGGCATTCGCCGGGAAGATACCAAAGAGACAATCCGGGCCCTTGTGCGGGATATGGAGAAGTAAGCCGAAACGCCCTCCGGGGCGTCCGCTGGAGATTGCCTCCCGGCGCTGATGATGGCAGACGGGGAAGGAGAAATGGAAATGAAAAAAATCAGGATCTGCGTTTTGGGACAGAACCACATCGCCGTGAAAGCCAACACAAAACGATTCGGGCCTCATGCAATCATCTACGAGGGTAACACATTTGCCGAGTGTTTCAAATGGATTGAGGCTATGACTGGCCGCACCGTGTATGGGGTTGAATGGAAGAACAGCACCAGGTACCAGGACAGAACCGGGCTGAGACTTCCCGTGGAAATGTGTGTCTGCCTGCGGTCGAAGCGGGCCGATGATCCACCCATAGGAACCACCCCATCTGTACTCAAGCTGGAAGGGCAGAAAGGGGCACAAAATGTATTTTGAGAAACGCTATCAGGGAACTGAGAGGGACGAGAATGGAAAGCTCATTAGTACCTTCAGCTATTCCACGCCGGAGGAATTTGATCGGCACATCTCTCAGTACCCCCCTATGAGCGGCCATGTCCTGACCCTGTTTGATTCCTGGGCCTCCTTGGATTGCTTCGGTCTTTGCCACAAAGTAGTCCGCGAAATCACTGGAGGCTGAGGCTATGGGAAAGTGCTATCAATGCAGATTCCTCCGCCACCACAAACAACCAGATTCTATTGGAATTTGCGAGTTGCATTGGGTGACAGTCATTGATTCTCTTTGCGGATGCAGCAAAGGGAAGGATGGGAAATATATACTTAGAAACTTCCGTATTGAAGACCCCGCCCCGGAGGTTACGAGGACAAGAAAGGGAAGCGTATGAAACGCGGTATTGAAATGTCGTGGGTATACGACTACATGAACCGACCGGCTGTGAAGATCGAAAAGAAACGCGGCAAGCTGACACTGGATGAAATCGAGGACCTGCTGCGGTATGAGGACGGCCGGCAGTATTGTGGCCACTATGCTATTCTGCTGAATTGCAGCGAGGCGACCCTGGACGGTGGCGGCCTGTATCTGGAGGAGGACCGGAAAGGCGACGTTGCGCTCCTGTATCAGATCGAGCATGGGGAAACCTGTCCGGTGTGCGGCAAGCACACGCCGCCGTTTGAGTATTGCCCCAACTGCGGGACGGCCTGGAACGACATGGACAAGAACGTGGAAAAGCTGATCACCGCCATGCGGGAGGAGGCGGAGCGGGAAATCCGGTCCGAAAAAACGCGGGACGGCAGGCTGGCGTGGTATTGGTCCTATATCGGGGCGCTGGATATGGCCCAACAGCTGGGCATGATCACGGACAAGCGCCGCCAGGAACTTTATAAAGAGGTTGAGAACCTGAAAGAGCTAGTAAAAGAGAAGGGGTAACTATATAGCGGATTACACATAAAGAATTGGAGGTACAATATGCATTTTTCTGTTCTTTCCGCGTTCCCGCTGCCAAAGGACATTCCCGCTGCAATCAGAAATGTTGCTGTGGATGATGTGACAAATTTCGTGACCAGAAAGTTGTGCCTGAAAAGCCTGTCTGAAAAGGGAAACGCCTTCCCCACAGAGATAACACCCGAGATGATCGATCTGGAGCGATGGGAATGCTTTGTGTCAAATCAGGCCGCAGACCTCCTGGCGCCCTATAATGAAAATACGACCAACATCGCCCACATGTGTTTTGATGACCGGACTGAGGAAGGTCGAAGGGCGTATGAGCAGGACTGCGTTGACTGTGTGAAGACGCCGGATGGCCGCATCATTAGCTGCCACAACTATGAGTTTTACCGCCACTACAAACTGTACAACGGAAAGGTCTGCCAAAAGTCCGCTGGTCAGCTGCATCATCCTAAGCAAACCAAAAGATCGAAAAAATACACTGCGCTGCCCAACTACCCATTACGAAAGCTCTATCCCAAATTCGATACTTTTATGAAAACGTATTGGGGCTGTGAACTGGACGAGACAACTGGATGCTATGGCTACTATATCAATCCGAATGGGCAATGGGATTGGTGGCAGATAGGCGGACGCTGGCCGTTCCAGTTCCTTGTAAAAGACGACTGCACTTCAGCAGCCATCGGCGAGTTATCCTCGATATTTGATGGTGAGCCACCATGCGATGCCCCGGAAGGATACCATTGGGTGGCCGGGGCGCGAAAAGGCGATATTGCCTGGGATATGATGCGGGAGTTCATTCGTGGTAAGCACACGGAGCAGTTCCTGCTGTACCAGGCGTGGTTTGCCGCAGGTGAGATCCCTCCAGAGCACGCCGGCAGTACAACGATCACACAGGACGGCATCGTCTCCTGGGGGCAACACCTGTACTATAGGGAGGAGAGCCTCGAACACTATCTGTACCGCCTCGGCCTTTCCGACCAGCACCTGTATCCCGTCCCTGCATTTGCATGTGTGGATGCAGGTGGTTGGAACGATCAGGGGTGGGGCACATCTGATTCCAGCGAAGATGACGCACAGGCATGGTTCAAGGCGGTTGATGATTTCATTGCAAAGCAGCCAGATGAGGCGCTCCTCGTTTCAGTGGACTGCCATACCTGATGGACGCTATTTCTGCCGTCTTTATGACTGCAAGGCGGAGGTTAGCATACTTGGCTCGCGGTATATGTTTCTCAAGCCAGAGGAACGATTTCACGATGACCCGGCGGTGGATAGTGAAAATGATCATTAGACCTTTTGGTTGACTTGATCCTATATGGCGTAATTCCCCTAGCTTCAGCTGCGGGGATTACACCATATCAAAACACAGTTTGGGCAAAGCTAAAGGAGGACTCCTATGAGTTACACTACATGGCATAACTATGGCTATGGTATCTGCACGGACGACATTCAGGAACACAGCGTGACACGGCTGCAGGAATTGCTGGAGCTGGTGCCGCAATTTCACGCTGAAGTTCAGTCGTGGCTATTGGAGCAGGACATCACCGCTCCCACCTGGGAGGACTACATGGACTATGATAGCGATGACTATGATTTGGGGCTCGCCACCATCATAAAGGAGGTGATCGAAGAGGCGGAAGGGTTCGACCTTACCGCTTGTGATGATTGCAATGGGAAAGGATATGTACTCTATCAGGCAAAATACCCCTGGCAGATCACGGATGCAGACAAGCCTCTGACCGAAGAGAAGCTGACGGATATATTTAACCACTACGTGGGTATCCTGACGGACGAGGCCATTCCTGTTGAGGATCAGTCCGTTGAAAACGGAGGTTAGAGGCCGTTGCAGGGATGGCAAGGCACTTACTCCGGCCAAAACGCTTATTTGGAATGGATCTGATATTGGAACTGGTCATAACCAGAAGATGAAAATGGAGGTGCAACTTATTTATGGCAGCAAATCATTCTAGCACACTGACAACTGTTGTGTCCTACCCGGAGCGCGGAGAGGGCGGCAGCAACAAATATCGGGGAAACTGCTCTCCCAAGCTGATTTCGGATCTGATCGCCCACTTCAACCTGAAGGAGATCTGCGACTATATGTGCGGCAGCAACACCACAGGCGATGCCGCCGCCAGTATGGGTATCACAAGCCACACCTACGACCTGCACAGCGGTTTTGATCTGCTCCACTGCGACATCCCGGAGCGGCCTCAATTCATTTTTTGGCACCCACCGTACTGGGATATCATCAAGTATTCGGATGTGATGTATCGGGCAGACGATGTGCAGCAGCGTTATGGCTACGACCCGCGGCAGTTTGATCTCTCCAGGATCCCGACATGGGAGGAGTTCGTCAAGGCAATGAACTACTGTGTGATGAAGCAGTTCTGCGCATTGGAGAAAGGGGGACGGATGGCTGTTCTGGTAGGCGACATCAAAAAGAAGGGCCGCCTGCTGAGTATGCTGTTCGCCATGACCAAGCCTGGGACAATAGAGAATGTCATCATCAAGACCCAGCACAACTGCGTGTCTGACCACAGGACGTATAGCGGGAGCTTCATTCCCATTGTCCATGAGTACCTGCTGCTCCTGCGGAAGGATAGCCCGCTGCAATACCCTCTCCTGATGACCTACCAGATGCACGGCGATATCCGCAATATGCCGGGCGCTACCTGGCGGGACATCTTGGCTGACGCGATGGAGTCCTTCCAAAACGCCGTATGCCTGGAGCAGATCTATGACCAGGTAGGCAGCTATCAGCGGGCGCAGCATCAGCAATATTGGAGAGACAAAGTCCGCCAGACCCTGTACTGCTATCCCGCTATTTTTACAAGCCCCCGGCGCGGAATGTGGATGTTGAAGAAGTATGCGTAAATGGAGGCGTTTTCATGGCAAAAATCAAGGTTATCATTGACATAGACGAAAGCGCGGTGAAGCGGGACATCGGTACGGATAACCTGCAGGATGCGATTGACACTGAGCTTGGCCTGCTCAACGACTATGGGCAGGGAATTGCGGTTGAGAGCTGGGACTTCGCAGATGGACCCAGCAAATTTGCACACAGGCCCGCTCCCAAGGAATAATGGCGGCAGAAACACATAGGCTCTGGAATTACATATTTGAGGAAATCGAACGATGTTGTTGACCAATTCGTGCGATTTGTGTATAATAGTATTAACCAGAAACTATGTAGGAGGGCGCTTGATATGTCGATCACTGCAACGGAATTGAAAACCAATCTGGGAAAGTATCTTACGCTGTCCGCCACGGAAGATATCTTCATCACCAAGAACGGCAAAATTGTAGCAAAACTTACCAATCCTTTTCAAGACCGTGTTGATGTTGCAAAATCGCTGTTCGGAATCATCTCAGATGACATGACGCTGGAGGAGGCGCAGGAAGAGAGGCGCAGCCATATATGAGAGTGCTGCTTGATACCTGCGTCATCATTGATGTGCTGCAAAATCGCCAGCCATTTGCCGCAGACGCACAGGCCATTTTCCTGGCTGCTGCGAATCGGCAGTTTGACGGTTTCCTAACAGCGAACTGTATGACAGACATCTATTATCTGACCCATCAGAAGACGCATAGCGATAAAGAAACCCGGCAGGTACTCAATAAGTTGCTATATTTGTTTGACCTGTTGGATACAACCGCAATGGATTGCAGACACGCGCTACTGTCCAGCATGGCAGATTTTGAGGATGCTGTCATGGTAGAATCGGCGGTGCGGTGTAGTCTTGACTGCATCATAACAAGGAATGTCAAGGACTATGAAAAGGCGCCGCTGCCCGTTTATACTCCTGGGGAGTTTTTAGAACGCCTTACCCCCTCAGATGAGGAGCCTTTGGAGTGATATAGGGCAGAGAGGCCAGTCCGCTTTTGGAAATTAGTTGCCGTTTCAGCATTGACGGAACGCCTGGACAATGTTATAATGTGAGCATACAGTATCCGTGCCGCTTCACAGAGCGCGCAGAGTGACCCGCGTACCGAAGTGCCATTTGCATTTTTGCAAATGGCACTTTTTTGTTTTTCTGGCTTATCTCATAGGCATAAGCGGCGACCCGATGGGGCCACTGTTTTTGTATTTAGCAGCAACTCAAACGACCACAAAATCGAAAGGAGAATCTGATCATGTTAAAACCTTGCCTTGATTGCTACCACACCAATTTCAACGCCTTCCCCGATATGCTGGCATATCACGAGCAGCTGCGCCAGGATAGCCATTGGGAGCGCAGTGAGGTCCAGAACCTGACTGTCGCGGCGTTGGACAAGACCTCCCCGCTGTTTGCGGACGACACCCTGTTTGATGCCAGCGTCAGTAAGGAGGCCATTGTGGACACGGCGGAGAACCTGGGCCTGGCCATTCAGATCGGCGGCCAATTCTATCCTCTGCGGGACACGTCGTACAGGAGCCTGCTGGATCGCGCCAAGATCAACGGCACCGCGCTGCCCAAGCTCAGCCGTGAAAAGCTGGCGGATGTGCTCAATTCCTGCTTCGCCCTGCACAAGAAGAGCGGCGCGCTGCTCCTTATCCGGAATGAGAAGGTGTCCGCCGTCCACTCCGGCGATGAGAAGGACTATTCCATCCTGGAGATCGACCAGCTCCTGAATGGGCTCCAGGCCCAGATCGACCAGCGGTTCCCTGGGAACACCTTTACCAGTGGTTACACCGACCACGCGCTCACCAGTGCCTCCTGGACGCTGCCGGGGCAGAAAAGAGATCTGCTCGGCACCTATGAGAAGACATTGGGCGCACATGGCCTCAAGAGCATGGCGGACAAGCTGATGCCGGGGATCCGCTTTACGACCTCGGACACCGGCATGGCATCCGCCAAGGTATCGGCCCTGCTGATGGGGGGCTCATGCCCCATCCACATCGGCAGTATCGTTGCCGTGGACCATCGGAACCAGAAGAAAGTGCCGGACTTCATCGCCAGCCTGGATATGCTGTTCGCTCAGTTCGGCGATTCGATTGCCCAGCTGAACGACCTGTTCTCCATTCAGCTGGAATACCCTGTCAACGCCATGACTGCTGTCTGCAAGGCGCTGAAACTGCCCAAGAAGGCAGCCATGGAGGCCATCCAGATGTTTGAGATGGCGAACGAGGACCGGCCCGCCACAGCCCATGACGTGTTCATGGCGCTGCAGGAGATCCCGTTCACCCTGAAGGCAAACGGGATGCCTGAGAGCAAGCTGGTCGTGCTGCAGGAGTCGATGTCCAGGGCGCTGATGTTGCGCTGGAGCGACTACGATCTGGCCAGGAAGGTGAGTTACTGATGGCGGCTCCCATTGCTCTGTGCGACTGTGCTGGGATGGATAATGACCAGTGGCTGAAATGCCGGCAGCACGGTCCGAAAGGCGATATCGAGTACACCGTTGGCGGCAGCGATGTGGCAACCATTTTGGGTATATCGCCCTGGACGACCCCTCTGGAGCTGTGGATGATCAAGAAGGGACGCACAATCCCGAAACCAAAAGCTAATCGGGGTCAACAGGAAATGGGACATTTTCTGGAGCCGATTGCCGCCCATTTTTATGCGCAGCGGACTGGCAACACCATAATCGATGATACCCATTTGTATCAGCACGCGGATTTTCCCTACGCCCTGGCCAATTTTGACCGGCGGATCATACGGAAAACGGACGGCGCCAAGGGGCTCCTGGAGTGTAAAAGCTGCACGTACCGCAAGGCAGACGATTGGGCGGATGGAAAGTATCCGCTATACTACGAAGTCCAGCTGCGATACTACATGGCTGTGGATGATGCTGACTTTGGCGCCTTTTCCGCGCTCTGGGGCAACAATCCTGAAAATGACCTGGCGACTCCGGAACTTGTTCGGGACAAAGTGAAAGAAGACATGATTTTTGAGCGGCTGGAGGAATGGATCTGGAGCCTGCGCAATGATAAGCCGCCTACAATGGCTGACGTAAAGCCTGCGTTGGCGATGGAATCGCTTGCCCGTATCTACGGCGCCAGCCAGAAAGACCTGCCTACTGTCGAGTTCCCCGGAAAATATGAGAAGCAGCTGCGCCGGATCGCGGCGCTCCAGGCTGAGAATACCGGGCTGAACGCGAAAATCAGAGAGAATGAAAAGGAGATCACTGCACATAGCGTACGAATTGCGGAGCTGATGAAGGCCCATGAGCACGGTATCCTGACCACAGCAACGGATAAGCTGCTGGTGGACTTTGCAACCAAAACGACCCGCCGGGTAAACTCTGACTATCTGAAGAAAAACCACCCCAGTATCTACCAAGATGCCCTGAACATTTCCGAGAGCCGGAAGGTCAAGGTTTCTGTTCAGCCTGCATAGTCAACCGGGCAGGGAGAGCAATTCACAGCTCTTCCTGCCCATAGGTTAGGAGATGATGATTTGATGAAAGCAATCGACGTTTCCAGAAAAACTTTTTCCCGCTCTGTTGATAAGCGATCTCGGAGGGCCATGACTGACTTTCTGAGGAACCACTTTCGCTATCATACCATGAACAGTTGGAATCGCAGCACATCGTATGCCTGCAACTTGAAAATCACGCATCTGGGGCTTGGCAGCATAACACTCAACAAGCTTTTTGACTTGATCCAAGTTCCCCAATTTTATGCCGAGCTTCAGGATTTGATCGAGGCATTCAATCAAGCGCACAGTTATTTGTGGCAGGCGGCCTGGAACGGGCGCAGCGGAGGCTACCTTGTGCTATATCAGGGTGGCCAGGAGCCCACACACTACCGTTCTTACTGTACCAAATGTGGGCAAAAAAATTATAAATCGGTGGCAGAAAACGGCCGCCGGTGCGGGGTATGTAATGAGGAGGCGCGAGTAGACTTCAAAGCGCCCCCTATGCGGGTAACTGTTTTTCCCGGCTGCGGGGTGGATCAGGATGACGATTTTGATGAGTGGTCTCTTGATGACCTTCAGCGCCGCACCGTATTGGTACAGGAGTTCGACCAGCTTGCGGACGATATCGTATCCGCAGCGATCAATATAGCCTGGACGAGAGAAGTGCTGGAGGAGATCGAATTGGTCCCGGCGTCCAAGCTACGGCTGGCATAAAGGGGGGCAGGGTATGAAATGTCGCTTTAATCGCCTGATCTATCCCAGATCGATTGACGAAACTCAAAACGGGAGTTATATGATAGCCGTCTTTATCCCCCGGGAAACCATTATGGACTCCATGGGGAATAGAATCAGTTCTTTTACGGTTGTTGGCTATAATCTCCCCACCTCTGACCGAATTACCGTGAATCTGTCTGGCCATTGGAAGAGAGATCCAAAGTATGGTCTTCAATTTGAGATGGACTCCTATGACGAAGTCATTGAACCAGGGAAGTCCGGGATTGTCGCATACCTGTCCTCTGGCCTTATCCGCGGGATTGGACCTGGGCTGGCGGAGCGGATTTATAACACCTTTGGGGCAGATACCATGGCTGTACTGGACAACGCTCCGGAGCGAATCAGCGAAGTCCCTGGCATCAGTGCAAAAAAAGGCCAGCAGATCAGCAAGGAATATAGGAAGGCCCGCGGAGGACGGAAAATTATAATGCTTCTGGCTCCGCTTGGCATTAGCGCCAGGCAAGCTCTCCAGCTCCAAATGAAGCTGGGAAAAGATGCGGAAAATCTTTTGAAGCATCACCCCTATACTGTGTTTGAGTCCGGCTATATCACTTTTCAGACAGCAGAGGCATTAGCTCAGTCATTTGGTATCCCGAAGGATTCACCAGAGCGAATTGATGCCGGGCTGCTCTTTACTCTCCAGACAGAGGAGGGGAAAGGGCATCTCTGTATGCACAATGAAGTGTTTATCAATAATGCTGTCAGAATTTTGGATACACCGGGCCTGGATCGGAATGCGGTGGCCAGACGCGCTTACGAAATGCTAAAAAGTGGGCGGCTGGTACTGTATCACGACTATACCTACCGTCCTATTATGGCCCAAGCGGAGGCTGAGACTGCCGCCTGCATCACCCAGATGCTCTCTCAGGATAAATTGCCCTATATGGGAGATCTGGATGATGAAATTGACCAACTACAGGTTGAGATGGGGATTGTGTTCGCCGCAGAGCAGCGCCATGCGATCAAGGTGGCTCTAACCTCTCCAATCTGTATTATCTCTGGCGGCCCTGGAACTGGGAAGACCTCTATCCAGCGTGCTATCCTGAGTATCTACAGTAAAGTGTTCCCAAACAAAAAAATTGTCTGCTGCGCCCCTACCGGGCGTGCAGCGCGCCGCATGGAGCAGAGTACGGGGTTCCCTGCATCAACCGTGCATAAAGCGATCAATCTGAATGTCGGTGAGATTCGGGAACTAAAGCTGCCAGATTTCCTGGAGGCTGATCTTGTCTTGAGTGATGAGATCAGTATGCTGGACATGGTGGTTACTTGGCACTTATTCCACGCATTACCGCCTGGATGCCGTTTGATCCTTGTTGGAGACGCAGACCAGCTTCCCTCCGTTGGGCCTGGGGCAGTCCTCAGCGAACTGCTTCGCTGTGGTAAGATCCCTATGGTCATATTGGATAAGGTGTTCCGGCAGAGCGAGGGCAGTTTGATCGCGGAGAACGCAAAGCGCATTCGTCATGGGGAACCACGGCTCCTCTTTGACCATGATTTTCTTTTTTATGACTCCAGTGACGCCCAACAGTCGGCAGCCTGGCTGGAGCAGCTCTACGTTCAGGAGGTTGCACAGTATGGTGTAGACAATGTGGCAATGCTGACGCCATACCGGAAAAAGACTGACACAGGTGTGCAGGCACTCAATGCCCGCTTGCGGGAACGGGTCAATCCCGCCGCCCCGGGAAAAGCCGAATTGGCTATTGGAAAGCGGTTCTTCCGTCAGGGCGACAAGGTCATGCAGACCCAGAATCGGGATGAGGTCAGCAACGGCGATATTGGGTACATTACAAAAATTGAGCGCTGTGAAGGTTCATTCTTGATCGAAGTGGATTTTGGAGATGGACGAATTGTTCCTTACGAGGATATGGAAACACTCAACAGGCTGGAACTGGCCTATGCGACCACAATCCATAAGTCCCAGGGGGCGGAGTACGAGTCTGTACTGATCAATATTCAGCAGTTCCATAGCCGTATGCTGAAGCGTCCGCTCTTCTATACCGGCATTACACGGGCAAAGCGCAGACTGCTGGTGATCGGCGAATGGGATGCCATCGTACGCGCAATTCACACGCTGGATACCGAGCAGCGAAAAACAATGCTGGCGGCCCGCATTGTGGAACTGAACGGGATGTAGTACGGAGAAGTGTCAAGCATCATGAACCTTGCCGTCATCTGCGGCAAGGATACGCTGAATAATCCAGGCTGGACAACCAAATGTGAATATTAAGAATTGAGGTGTAATAAATGGATTTTCAAAAAAGCTCCGCTGAGAAGAACTTTTTTGAGGATCAGCTTCCAAAGTTTATTGCTGCTTTTGTGGGTGCGGATCAGACTCCTCCCGACTTCTTAAAGAAGTTGTACTACGGCTGGTATGATCCTTCAGTATTGGTAGACTCTGCCGCACTTCACCTCCATGATACACGCATCATCGCATGTCAGAAACGCCTCCAGGAAATCCTCACATCTACTGCGTGGGAGGCAGTTGAGGAATATCGTCATCTTCTGGATGAGCGTAGCGCAGAGGAACGGGAGCAGGCATTTGAAGCTGGCTATAAATCCGCAGTAATGTTGATTGTAGCTGGCCTCACCGCACTGAAGAAAGAATAGTCAAACGCATCGTCAGGAGGTTTTACTATGGCTACTGTCCTTGAAAATTACCTGTGGGACAAGCAGACGCTGCAACAGCGAGTTCTGCAGGGGGGGATTACAGCGGATATACTTTGGAGGTATGGTGAGCTGGCATATCGCATTGGTGTGCTGGAAACCTGCCAGGCGTACTGTAAATCGGCGCCAGCAACAACCAACAGTCAGTATTTGTTTAAGCATTACCAGATGCTGGATGCCTACATTCAGAGTCTCGCCCAGGAGCGCAATTACGGACCGAACCGTGGACAGGATACCGAGAAGGAACGGGATGCCGCAAAGCTTAATCTCAGCCGTGTGATCCAAGACTATCGCGGCAGGTTTTCCAGCTTCGCTCCGAAAGCAGATGACACATACGGCCTGGAAGTGAATCAGGTCATCAACTCTATTGTACCGGCATGGCTCCAAATGAGGGAAACCTTTGTACCCCTCAGACCAAAGAAGGAAAAGGAGGATGTGCGCAAATGAAAAGTGACGAGAAGCAGACCGCTATGGCCATGATCCAAAGTATCAACGCGGTGGAGGGATTTGACCCCACGCCGCTTGCGGTTGAATACAGCGATATGAACAGTGGGGAAAAGCGGCTGCGCCTTCCCGTCAAGGTGCAGATAGCCTGGTTCTGGCTGAAAAATCCAGACGGACGTATCGCTGTATCCGTCACACCGGCAAAAGATTGCTTTGTCGCCACAGCAAGGATCTACAACCACCGCTCTGATCCGGCAGATCAGTTTGTTTCCGAGGCTACAGCATCCAGAGGGTATCTGCCTGACAAACCCAGTGTATCGCCCAGAGAGTGGGCGCAGACGGCGGCTATCGGCATCGCACTGCGCAACGCTGGCTATGGCCTGCAATTTGGATCGGCTGGCGATGCATTCGATTCTCCCACTGCAGATGAAATAGGTGGAATCATCTGGTCGGACGGGGTGCCTGGCGGGCAGGCGGATAGCGCTTCCAGCCCACCGGCTGCAGCTATCGTGACACCTCAGTTTGTCAGTGCTGCGGTTTCAGCTCCACCCCCTCCCCCGAGAGAGGAAACAGCGCTGGAGAGAGCCATGAGCACGCCCTGCCCCATAGCGAAACATAAAGGCAAAACACTGGGGGACTTGCTGAACGAAGATCCCGGCGCCATTGTCTGGGTAGCGAACAAGTTCAAGGGTGATCCCAATATCTCTGCGGCTGCAAAGTTGATCTGCGAAAGATCGCTTGCTGAAACTGCCTGATAGGGCAGCGGGGGGCGGTGCTAACACCGCCCCCCAGAAAGGAGCTTACAATGGAATTGCGCTATAAAATGCTGGACATCTTACCGCTCCTTTCTGTTCCACAGCCGCCAATCGGAAGGAGTTCCTACAATATTCCTTGCCCCCTGTGTGACCACCCAAACACCAGGGATGGGCATTTGAATATCAATTTAAGGAAGAATGTGTTCCGGTGCTCCAAATGCGGCGAATTTTACGGTGGCGTATTCGACTTGTACGCCTACTTCATGAATATCGCACACCAAGATGTTCTGCCCGCACTTCAAGTGCAGCTAGGCGAATGCGATTCCCATATATACCATGCAGGCAAAAGGAAAAAGCGGTCTGCGCCAGTCAGGAAGCTAAAAGCGGTTGAGATACCACAGGCAACCCTGGCCGATATAGAAGTGAGGGATCATACTTACCGCACATTGCTGGATCTGCTGGCTCTCGACGCAGATCACAAAGAAAATCTTTTGCGGCGGGGACTGAATGAAAAGGAAATTGTACGACTTCAATACCGTTCGACGCCACTGGTTGGGTTTCGCACGATTGCGAAAACATTGATGATGATAAAGAAATGTCAACTATCTGGCGTTCCTGGATTCTATACCGTTGAGAACAGATATTGGACGATGACCCCGGTTCGGAGAGGGATTATCATCCCATGCCGGGATCGGCTCGGCAGGATTCAAAGGTTGCATATCCGTACAGACAGGGAACAGCGTGGAAAATTTCGCCCACTATCCAGCGGAGATAAGCCAAATGGCTGCGCAACGGAGAATTGGTGCCATCTAGCTGGGCCTGTACAGGAAAATATCCTGTTGATTGAAGGCTATATGAAAGCCGATATTGTTCACCACTTGACTGGGCAGACTGTCCTTGCAGTTCCCGGTGTGACAGGGCTGGCACATCTTTCTGATGCGCTCTCTGAACTGATTCCGCTCGGCGTACGCCATGTGATGACCTGCTTCGATATGGACTACCTGAAAAACTGGCATGTCGAAAACGCTTATACAAATCTTCTGGAATTACTGGGTTCTTTGGATATCACCTTTGGAACATATCTGTGGTCGCCTGAGTTCAATGGTCTTGATGATTTTATATGGGAGTTCTGTCTGCAAAAAGGCAAAGTATCTGAGTAGATTCATGCAGCAGAGAAGATTTCGGATCTCTGCTGCAAATTTTATGCGTATGTTGGTTGCAAATGCGTATTCCAAGCCGTGTACTTTAACATAACAAATGAAAAAAGGAGTGACCTCTCATGCTATTCTCTATCGACCACGGAAATTCGGCGGTCAAAACCCCGAATTTCACCTTCACCTCCGGCCTGGCTGATTACCCGGTGCGACCGCCTGTAGAGACGGATGTGCTGGAGTATGCCGGCAAATTCTGGACACTGTCCGGACAGCGCATCTCCTATATGCGCGATAAGACGCAAAATGACCGCTATTTTATCCTCACATTGTTTGCCATCGCTAAAGAACTGCAGCGGATGGGTTCGTTCCCCCCAACCGTGGAAGCGGATCTGGCTGTGGGGCTGCCTCCAGAGCACTATGCGCTACGCCGGAAATTCTCCGGTTATTTTCAGCGTGGCTCCGTACAGTTCACATTCAACAACACACCGGTCTGCCTTGTCATCCGGAATGTGATGGTCTATCCCCAGGCATACGCGGCAGTGGTACCCCAGGCGGCGCTGCTGAAGGAGTCCCCCCGCACGTTTGTCATTGATGTGGGCGGCTTCACCACCGATGTGATGCTCCTGCGCTACTCCAAGCCAGATATGCAGTTTTGCCGGAGCCTTGAGATGGGTGTCATCTCCATGTCCAACAGCTTGATTGGCAAAATCAGCGCCCGTTTCGATATTAAGATTGAAGATGATCACATCTCCGACGTGATCCAAGGGCGGCCTACCATTTTGCCGGATGAGGTTCAGGAGGCTATTTTCTCCGCTGTGGAGGCGTATGCGAATGACATTCTGGACAAGCTGCGTGAACTGCAGGTTGATTTGCGGGCCAATCCGGTCATCTTTGCCGGAGGCGGGGCCGCACTGTTCAAGCCGTTCCTTGAAGCGTCGCCGCTGGTGGCGAAGGCTGATTTCATTTTGAACCAGCAGGCGAACGCCATCGGCTATGAACTGCTGGGATCCGCACAGCTCCTCAAATCGCCTCATCAGAAGACGGGTGAAGGACTTGCGGAAAGCTGATAAATATCGCTTCTCGCTCCAGTGGAGCGGTAATACGCAGGAACGGGTCGCAGCTGGAGAACTACTGGAAAAGCTGGGCAACAAGAAAAGTGACTTTATTGTTCTGGCTATCTGGGAATACTTACAGCGGCATCCCGAAGCTCTGATGCCGGGGGTTAAAATTCAAATCACATCCCCGGCAACAATGAGCAAAGAACAAATGATGGCTGCTATAAAAAATGCGGTTAAAACCTATATGGAAGAAAATCACACAGCACTGCACCCCCTGATGGATACCGGTCTGGAAGATGCCGGGCACGAGAACATCCCAGGAGACCTCAGTGAAGACGATTTGAATGTTATGCTGGAAAACCTTAGTGTATTCGAATCATAAAAATCAGCCCCCGCTCCAAAAGCGGGGGTTGATTTTTTGTGATTTGTAGGCTGATAGATCCCATCTGTGCGTGGAGTGAGGGTGAGAGGCATAAAAGCCTTTTGGGAAGGCATCTTTGCACCTTGAAAAACAGGCCCATAGGGCTTCATAGAGCCAACAGGTACGTTAAGTATATGGTATAGCCGTATTGGGCAGACCAGAGCCATGATCCCACTTAGGGAAGGAGGAACAGGGAGAGCCGGATGCTGTATACAATCAAGCAGTGGCAGCTTGAGGCCATGACCCATATACCGAATCATGATACACTGCCTTGGCTATGGTCCGAGCGGTAACCAATCCGTCGCAGGCTGTAGGGGGCACCGGATAAGCTACGGAGGTAAGTCCTGTGGAGCGGTTCAGCCAACTGCCGCCTGTTGCTCAATCTATTTTTGCAATTCTAGTAGTATTTTGCTTTAATTAAACTAAGTTATGAAACTGCGATGGGTTTTTGCCCCATCGTTTTTCTTTTCCCTACAGCGGAAAACAATCTAATCTCTTCGCATATACTTTATCATCTTAACACTGGGGGTGTTTCTTTGAGGTCTCAAGATTTAATCGTAACTTGTTCCTATACAGAAGACAATAATTCCCTTGAAGAAATTATTGAAAGCTCTTTTAGGGCCTTCCTAAAAAAAGAATTGCAGGATGTTGCAAAATGGGTATGTAAAAGAGTGTAATAATTGTGATGAATGGCCGCTTATCTCAGGAGGGATGATATGTACTTAGAGATAAGCAATCCCATGGATTACCATGCGGCATTATACATCAGATTATCAAAGGAGGATGAGAGCGAGGGCCCGTCCGAGAGCGTCAACAACCAGCAGTCTCTGCTCAATGAGTTCGTTCAGCAGCACCGTCTTAGCGTCTACGACACCTATATTGACGATGGTTGGTCCGGAACAAATTTCGACCGTCCGAATTTCCAGCGCATGATCACCGACATAGAGGCTCGAAAGGTAAACATGGTCATTACTAAAGACCTGAGTCGTCTGGGACGTGACTATATCCTTACCGGCCACTACATGGAGCGATACTTCCCGGAGCACCGCGTCCGCTACATCTCCCTGTTGGACGGCATCGATACTGGTGTGGACTCCACAGCTAATGACATTACGCCTTTCCGCGCCATCATGAACGATATGTACGCCAAGGATATCTCCAAGAAGATATCCAGTGTCAAACATGACAAGCAACGTAAGGGCCTGTTCATTGGCGGCAAACCAGTTTATGGCTATAAGATGCATCCCACAGAAAAAAATAAAATCGTTATCGATGAGGATGTAGCGCCCATAGTGCAGCGTATCTTTGGCATGGCATTGGATGGTATGAGCTGCCGTCAAATTGCCGTCCAACTCAATAACGAGGGTATACCAACCCCAGCAACTTACGCCGGGTTGACCGTGTCAGCTCCTGGCCCTTACACTGGCCTGTGGAGTAGTGAGCGGGTATCCGATATGTTGCAAAATGAGACTTACATCGGCAGTATGGTTCAGGGCCGCACCCGGAAGATTAACTACAAATCCAAGAAGTGCATCAAACAGGATCGCCGAGACTGGGTGGTGGTAGAGGGGACTCATGAACCATTGATTGATCGGGAAACCTTTGAGAAAGTGCGGGTTCTGATCAATAGCCGCAGGAGAACTCGTAGCCGCACATACGACTTCCTGCTCAAGGGATTGATTTTCTGTCACGAGTGTGGTTACCCGCTTGCAGTGATCAATCGAAAAATGGCGTCCGGTGAGGATCGTTTGATTTTTGTCTGCCGAACCTACCAGAGGTTCACCAAGGCGGGAGTCTGCACCAGCCACACCATCAAGGTTGAAAGCGTCACCCAGGCGGTAATGGAAAAAGTGCGGGAGGTCTGTGGCGCCTATCTGCAAGCAGATCGCCTTTTGCCCCAGGCCCAGCGAGAAGTAGCAAGAGCCCTGGCTGAGGCGGACAACGAGAAGGAGATCAACTCCCTCAAAGCTAGGATCGACAGTCTTACTGCCCACTTAGACAAAGTCTACATGGATAAGCTCAGCGGCGTTCTTGAGGAGGCTGATTTTCAACGCATCTATGGCAAGGTCAAAGCCGACCGCTCCGCCCTGGAGCAACGACTCAGTCAACTGGATCGACCAGACTTTTCTCCGGCGGAACAACTGGATCTGACCAAAAAATTGACTGAGCGGTTCCTGGAGACCGCCTCTGCCAATCGAGAGCTTTTGGTCAGTCTCATCGAGCGAATCGAGTTAACAGCCGACAAACAAATCATCATCAAATTCCGCTTCAAACAGCTAGAAAACGCATAGAATTGATACAAAATTATGAACTGTATCGTTTACAATAGCCGAGGTGCTATGTATCCCGCATCGAAAAACGCGCCCTCGGCAAGCTGGAGGAGGCGCTCAACCGGGAGCTCTAACCCTCGCCGGAGTCCTCCTGCCCGCCGCCGTTCGGGTCCCCGAAGGAGATGGCGGCGCTCCCAAATTTTCTCCGAATGGTGTCGACTGTCTGCTCCAGATGTTCCCTGCGCTCTGCGGGAGGCGGGGCAAAGAGGTCGGCCTGCTCGTAGGTCTCCAGCCGGCCGGTAAGCTCCAGGGCGGTGACACTGATGAGCCGCACAGGGCTGGGGGGCTGCCATATCCCGCCGATGAGCTCCATAGCCGCCTCCAGCAGCTCCCGCATCAGGTGGGTGCTCCGGGGCAGATGCTTCTGCCGGGAGCGGCTGTGGAAGGCGGGGTCCCGCACCGCCGCCTGGACCGCGCCGCAGTAGAGGTCCTGGGAGCGCAGCCGGGAGGCCACGCTGTCGCAGAGCAGGGCGGCGCCCCGGCGGACCTGGGCCCATGTGGTCAGGTTCTCCGGAAACGTAAAACTGTTCCCGACGCTCTTGACCGCCTCCTTTTCGTGCTGGGGGCGGACAGGGGAGGGGTCCACGCCGTTGGCGTAGTGCCACAGCTGACTGCCCAGCTTTCCCAGCAGCCGTTCCGGCAGGGCCGAGTCCAGGGCCGCAAGGTCCCCGATGGTGCCCACGCCGTACCGGGACAGGGCCCGCTGGGCGGCGGGACCGGCGTAGAGGAGGTTCCCCAGCGGCAGGGGCCATACAATGTCTCGCCAGCGGTCCGGGGGGATGACGGTGGTAGCATCCGGCTTGCGGTAGTCGCTGCCCAGCTTGGCAAAGACCTTGTTGAAGCTGACGCCCACGGAGAGGGTAAGCCCCAGCTCCCGCCGCACCCGCGCCCGGATCGCGCCGGCGATAGCAGCGGCGTCCCCGCCGAAGAGGTGCATGCTGCCGGTGATATCCAACCAGCTCTCGTCGATACCGAAGGGCTCCACCAGGTCGGTGTACTGCCCGTAGATGTGGTTCACCAGCCGGGAGAACTTTCTATAGAGCTCATGGTGGGGCGGGAGGAGCACCAGGTCCGGACACTTCTCCCGTGCCTGCCAAATGGTTTCCGCAGTTTTGACGCCAAAGCGCTTGGCGGGTTCGTTTTTCGCCAAAATGATGCCCTTCCGGCTTGCCGGGTCGCCGCAGACGGCCACAGGCCGTTCCCGCAGGTCCGGCCGGGAGAGGAGCTCCACCGAGGCGTAGAAGCTGTTGAGGTCACAGTGCAGGATGGTCCGGTCCACAGCGGCGGGGCCTCCTTTCTTTATCACACCACTCCAGCGGTGCGGCGGTACACCGCTGCACCGCTCTGCTATGTCAATATTAAACAAAGAAAAGTGTGTTTCTTCAGCGCCGGTTGGTTGACTTGACAGGGGTTCTGTGGTATCCTGTCTCCATCGGCAAATCAAAAACCATCGATTTTTGCGGAAGGAGAACGAAGATATCATGGGACATCCCAAAGACATCAAGACCGTGGCCCTGGACGGCCACAGCCTGACCCTTGAATCCTTTGTAGCGGCGGCCCGGTACGGCGCGGCCGTGGAGCTGACGGAGGAGGCCAGGGAGGCCATGGCCCGCTCCCGGGCCCTGGCGGAGAAGATCGCGGGGGAGAACCGGGTGGCCTACGGCATCACTACCGGCTTTGGCGACTTCGCCACCGTGGCGGTGCCGGAGGAGATGAGCAGCCGCCTGTCCACCAACCTGATCCTCAGCCACTGCACTGCCACCGGCGAACCCTACGCCGAAGAGGTGGTCCGGGGCATGATGCTCCTGCGGGCCAACGCGCTGTGCGTGGGCGTCAGCGGCGTGCGCCCCATCCTGGTGGAGCTCCTGGTGGAGATGCTCAACCGGGGCGTCATCCCCGTAGTGCCCCAGAAGGGCTCCCTGGGGGCCTCCGGCGACCTGGCTCCCCTGTCCCACATGGGCCTGGTGCTCCTGGGCCGGGGCGAGGCCGTCTACCAGGGCGAGGTCCTCCCCGGCGCGGAGGCCATGAAGCGTGCGGGCCTCACCCCCCTGGAGACCCTGGTGAGCAAGGAGGGCCTGGGCGTGACCAACGGCACCTGCGCCATGACCAGCGTGGGGGCACTGAACCTCTACGACACCATCCAGGCGGCCAAGCTTGCGGACCTGGTGGCCTCCATGTCCCTCACCGCCCTCACCGGACAGCTGGACGCTTTCCAGGAGCGGATGCACACGGTCCGGGGACAGATCGGGCAGATCCAGGTGGCGAAGAACATCCGCCTGCTGACAGAGGGCTGCGAGATCCTGCGCAACTGCCAGCACGCCCGGGTTCAGGACGCCTATGCCCTGCGCTGTATCCCCCAGGTCCACGGGGCCGTACGGGACACGCTGGAGTTTGTCAAGGCCAAGGTGGATATCGAGCTCAACGCCGTCACCGACAACCCCCTCCTCTTCCCGGAGGACGAGGCGGTCATCTCCGGCGGAAACTTCCACGGGGAGCCCATGGCCCTGCCCTTCGACTTTTTGGGCATCGCCTGCGCGGAGCTGGCCAGCATCTCCGAGCGGCGCACGGAGCGGATGGTGAACGCCGCCCTCTCCAACGGCCTGACCCCGTTCCTCACCACCGAGGGCGGGGTGAACAGCGGCTTTATGATTGTGCAGTACTCCGCGGCCTCCATGGTATCGGAGAACAAGGTCCTGGCCCACCCGGCCAGCGTGGACTCCATCCCCTCCTCCGCCAACCAGGAGGACTTTGTCTCCATGGGCACCACCGCCGCCCGGAAGGCGGGGACCATCTTGCAGAACACCCTGTCCGTCTTGGCGCTGGAGCTTCTGACCGCCTGTCAGGCGGTGGACATCCGCCGCCGGGTGAACAGCCACGGCACGGGCATCTCCCCCGTCCACGAGGCCCTCTACCAGAGGGTGCGCCAGGACGTGGCCTTCTATGACGTGGACCGGGAGATCTGGCCGGATGTGCGCGCGGTGGAGAAGCTGGTCCGCAGCGGGGAGCTCCTGGAGATCGCGGAGGAGAAGGTGCCGGCTCTGGCCTAAGCCTGCTCCCCGGTCCCCTGCTCCGCCAAGCGGCGCAGGACGGTCCGGTAGCCCCCGGGGCCGAACTGGAGGGCCGTACTGATGCGGGTGATGGTGGAGTTGCTGACGGAGACCTGGCGGCGCACCATCTCGTAGGTCTCCCCGGCCAGGAGGAGCTTGGCCACCTGGAGGCGCTGGGAGAAGCTCAAAAGCTCCTGGCGGGTGAAGAGGTCGCTGAAGAAGTCGCCGCACTCCTGGAGGTTGTCCAGGGCGAGGACGGCCTGAAAGAGCTCCTGGAGGAGCTCGTCTTGACTGGGGTCTTGATGAGGCATGGATGGCCCACTCCTTCCGGTGTGTTTGTGAGTATTTTATCATAGAATGTTTGTTTCGTCTATAGGGAGCGAAGCGTAAAATAAAAGTTTCGGGCCGCCCTTTTCAAAGGGCGGTGGGGTCCAGGGGCAAGGCCCCTGGTGGGTTTGGGCGAAGCCCAACATGTTATCGTAACAAAAATAAATTAGAATAAGGAGGAATCCCCGATGAACTATGCAGACGCCATGACCATCCAATTGGACTACGAGCTTCCGGCGTACCCGGCCTTTGTGGAGGGGTGCCGCCGTGCGCCCCGGCGGGAGGCCCACCTCTCGGCCTCGGACAAGGCTCTGGCCATCAAGAACGCCCTGCGCTACATCCATCCGGACCACCACGAGGAGATGGCCAAGGAGTTCGCCCGGGAGCTGGAGGAGCACGGGCGCATCTACGGCTACCGCTTCCGTCCGGAGGGCAGGCTCAGCGGCAAGCCCATCGACAGCTACAAGGGCAGCTGCGTGGAGGCCAAGGCCTTCCAGGTGATGATCGACAACAACCTGGACTTTGAGGTGGCCCTGTACCCCTACGAGCTGGTGACCTATGGCGAGACGGGGCAGGTCTGTCAGAACTGGATGCAGTACCGGCTCATTAAGAAGTACCTGGAGGTCATGACCGATGAGCAGACCCTGGTGGTCATGAGCGGCCACCCCCTGGGCCTCTTCCACTCCCACAAGCTGGCCCCCCGGTGCATCATCACCAACGGCCTGATGGTGGGCGGCTTTGACGATCAGAAGAACTTCAACCGGGCCGCCGCCCTGGGCGTGGCCAACTACGGCCAGATGACCGCCGGCGGCTGGATGTACATCGGGCCCCAGGGCATCGTCCACGGCACCTTCAACACCCTGCTCAACGCCGGACGGCTGAAGCTGGGCATCCCGGAGGACGGGAACCTGGCCGGACGGCTGTTCGTCTCCGCCGGTCTCGGCGGCATGAGCGGCGCCCAGGGCAAGGCGGCGGAGATCGCCGGAGCCGTGTCTATTATCGCGGAGGTGGACGAGTCCCGCCTCATGACCCGGTACAATCAGGGCTGGGTCAGCGAAAAGACGGACAGTCTGGACGAGGCCCTGGCTCTGGCGCAGAAGAAGATGGCCGCCAAGGAGGCCTGCGCCATCGCCTATCTGGGCAATGTGGTGGACCTGCTGGAGTACCTTTTGGAGAAGAACGTCCATGTGGACCTGCTCAGCGACCAGACCTCCTGCCATGTGCCCTACGACGGCGGCTACTGTCCCCAGGGCCTGACCTTCGAAGCGCGCACGGAGATGCTGGACAAGGACCCGGAGGGCTTCCGGGTGCTGGTGGACAAGAGCCTGCGCCGCCACTACGAGCTCATAAACGCCCTCCACGACAGGGGCACCTATTTCTTCGACTACGGCAACAGCTTCCTCAAGGCGGTCTACGACGCCGGGGTCACCTCCATCTGCAAGAACGGCGAGAACGACCTGGACGGCTTCGTCTTCCCCTCCTACGTGGAGGACATCCTGGGGCCCTGCCTCTTTGACTTCGGCTACGGCCCGTTCCGCTGGTGCTGCCTCTCCGGCAGGAGCGAGGACCTGGACAAGACCGACGCCGCCGCGGCGGAGTACATCCTGGCCCACAACCGCCGCTACCAGGACTACGACAACTATGTCTGGGTCCGGGACGCCAAGAAGAACAAGCTGGTCGTCGGCACCCAGTGCCGCATCCTGTACCAGGACGCCATGGGCCGTCTGAACATCGCGCTGAAGTTCAACGAGATGGTCCGAAACGGCGAGATCGGCCCCGTCATGCTGGGCCGCGACCACCACGACACCGGCGGCACCGACTCCCCCTTCCGGGAGACCAGCAATATCAAGGACGGCTCCAACATCATGGCCGACATGGCCGTGCAGTGCTACGCGGGCAACGCCGCCCGGGGCATGAGCCTCATCGCCCTCCACAACGGCGGCGGCACGGGCATCGGCAAGGCGGTCAACGGCGGCTTCGGCATGGTGCTGGACGGCTCGGAGCGGGTGGACACCATTTTGAGGATGTCCATGCCCTGGGACACCATGGTGGGCGTGTCCCGCCGCGCCTGGGCCCGGAACGAGAACGCCCTGAGCACCGCAGCGGAGTATAACAAGCTCTACGCCGGTCAGGACCACATCACCCTGCCGTATCTTGCGGACGACGAGCTGGTGAAGAAGGCGCTGGAAGCATGAAGAAACTTCTCATCAAGAACATCGGCATCCTGGCCACCCCCCTGGGCAGTTCCGCCCGAGGCGGGGAGGCCCAGGGGGCCGTCCGAATGACAAAGAACGCCTGGGTCCTGGCGGAGGACGGCGTCATCGCCCAGGCAGGGGAGGGGACCCCTCCCGCTGCGGCGGACGCCCAGGTCCTGGACGCCGGGGGAAACCTGGTGACGCCCGGCCTGGTGGACGCCCATACCCACCTCATCTTCGGCGGCTGGAGGCAGAACGAGCTGGGGCTGAAGCTCCACGGCAAGTCCTACCTGGAGATCCAGAACGCCGGAGGCGGCATCCAGTCCACCACCAACGCCACACGCCTTGCTTCCGTGGAGGAGCTGGCCCGGAAGGCGGAGCGGGCCCTGGACGAGATGATGAGCTTTGGCACCACCACCTGCGAGGCCAAAAGCGGCTACGGCCTGGCGACGGAGCACGAGCTGAAGGCCCTCCAGGTCATCCGGGACCTGGACCGGCGCCATCCGATGGACATCGCGGCCACCTTCATGGGGGCCCATCTGGTGCCCGCCGAGTACAAGGAGCGCCGGGAGGAGTATGTCCGGCTGGTCTGCGAGGAGATGCTCCCCCTGGTGCGGGAGCAGGGCATTGCCAAATTCTGCGACGTCTTCTGTGAGGCGGATACGTTCACGGTAGAGGAATCCCGCCGCATCCTGGAGGCCGGAAAGCGCTGTGGCCTCACGCCCAAGATCCACGCCGACGAGATCGAGGCCATCGGCGGCTCCCAGCTTGCCGGGGAGGTGGGGGCCATCTCCGCCGAGCACCTCATCGTCTGCCCCCAGGAGGGCATCGACAGCATGGCGAAAGGCGGTACAGTGGCCTGCCTCCTGCCCGCCACCAGCTTCTATCTGGGGGCGGATTTTGCCCCGGCGAAGCAGTTCCAGCAGGCGGGGGTACCGGTGGCTATGGCCACGGACTTCAACCCCGGCTCTTGTCCGTGCCTGAATATCCAGCTGGTCATCAACCTGGGGTGTCTGAAGTACCGCTTCACCCCGGAGGAGGTGCTGACCGCCGTGACCCTCAACGCCGCCGCCGCCATCGGCATGGCGGACAAGGTGGGCACGGTGGAGCCCGGCAAGCAGGCGGACCTGGTCCTCTGGGACGCGCCGGACCTGGACTACATCTGCTACCGCATGGGCAGCAACCTGGTGCGGCAGGTCATCAAGAAGGGCAGTCCTGTCTGAAAAAGAGGCAGTGCGCCAGTATGCGGGTCCAGGGGCTCAGCCCCTGGTGGGGTGCAGGGGCAAGGCCCCTGCCGGGTCCAGGGCAGAGCCCTGGTGGGCTTGGGCGAAGCCCAACATCCATTCGTCCCAATCAAAATTTTGGAGGAAAAAGCCATGGGCAAGTTAGTGGAGTGCATCCCCAATTTCAGCGTGAGCAAGGAGACCAACGAGGCGGTCTACCAGGGCCTGGTGGACGTGGCGAAGAGCATCCCGGGCTGTATGCTCTTTGACGTACAGTCCGACGGAAACCACAACCGGTGCGTGTTCACCATGGTGGGCTCCCCGGAGGCCATCGAGGAGGCGGCGTTCCAGCTGTGCAGGAAGGCCATGGAGACCATCGACATGACCAAGCACCAGGGCCAGCATCCCCGGATGGGCGCAACGGACGTGATCCCCTTCGTGCCCACCATGGACATGGACGTGGCCGAGTGCGTGGAGCTCTCCAAGCGGGTGGCAAAGCGCATCTGGGAGGAGCTGAGGATCCCCTCATTCCTCTACGAGGACTCCGCCTCCCGTCCGGAGCGGCGGAACCTTGCCGCCTGCCGGAAGGGGCAGTTCGAGGGGATGCCGGAGAAGCTGCTTCAGGAGGAGTGGGCCCCGGACTACGGTGAGCGGAAGATCCACCCCACCGCCGGGATCATCGCCATCGGCGCACGGATGCCCC